>WLNI01000002.1 GCA_009699875.1 Actinomycetota bacterium
AACCCTGACACCAACACCGGTCCCTTCAACACGGCCCAGACAATCTCTCCCCTGGGCAATGACGCAGCTGCACCGCAGACAAGCCTTGTTGCCTCAAGCGTGAAACTCTGCGTCACCGGCACCGCCGCTGCGTCTTGCACGGGCACAACCTTGACAATTGCCAACCAGGGGACCTACAGCGTCAACACCACCACTGGCGTCGTGACCTTCACGCCACTCTCAACGTTTACTGGGACCGCCACACCAATTGAATACGTGGTCGCTGACGCACTGGGCCAAAGCGCTACGTCCACCATCACCCCAACAGTCACCGCCCCAGCTCCACCGACCGCTACGGGCCAGTCAAAAGTGGTGGCTTCGATGGGGAGTGGAGCGTTCAGCGCAATTACCGGGCCTGGGGGACTGGCGACTCCTGGCACGGCTGCGATTGCTTCAGTGGCCCTGTGTGACGTCAACCAAAGCGTTCCCAACTGCTCGGCAACAAGTGTTATTACGACAGATGGTGTTTATACGCTGGATACAACGACAGGAGTGGTGAGCTACACAAACACTGATGGAACAGCGGGAACAAAGACTGGTGTCGTCTATCAAGTCAAGGATGCATTCGGACAGAGTGCCTCGGCGACCCTGGTTCCTATTGTTCCTCCGCTTCCAGTAGCCAATCCTGTCTTCTCCGCCGGCGCACAAGGTGTTGTCCAGACCTTGTCGCCTCTGGGATATGTCGCACCGGGACTTCCAGCGGATCCAATCGTCTCGAGTTCACTCAAGCTCTGCAGCGCTTCAGAAACTCCCAAGAACTGCACGTCAACAACAGTGACGAACGCAGATGGTACGTTTGCGATTCAACCAGATGGAACAGTGACCTTTACGCCAAGTGACCCGAACTTCTCGGGGGCAGTCACTCCTGTTCCGTACGTGATTGCTGATTCATTAGGTCAAAAAGCATCTTCAACCTTGAACATCGTGGTTCTCCCCCCACCGGCTCCTATGGCCATGACGATGAAGGGTACTTCTGCCTTCCGTCAAAGCGTCACGCTCTCGCCGTTAATGAGCAGTTCACCCGGAACTGCCCCTGCTCCGATCACGTCAGGCACACAGACCATCACCACAGGGACACCAACGATTGATCCGACATCTATCAAACTCTGCACGCAGAGTCAGGCAGCTCCAAACTGCACTGCGACGACTGTGACCACGGTTGACGGGACCTACGTGTTGGATCCCGCGACCGGACAAGTTGTCTTCACCCCAAACCCTGGGTTTACAGGCACGGTCACTGCCCCGGTGACCTACCAAGTCTCAAATACCTATACACAGACAACAGTCGACACCGGCCCAGCGACGCCCACAACAACCACCGTGACGCTGCATCAGACCGTCACGGCTCTCCTTATGCCAACGATCAATCCACCCGTACCTCCAACGGCTCAGCCGGACACCTCAACGGGTTTGCAAGGGGCCATACAGATCATCAAGGTGCTTGCTAACGACGCAGCGTCTACCGGCCTGACACTCCAGGCTTCCTCAATCCGACTCTGTGGATCGAGTGAGACCGTGCCGAACTGCACACTGACGACTTTGGTGACGGTCGATGGAACCTATGTTGCTAATACTGATGGCACGGTGACCTTTACGCCAAGAGCTGAGTTCCTCGGAACGGTAACCGCGCCACCGACCTACATCGTCACCGATTCACTGGGTCAAAAAACCTCAAGCACGATCACGCCAAGTGTGACCCCTGCACCAGCGCACGTCGACCCTCCTCTAAGCACAACGCTTTCAGACCCAGCCCCCGTGACGCCAGTGCATCTCGCTATGCTCGCAGCGACGGGATCAAACATTAACTGGATGGCCTATGCAGTCATGTTGTCATTCTCGATTGGTGGCGCGCTGCTTGTAGGAGCTGCGGCCAAGCGCAAGCACCGTTCTTCTAAAAACTAAGTAGTTTGATCAGGGGTCCGAATGACTGCTTCGGTACCTTCAATCGCCAAATCCAGCCACTCTTCGTTTTGATTCAATTCCGGCTGGATCTCGGTGAGGATTCTGCCAAAAGTCATGCCTTGGTACCAAATGGATGACACGGCTGGGTCAATATCTTCTCGGACAAATCCTTGTTGTTGGGCGTCTCTGATAACCACGGCGAATTGATCAATAATCTCGCGCTGGGATGCCACAATCGCGGTGAGGAGTTCTGGACGATGGAGCCCTGCCCCGAGAACTTCGACTCGATTCCAGCGCCATTTAACAAACTCTTCGTTCTGAGAGTTCACGGCAAGATTCAGTTTCAGAAATGCAGGAAAATCATTCGGTGTCACCGTAGCAGTGAGATCAAAAGCGACCTGATGAGAACGTTGCATGAAACGTGCTGCATTCGCGGCAACGAGCAGTCCTTCTCGGTTCCCAAAGAAGTGGTAGATAGACGTGACGGACGTTCCGGTCCCTTCGAGAACCCTGGGGAGTCGCACCGCCTCTTCTCCCTCGGTTTCGAGAATCTCGATCGTGTTCTCGATCAAAGCCTTGGCGGTTGGGTGGTCAGAGACTTTTCGTGGCCCCTCGGCAGGACTGGGAACGAAGAGTCGGGGTAGTTCTGGTGCGGGGCTCTCCCACGAAGGCGACCACTCGAGAGGTTCATGATCAAGCGTGAGGGGCTGGAGGGTTGCGAGGATTGCACATTTATCCCAGGTGGACGCAGCTGGAGAGAAGGTGGGATCGATCTCCATGAGGAGGCGTCCGGCGTGCATTCCAGTGAGCCATGCGACGTAACTCTCGATATTGAGGTCTTGGCGGATCAAACCTCGACGTTGAAGCCCAGAGATAATTGAGGAGAGGAAGTCGAATGACTCTTTTTCGCGTGGGGTGACGATATCGAGAAGTTCTGGATCTGTGAGAGCAAAACCAAGAACCTCAATACGCTGGCGACTGCTTTGTCGAACGAATGGATGGTGCGCGATTTGAAGGATGAGCATTGCCCCGAGGTCTAAGACTTCTTCCGTTGTTGTGCACTGGAGTGCTGCTTCAGCAAAGGGGGCGAGATTTTTGTGGTTTGCTTCAGCAGACCAGACGAATCTCTCAGTATTGGCTTCTCGTAGCAACCCTTCACGACTTCCAAAGTGGTGATAGAGCGAGGAAAACGAAGAGTTCGACTGCTCAATGACGTGGGAGATGCGAAAGCCGCCTTGACCCTGTTCATTCAGTTCTTGAATGGCAACCTGCAAAATCGCTTGCTTGGTGGGGTGTATTTCTTCTTGAACCGGATCCATTTCATAGTGTCTCATGAAGGGTGGGCCGATCAGGACAGAGCTCCACACGCCTGAGAAGCCCTTTGAGCACTTGTGCGTGGCTGATTAGTGGAGAAATGTTATGATTATAAGTAATATCCACTTCTTGAGATACGCAGGCGGGGACGCGCTGGAGGGCCATGAGGACAAGCGACAGATGGCGAAGCCTTGTGGCTCGAGTGGTTTCGAAGGGACGGCTGCTGGGCTGTGTTGGGATCATCGTTGTGGGCTCCCTGATGGGCCCAGGTATCGCACATGCTGGAGCTGTTCACACTGCAGTGATCAGTGGAGAACGCCAAGACCACAGTGTGCATCGAGGTCTCGCTGGCAGTGTCATCGAGGGAGATGCATTGACCAAGGGGATGGCAATTGCTCAACCAACAAAAGCGCTTCTTGCGAGCAGCTCATTGAACTCATCTGGCCTCAACGTGAAGCGTCTTGAGGTGTTAGGACTCGTTCTGTTCATCGTGGGGTGTGCGGTGGCGGTCTTTCGACGGCGGAAACGCTCTGACGGCTGGTAAGCAGAAGCTCTTCGGTTCTCAAGTTCAGGACAAGTCAGTTGTTTTCTCATCTGAGTAGATTCCCTTCCTCGGTGAGCGAGTAGAGAACTCGAGGCAGCAAAGGTCCGCTGTTTCCTTGGAATTGGCCGCTGTCTCAGGGGGTGTGTAGAGTCGAACATATGTTCGCTTTTTCACCAGAGTCACGGCCGTTTCGACAGCGCCCAGCCGTCCCAGCGGGACTCCGCCAGAAGGTCGCACCTCTTATCGCAGCCTCTGCACGCACCCTTCCGGTGGACCCCGCCCTCTCAGGGATGCTCCCGGGGAAGTCTTTGCAGCGAGGGACAGTGACTCTCGTTGCGGGCAGAAGCGGGTTCGGGGCCACGTCACTTGGCATCGCACTCCTCGCCCATGCGTCATCAAATGGTCATTGGTGTGGAGTCGTGGGACTTCGCCATCCTGGGGTTCTCGCGATGAAGGAGTTAGGTCTCGATGTTGATCGAGTGATCTTTGTTCCAGAACCTGATGACAAGTGGGCCGAGGCCGCCGCGGAGTTGTTTGATGGCGTTGACCTTCTTTTGGTGGCTCCTCCACACCGAGTCCCTCATGGCACAGCACGACAACTTATCGCTCGAGCAAAAGAGCGCCATGTCGTCATGCTTGTCGTCCTTGAACACGCCGAGCACTGGCCGATTGTCCCCGAGTTCACACTTTCTTTGGTCTCGTCCTCCTGGCAAGGAGTAGGTCGAGGAGATGGTCGTCTTGCTGCTCGACGAGTTGGGGTCGTTGGCCAAGGACGCCGTGGGGCATCTCACGCACGCCAGAGCACACTGTGGCTTCCTTCGCTCAGTGGAGCGGTGGGTCTCATCGAAGAGCAGGCGAGCTAGTGGAACGACTCGTTGTTCTTTGGTGTCCCGGCTTGTCAAGGGAAGGGCCTCGATCCGAAGAAGCGAGGGCCTTCGCAGAGGTACTCGATCTCCTGCGCGAGCGATGCCCTTTTGTTGAGCCAGTGCGTCTTGGGCTCGCTGCACTTCCGGCTCGAGCGCCGAGTCGGTTCTTCGGCGGCGAAGAGGCGTTTCTTTCATTGCTGCGAGACGACCTGGAGATGTTTGGTCACCGCCATGCAACCCCGTTGCTCTTTGGTATCGCTGATGGCCTTTTTGCGAGTGTCCTCGCGGCTCGATCCGAGAGCATTGTGCAAAGTGGTGAAACGAAAGAGTTTCTCTCTGGATTTTCTATTGCCACGTTGCGTCGACCAGAACTCGCCGGGATCTGTCAGCGATTGGGCCTTTCAACCCTTGGCCGCTTTGCAGGCTTGCCTCCAGAGCGAGTCCTTGAACGCTTTGGACTTGACGGGGCGCACTGTCAGCGAGTCGCTCGTGGCCAAGAGGGTGAACTTCTCGGGATTCGTGATCGAGCAATTCTGCAGCGATTGGCCGGACTCGATGAGCCACCACCACCGATGGCTGAAGCGACGTTCTTTGGTGGAACTTCACACGCGGATCAACGAGCGACTCGAGCCGCTATTCGACTGCAACGTCGACTTGGGCCGAGTGCCGTGCAGTTCGCTCGCTCTAGCTATGGCCACGATCCTTTTGAGCGAGCCACACTGGTGCCCTTTGGAAGCAGCACGCACGAAGAGGGTGGCGTGAGAGAGCGAAGTGCCCCGTGGCCTGGGCAACTCCCTGCACCTTCGCCCACGATCACGTTCTCAACACCACCCTCTGTTCGCTTGCACGACGTCGTGGGTGCGCCAATTGGCGTCAGTGCTCGAGGCCTCTTGAGTGGGGATCCTTCGACGTGCATGGTTGAAGGAGAAGGTCGAGCACAAGAGATCGTGGCATGGGCTGGACCGTGGCCACTCGCGACGAGATGGTGGGACGTTCGCCGCTTTCGAGTCCGCCTCCAGGTCCTGACCGAGAACGGGCTCGGACTGTTACTCGCTTCAGAGCAAGGGCGTTGGTGTCTTCTTGGGAGATACGACTGATGGGAGGCTACGCGGAACTCCACTGTCATTCAGGATTTAGTTTTCTCGACGGGGCCTCTGAGCCAGAAGAGCTTGTCCAAGAAGCTGCACGGCTTGGCCTGAGCGCACTTGCACTCACGGACCACCACGGTTTCTATGGCGTGGTTCGTTTTGCCACTGCGGCACGAACCCTTGGTCTCCCGACCATCTTTGGCACTGAGATCACCCTTGGGGGCGCACACCCTCGAACTGGGGTACCTGATCCAGAAGGTGAGCACCTCGTGATCTTGGCAAAGAGCCCGCAAGGCTACGCACGACTTTCTCGGGTGTTGGCAGAAGCGCACTTGCGAGGAGGAGTCAAAGGAGAACCTCAATTTGAATTGAGTGAGTTAGCAGTTGCTCACGGCGATGAGTGGTGGGTCTTAACAGGGTGTCGTAAAGGGCCGGTTGCAAAAGCGTGGAGGGACGCGGGCCCGAGTGCGGCTCGGCGTCGGTTAGATGAACTCACCCTTGCCTTTGGGCGAGACAATGTGGCCGTTGAAATCTGGGACCATGGCGACCCGCTCGACAGCGCTCGCAATGATGCGCTCGCGCTACTTGCCGCAGCGACGGAGACGGCGCTGGTTGCGACAAACAATGTCCACTACGCCACACAAAAAGCCTTTCCTTTAGCCACTGCACTGGCGGCGACTCGAGCTCGAGCGTCTCTCGAAGAGATGCAAGGGTGGCTCCCACCGACGCCGGCGGCGTGTCTTCGAAGCCCAGAAGAACAACATCGTCGATTTCGCCGCTGGCCTGGGGCGGTGGAGCGAGCGGCCGAGATAGGGATTGCGTCGGCCTTTGACCTGCGACTTGTTGGACCAAAGTTGCCAGACTTCCCCTGTCCAGACGGGATGGATGAACAGGCCTGGCTTCGAGAACTCGTCGAGCGAGGAGCGACGCATCGCTATGGGCCTCGAGATTCAGAGCGAGTTCCAGGTGCGTGGGCGCAGATTGACTACGAACTCAGCGTGATTGGACTCTTGGGTTTTGCCGGGTACTTTTTGATCGTCCATGACATCACGGAGTTCTGTGCAAAGAACAACATCTACTGCCAAGGTCGTGGTTCTGCGGCGAACTCAGCGGTGTGTTACTCCCTGGGTATTACAAACGCTGATGCAGTGGCACTCGGTCTGCTCTTTGAACGCTTTCTCTCTGCAGCTCGAGATGGACCACCCGACATTGATGTCGACATCGAGTCTGGTCGTCGAGAAGAGGTTATTCAATACGTCTATCGCCGCTATGGCCGACATCATGCAGCACAAGTGGCCAACGTCATTACGTATCGACCACGATCCGCTCTTCGAGATATGGCAAAAGCATTTGATGTCGACGTCGATCGACATCAGCTAGAGACTATTCCTCCACTTGTCGCGCAACTCTCCGAAGAGATCCTTCATCGACCCCGTCACTTAGGGATTCACTCGTGTGGCATGGTGCTCTGCGATCGTCCCGTTATCGAGGTCTGTCCCGTTGAGTGGGGGAGGATGCCCGGAAGAAGTGTGTTGCAGTGGGACAAAGAAGACTGCGCTTCTATTGGCTTGGTCAAGTTTGATCTCTTAGGGCTCGGCATGCTCGAAGCCCTCCATCGCATGGTGGATCTCGTCCATGAGCATGAGAGAGTCACGATTGATCTGAGTCAACTCCCTCAAGAAGACGCCGTCTATGACATGTTCTGTGCGGCGGACACCCTTGGAGTATTCCAAGTCGAGAGTCGAGCACAGATGGGGACGCTGCCTCGAGTGGAGCCGCGATGTTTCTACGACCTCGTTATTGAAGTCGCACTTATTCGCCCAGGCCCGATTCAAGGCCATGCGGTCAATCCCTACATCCGTCGTCGCCGAGGAGAAGAGCCGGTGACGTATCTCCACCCACTCTTAGAGCCAATTCTGAAACGAACCCTTGGGGTGCCCTTGTTTCAAGAACAACTCATGGAGATGGCGGTGGCGATCGCCGGCTTTAGCGCTACCGACGCCGATGAGTTACGCCAAGCGATGGCATCAAAGCGATCTGAAGCACGCATGGATGCCATGAAGGAGCGCCTCTTCCGGGGGATGAAGGCCAAGGGGGTCAGTGACGATTCGGCAGAGAAGGTCTACGCAGCACTGGCAGCATTTGCAAACTTTGGCTTCCCTGAGTCCCATTCGGTTTCTTTTGCGCATCTTGTCTACTGCTCAACGTGGATGAAGTGTTTTCACCCCGCAGCGTTTTATGCAGGGCTCTTGAACTCTCAGCCAATGGGCTTCTGGTCGCCACAGAGTCTGCTCGCTGATGCCGAGCGCCATGGGGTGGAGTCTCGACGCCCCGACGTACAGTGCTCTGGTGCAGAGACCACCTTGGAGCCTGGTCGTGACGCCTTGGCGCTGCGGCTCGGCCTTGGAACAGTTCGAGGGGTTGGGCGAGAGGCTGCACAACGAATCGCTCACGGCGCACCGTGGAAAGACCAAGAAGACCTTGTCCGCCGAGGAGAGATCACACGCGCTCAACTCGAAGCACTCTCCGTTGGGGGAGCGCTGGACTCTTTTCATCTCCACCGGCGAGAGCTGCTCTGGACCGCCGGTGCCGCAGCGCAAGCAACGCCCGATCGCCTCGAAGGAATTGTCACGGGGCTGCATCCCCCCGTGCTCGAAGAAGCCAGCGCATTTGAAGCGGTGAGCGACGATCTCTGGGCCTTAGGGCTAACTCCTGATGCAACGGCGCTCTCGCTGATGCGCCCAGAGTTAGATCGCCGTGGGGTGGTGCGAGCCAGTGACCTGGTCCATCACACAGAGAGCAAAGTCATGGTGGCAGGAGCGGTGACGCATCGACAACATCCAGAGAGTGCGTATGGAGCAGTGTTCTTAAACCTCGAAGATGAGACGGGCCATAGCAACATTGTCTTTTCAAAAGGGGCGTGGGAGCGGTGGCGGAGCGTGGCTCGTCATCAACCAGCACTCATTATTCGAGGCCGCCTTGAACGAGCCCAAGGAGTGATCAATATTGTGGCTGAACGGGTCGAGCCTCTCTTGAGTAATGTCCCAGTTCCTGGTTCACGTGATTTTCGCTAGTGGTCAGGCTTGCATCGTGTGAAGAGTAAATTAAGAGGGGTGAAGCGACTCGTTCGCCGCACTGACGAGATCCGTAGCCCACTCAAGGCCCTTTGACGCTCGAGCATGGGAAACGTCACCCGAATGGTACTGCGCATCATTTTTAAGAGCGAGAAGACGTTGGAATCTCTGTGCTTGGCTCTTTCCGATCAGGCCCGCAGACTGAAGCTCCGCGATTGCTGATCGATGGTCATCAGACTTTCTCGTTCGTCCCATTGACATGAGACAGATTGCATCTTTCGCGTTAATTCCTGCAAGAACTGCGTTCGACGCCGCTGCATTTGTTTTCCCAGAGGCAAGCGCGAGAGCGGCCATACTGAGGAACTCCTCGGCTTTTGAACAGTGTGCGGACGCTTCCTTGGGGACGTTCATATGGCACTTTCGAACAAATCTTCGGATGGACGCAGGGAGATCTTCACGCCATCTTGCAGAATTTCCTCAAACACCCGCTCGCCATTTGTTCGAAGTTTAGAAAACTCTGAGACCGTGTACTGGAGAATTGATGCATGATTCCCAGACCATCCAAGTACATCTTCACTCAAGAGATGGAGTTGGCTATTCCATGTTTCATCATCACTATCGATTCCGTCTGATCGAATAATTGCTATGTCAATATCACTTTTTGTCGATCCATCACCTCGGGCAGCAGATCCAAATACCCATACCTCTTGTGGTTTGATTTTCCATAAAGAAATAGAATTACCGATCGCTTGAAAGAGCCGACGTCGAAGATGTGACAAAACAACGATGGCATTCGCAGCGAGGTGTTTTCGATTTAATCGATAGAGTTTTGCCGGTGGAGCATCTTGGCAGAGGGCGATTCCTGAATCGACCAACTCGGTCAGGATATTGTTCGTTCCTTTTTGGCTGAGGCCACCCTGCGTCAGTTCAGAGATTCGACGACCGCTCAGGCCTTCATCGGTCCGCGCGAGGACCGCTAAGACCGCCCCGTGTCCATTGGGCATCACGCTTGCTATCGGTCGGGAGAGGTCCATCGACTCGCTCTTTCTATTAGTAAAATACTACTCAGTTGAGTACTATACTACTAGATGTCGATGAGTGGCTGACGCCGAGCTTTCCGTTAGCGAACTAAACCTTTGCCCGTAATTAAGGGGAGATCAAGGGCGGTGACCAAGCCAGGTGCGGCGTCGATCACCGCTGGGATTGCGTTGACCAGTCGCATAGCAGTGGCCTTGAGTCCAGCGGTGTTGTGGTCGCCATCGGTGCCGAGGAGTTGAAGATCCACGGTGTAGTTGGGCTCACCTGAGACTTTGACTCGATAGCAACCCGCTCCTGCGGGCTGTGGCCACTCAGGGGCAAGATCATCGTGAAGTCGGGTGACATGCTCAAGCACCACTGCGGTGCGTCCCTTGTAGATTCCACGAATTTCAAAGTGGAGACCGGCAACGGTCCCTTTCGAGACCACACCCGCGTCAGTTTGAATATCAAACGGAGCAGGGACTTGTTCGTACCACTCGTCAATACGTTCGAGTTCAATCCCAAGACCTGCAGCGAGTTGAGCAACCACTGAGCCCCACGCCAAGGTTGGAACACCCGGCTGGAGAAGGAAGGGAACCTCGTCCATAGGTTTTCCAAAGCCCATGATGTCGAAAAGGACTTCGCCTTGGTTGTAGGTCGAATAGTTGAGAATCTCGTAGCATCGGACTTCGTCAATCCACTCTGAGATCCCAGTGATCACTAAGGGCAACTGGTCATTTCCGAATCCTGGGTCGATGCCATTGACAAAAATCGACGCCCCACCCTCTTTTGCCGCTGCAATGACGGGATCAGCTAACCCGTCAGCAACGCCATAGGGATACTGCATAAACACAGGCGATGACGAGACGACGTTGATGCCGGCTCGAAGAAATGACGAGAGGTCAGCGAGTGCTTCCACGAGCCGTGTGTCGGCCCAGGCCGTGTGGACGATGCAGTCAGGCTTCAGTGCGAGGAGTTCTTCAGCGTTGTTTGAGCCAAGAACGCCAAGGTCTCGGCCTAATCCCGCCAATTGGCCGACGTCTTTGCCGACCTTGTCAGGATTCGACACAAAACATCCAACAAGTTCAACTGCGGGGTTTGCATCAATACCAGCAATGGCATGGACGCCTACATTCCCGGTACTCCACTGCACAACTCGATACGCCACTGTTCTCTCCTTTGGTTCGATACGTAACTTCGTGTCTAGAGGTCTGCGAGTCCGAAGTCGAGGTTCGGGGCATCAATGCCACCGTCCACTTCGAGAACTTTCCCGGTCATGTAGCTTCCGGCCTTTGACGCAAGGTAGATAACCGCGGTTGAAATATCTTCAATGTCTCCGATGCGCCCCAGTGTCGTCATCTCTTCCATTGTCTCTTTCAACTCTGGGGTCGAGGTCACGATGTCGAGTGCTGACGTTGCGGTCGACCCGACCGCAATTGCGTTGACTCTAATTCGAGGCGCCAGGTCCTTCGATGCCAGTTTTGTGTAGTGCGAGAGCGCAGCTTTGACGGTGCCGTAGGCAATGTAGCCACGACCAGCAACCCGACCAATGACCGAAGAGATGTTGACAATCGCCCCACCATCAGTCTCAAGCATCGTAGGCACCGATGCTCGAACAAGGGCATGAGCGGTAGCGACGTTGAAGTGGAATGCCTCCTCGAGGTATCGAGGCGACGTGTCAAGAAGCGGGAGCGGCATTGTCCCTCCAACGTTGTTGACCAAAATGTCTATTCTTCCCAACTCCTTGGCGGCGGTCTCTGCAAGACCTGCAACTTGATCAAGATCTGAAAGATCGCAGGCCACCGTGACGGCTTTTGAGCCGAGTGCTTCGACTTGGCTTGCAACGTCATCGAGCTGTGACTGTGTTCGTGCGGCTAGGAGAACATTCGCGCCGCACTCTGCCAGGGCGAGGGCGCTGCCTGCGCCAATCCCTCGTCCAGCGCCAGTAACGATCGCGACTTGGCCATCGAGTCGAAAGCGGTCAAGAATCACGGGTTCCTCCAATGGTGGGTGTCGTAGCGCTTGAAGAATAGCCCCAAAGTGAGAACCAGTTCGATGGACCAGGGGGCTCTACGATCAAGAGGGGGATATCTTCAAGGTAAAGGTGGATCGATGGCGAAGAGAGAGCAGACGCAGCCATTCAAAGTCTTCGTTCTTGCCCGAAAAGGCCACGCAACCCTCAAGGAAGCTCTATGAGTGATCACTCTGTTGAGACTGCCGATAAAGACTTTCGAGAAGATCGCTGGCCGGCATCTCTGGCGCTCCTTGTCTGTATCGGGCTCTACATATTGCTTCCTGCGTCGCTCACGATTCGTCCATGGTGGCTGATCCCTGTCATTGAGATCATCCCTCTCATTACGCTCAGTATTACGCATCGCCACCGTCACCCTGGAGAGCCAGTGTGGACTCGCACGGTGACGATTGCCATGATCATCGTCATCACCCTGTCAAATATTTGGTCAGTGTATTTCCTTGTCCATCATCTTTTGTATTCGACAGGACAAGCCACCGTCGGGCGGCAACTGATTTTTAACGCCGTCATTATTTGGACAACCAACGTCATTATCTTTGGACTCTGGTTCTGGGAGTTAGATCGAGGTGGCCCCGGAGTTCGGGGGACCTCAGGACAGAGTGCTCCTGACTTTCAGTTTCCCCAAATGGAGAATCCCAAACTCGCCCAAGCCAATTGGCGACCGAGATACCTCGACTATCTCTATGTCTCGATGACGAACTCGGCGGCGTTTAGTCCAACGGACGCGATGCCGCTGACTCGACGGGCGAAGGCGCTTATGGCGCTTGCGTCACTAATCTCAATTGTGACGCTGCTCGTCGTTGCGTCACGAGCGATCAATATTCTCAAATAAGTCTTAGAACTCTTGTTGAAGATGCGATGAGAGGTCGCCCATCAGATCGATGATGACGTGCATGTCGGTGAGCCGCCATGAACCATCGACAAATTCAAAACGATCGTGGTAGCGCCCGGCGATGACTGGTTGAAGTGCGAATTCCCCATGAACAGCGTGGAGCACCGTGTAGTAACTCTTTGAAGTCGCGTGGACAACGTCATCACTGATCTCGACGATGACGTTGGTCATCACGTGTTTCGTTTTTGGTGTTCCGTCATCAAAGCGCCGAGTTGTCGAGGTATAAAGCGCTTCGATCGCAGCAGGACCGGTCAACGCCGAGTCGTAGCCTTCAAACGTGAGCGTGGCATGACTGAGTAGTTCAGCCACGCCCGCAAAGTCTCCCGCATCAATTCTCTCGGCGTAGGTGAAGATAATGTCGGTGATCTCATCTCGAGCGCTCATGGATGAAGACTACGCAACATCAGCTAGCCGCCGAGGAGGCTGGCTAATTTGTCGCCTACCCATGAAGGTTTCCCTCGTCGTTGTTCAGACGCGTCAGAAAAGCCGGCTGCTTTGATCCCCGCATTGACGCCAATCCACCGGAACGGTTCAGGCTCCCATGCCGGCGAGTGGTGATTCACCCAGGGGAGCCGAGTGAGTGCAGAGTCATTGTCAAGAATCAGATCAGCCAGTGTGCGTCCGGCAAGATTCGAAGTAGTCACACCGTCACCGACGTAGCCACCAGCTGCAGCCATCCCAGTGGTTTTGTCAAAGGTCACCGAGCTATACCAATCTCGAGGAATTCCCAACGGGCCGCCCCACTGGTGCGTGATGGCAACGTTTGAAAGCTGGGGGAACAGATCAAGCAGAGTTGTACGCAGAGTCGCAAATACTTTTTGGTTCTGGTTGTACGAAGATTTAATAGTGGATCCGAAGTGATACGGCGCTCCTCTTCCACCAAAGGCGATCCTGCCGTCATGGGTTCGCTGTCCATAGATCACCATGTGTCGATGATCGGCGAAGGTCTCTCGATTCTGAAGCCCAATCTCAGACCACTGTTCTTGGGAGAGCGGCTCGGTGGCGATCATGAGCGAGTAGACCGGGATCACGGCCTTGCGAGACTCTTGAAACTGGCTCGTCCACCCTTCGGTCGCTCGCACCACAACGTCAGCGCGCACTGTCCCATTCTCCGTCACGACACAGGGGCGAGAATGAGCAGTTCCTGGGTGCAGTGAGCGTGCAGTGGTCTGTTCGTAGATCACAACCCCTTTGCGCTCGAGAGAATCGCTGAGTCCTCGCACCAGCTTGGCTGGCTGAAGAGACGCACAGTGAGGGGTATAGGTCCCGCCCATCACGTTGCGTGCCTGAATGATGTTTGCAGCGTCCTTGGCGTCGAGCCAATGGACGGTGTCCTCGCCGAATCCCAAAGAGCGAGCCTCCAGGATCTCGTCATGAGATCGGCTCACTTGGGCATCGTTGCGAGCCATGACAATGCTGCCGCCTTGCGCAAAGTGACACTCAATGCCGTCTTCGTGAGTGGCGCGCTCAATGGCACCGATGGACTCATTCATTGCTTGTCGCATGGCGTGAGCTTGGGCCGCGCCGGATTCTCGAGCAATCTTTGCGTCCGACGCTGCGAACAATGCAGAAGCCCAGCCGCCATTCCTCCCTGACGCTCCAAAACCACAGACTTCTTTTTCAATGATGGCGATCCGAAGGTCTCTATCAATTTCTTTTAATGAACGGGCCGTCCAGAGCCCCGTGAAGCCACCTCCGACAATGGCGATGTCAACATCGAGGTCACCATTGAGGCTTGCGCGTGGCGTGGGTTCGCCAAGTTCGTCCCACCAGAGCGAGAGATCACGAATAGAACGTGCCATGGTTCCCTAGATTTTCGTGAGTCCGTGTTCGAGAACCTCTCTGAGTGTTTCTACGATGAACTCAATCTCCACTTCCGTGCTGATCAGCGGGGGAGCAAGTTGGACCACCGGGTCACCCCGATCGTCAGCTCGACAGATCAAGCCTTTTTCGAAAAGCGCTCCTGAGAGGTAACCGCGCAAGAGACGTTCTGCTTCGTCATCATTGAAGGTCTCTCTCGTGTCTCGATCTTTGACGAGTTCAATCCCGTAGAAGAAGCCTTCTCCTCGAATTTCCCCAACGATTGGCAAGTCCGTCAGCGTTTCAAGTGCAGAACGAAACACTGGAGCGAGGCGATTGACGTGACCAAGAATGTCTTCGTCTTCGAAGGCCTTGATGTTGGCTAATGCCACTGCACAACTCACCGGGTGACCGGCAAAGGTAAACCCGTGCAAGAAACTCGTGTCAGCGCTCAAGAAAGGCTCCATGATGGCGTCTCGAACGATCATGGCACCAAGCGGGGCATAGGCACTCGTGATGCCCTTGGCGCAGGTGATGATGTCAGGCACGTAGTCGTACTTGTTGGCACCAAACCACTCACCAAGGCGTCCAAATGCGCAGATGGTGTCATCAGAGACCATCAAGACGCCGTACTTGGTGCAGATCTCTCGGACTCGCTTGAGATAGCCAGGAGGAGGAGGGAAACACCCTCCAGAGTTTTGAACTGGCTCCACGAAGACAGCGGCCACGGTGTCTGGGTCTTCTCTCAAGATGGCGCGCTCAATCTCATCAGAGGCCCACTTGGAGAATGCATGAATATCATCGCCATGTTCTTCGGCGCGATAGAAGTTTGTATTTGGGACTTTGATCGCTCCAGGGACCAGTGGTTCAAACGGCATCCGCATGCCAGGAATTGAGGTGATGGAAAGTGCACCCAATGTTGTCCCGTGATAGGCGATATTCCTGCTGATTACTTTGTAGCGGCCGTGGTTTCCGTGGAGACGGTGATATTGGCGCGCCAACTTCCAGGCACTTTCGACAGCTTCACCACCACCAGTCGTGAAGAAGACTCGGTTGAGGTCTCCCGGTGCAAGGGTCGAGAGTTTCTCGGCGAGGTTGATGGCTGTTGGATGGGCATAGGTCCAGAGTGGGAAGAACTCAAGCGTCTTGGCTTGCTGGGCTCCCGCATCAGCGAGGTCAGGGCGACCATGGCCGAGTTGTGAGGTGAAGAGGCCTGAGAGTCCGTCCATGTAGCGCTTGCCTCGGATGTCGTAGACGTAGCAGCCTTCGCCTTTGACCATGATGGGGATCTCTTTGGTCTCCGAGTATGCCCCCATGCGAGAAAAGTGCAGCCACAAGTGCCGGCGGGCCTTTTCTGCGAGTTCGTGCGCTTCGTCATTCAGCGCGGTGACGCCATCGGCGAGTTGGTCGTGATTGTCTATTGTCATCGTGTCCCCCATGAATAGGTTTGCTTCGCTAATTTGAGATAAAGAAATGTTTCAACTTGCCTGACGCCCTCGACAGCGCGGATTTGATCATTCAGAACGTGGACCAGATGGTCATCGTCTTCAGTGATGAGTTCAACAAGAATGTCAAAACTCCCGGCACATAAAACAACGTAGATAGCTTCATCAATGGCAGCAATTTCATCAGCGACGCTGCGAACGTCACCTTGCACTTTGATGCCAAGCATTGCTTCTCGGTGAAAGCCCAACTGCAGAGGATCAGTTACTGCAACGATGTCTAAAGCGCCAGCATCGCGAAGTCGTTGGACTCGTCGTCGAACTGCAGCTTCAGACAGCCCCACGTCCTCAGCGATGGATCCATAGGCTCGTCGGCCGTCGCTTTGAAGTGCTTCAATAATGCGGCGATCGGCATCATCAAGCGATACCGGTGCTCGAGGAGCAGCATCAATCTTGGTGATCTGCGTGGCCCTCGCCGCACGTGCCATTTTTGCTCTCTTTCCCCACTCGAAGACCTCAATACGGCCCTCTTCGATAGTCTAAACCCTTTTTTGCGACTAGATCCGTCATTTTTGGACAGTTTCATCCGTAAATCGTCATCCGCTCTTGCAAAGGGCAAGTCTTTCTGCGATTGTTGAGCAACGCAGTGACCACTTGAAGGGGACGTAGTTCTCCTTCACGAAGAACAAGAGGGGGTACGTCATGGGGCGCCTGAATAACTTTATTGACGGTGAGTCAAAGCCAGCCAGTGGAACAGGGACTGCAGAACTCATCGATCCCTCAAGTGGCGAGGCATTCTTAGAAGTTCCGATCTCTGACCAACGCGACATCGATGCGGCGATGAATGCAGCAGCGGGCGCATTCACCTCTTGGAAGCGCACCACACCTTCTGAGCGATCACTCACCCTTTTTCGGATCGCAGACGCCTTGGAGGCTCACGCTGAAGAACTCGTCGCCATCGAGTCAGAGAATACGGGAAAGCCAGTGGCGCTCACGATGTCCGAGGAGATCCCTCCGATGTGCGATCAAATTCGCTTCTTTGCTGGAGCGGCGCGTGTCTTGGAAGGAAAATCTGCGGGAGAGTACTTAGAAGGTCACACTTCAATGATTCGGCGAGAACCAATCGGCGTGTGTGCCGCAGTCACTCCCTGGAACTATCCAATGATGATGGCGGTCTGGAAATGGGCTCCGGCGTTAGCTGCAGGGAACACCATGGTCTTGAAACCCTCTGACACGACACCCGCGTCAACGGTTCGGATGGCCGAGATTATGGCGGAGTTCCTCCCCGCTGGCGTTTTTAATGTTGTCGTCGGCGATAGGGATACGGGACGCATGCTGGTAGAGCACAACACGCCAGCCATGGTTTCAATCACCGGGTCGGTGCGTGCAGGGATGGAAGTTGCTGCCTCAGCCGCACCATCACTTAAAAAAGTTCACTTAGAACTCGGTGGAAAAGCTCCAGTCATTGTGTTTGACGACGCAGACATAGAAGCTGCCGCTGAAGGAATTGCCGGAGCGGGTTACTTCAATGCCGGCCAAGACTGCACCGCGGCGACCAGAGTGTTGGCTGGTCCAAATATCCATGACGATTTTGTGGCGGCGTTAACAGAAGCAGCCAAGGGGACTGTTGTTGGGGGAACCGATAACCCAGACGCTGACTTTGGCCCGGTCAATAACGCCAGTCAACTTGCTCGGCTGCAAGGGTTCTTTGATCGCAAGCCAAGCAACGCAAGCGTGCAGACGGGTGGATCGCAAGTGGGGGATCGCGGGTATCTCTTTGCTCCCAGCGTTGTCTCGGGTCTCGTACAGTCAGACGAGATGATTCAAAGCGAAATCTTCGGACCTGTTGTGACAGTGCAGCGCTTCAGCGATGAGGCTCAAGCCATCGAGTGGGCGAACGGCGTTGACTACGGTCTGGCGTCAAGCGTCTGGACGAAAGACCATGGAAGGGCCATGCGTTTTGCTCGCGACCTTGACTTTGGGTGTGTGTGGATCAATACGCACATCCCCATCGTTGCCGAGATGCCTCACGGTGGATTTAAACATTCTGGGTACGGAAAAGACCTATCAATGTATGGGTTTGAGGACTACACCCGCATTAAGCATGTTATGAGCAACATTGAAGCCTAGGGTTTGACAACGCCAGTTTATTGAGAGGGGACAATAGATGTCGATACAAGAGGTAGAAGGTCCGTTCGGGGCTCCAGTTCCAGCCAGTGAGGAAGGTGCCCAGCTCGCCGCAGATGAGTTGAACCTTTTTGATGCAACGGCCGTTGCCGTCTCTTCGGTTGCCCCCGCGTATTCATTGGCCGCAACTGTCGGGCTTGTCATTGCCACAGCAGGAGTCGGGCTGTTTGCTCCTTCTGTTGTGATCTTTAGTTTCATTCCGGTCGTCTTTATCGCGTACGCCTATTTCCACATGAATCGAAAAGATCCCAACTGTGGTGCGTCCTATGCGTGGCTTTCGAAATTAGTTCGACCCTCAATGGGTTGGTTTAACGGTTGGATCCAAGTAGCTGTTTCAGTTATCTTTTGTATGGCGGCTCCGCTGCTTGCCGGCGAATATACCTTGACCTTCGCTCAGAAACAGGGCTGGATCGCTGAATCAACAGCCAACAGTTTCTGGACCGCAACGCTTGTCGGTGCAGCGTGGTTGATTTTTATTACGTTCATTTGCGTCTGTGGGATTCGCTGGACGGTGGACTTCCAATGGGTCTTGGTGATTATTGAGTACGTATGCGTGGTGGGTTTTTCGGTAGGTGGAATTATCAAAGTTATTGCCAGCCATCCCGCAGGATCAACGTCGTTCAATCTCCAGTGGTTAAACCCATTAAATATTTCGGGATTTGATGGACTCGCTGGTGGCGTCGCACTCGGGGTCTTCTTCTTCTGGGGATGGGATACGTCGGTCAACCTCAACGAAGAGACGAAGAATAAGACCCATACTCCCGGGCGGGCAGCGGTTATTTCAATGTGGCTTTTGCTCGTGGTCTATGTCATGAACTTTGTGGCAATTCAGATGCTTCTGACTCCAAAGCAAATTGCAGACAACTCTGACGACATTCTCTTCTTCTTCGGGGGCCAACTCTTTGGCTCGTGGGCTGGGTTCGTAATGATCATTGCGGTCTTAACCTCAACCGTAGCGACGACGCAGACCACACTCTTGCCTTCGGCGAGAATTGCATTATCGATGTCACGCGACAAAGTCTTCCCGAAGTTTTTTGGGACAATTAGCCCGAAGTTTCTGACCCCTGCTATTGGGACGATGGTGTTAGCAGCGATTGCGTTCATCGGGATGATGGTCAATGCCGGTTCGCCCACGGTGAATACCGTATTCTCAAACCTGATCTCAAATATCGGCGTGCTGGTCGCCTTCTATTACGGAGTGACCGGCATCACCTGCGCGTGGGCGTTCCGAAAAGTCGCCTTTCAAAAAGCGAGTTTCTTGTTTATTGGAATCATTGCTCCGTTGCTGTCTGGCATCTTCTTGCTTTGCGTTGGATTCTGGGTGATCAAGACCGCAGGCTGGGCGGGCTTACCCGACATCATTATTTTGGTGGGAGGTATTCCTCTCGTTTTGATTGCTCGATTCACGACGAAGGGTGACTTCTTCAAGGTCAAGCCAATTGCGTACAGCTCAATTGAGTAAAACGATCAAGGAGTTCTCATCGTGTTAATCGGAGTCCCCAGTGAGATCAAAGACCACGAATATCGCGTCGCTATCACCCCGGGTGGAGTCAAGGAGCTCCTGAATACTGGGAATTCCGTCATCATCCAAAAAGGTGCGGGTGAGGGATCGTCAATTTCTGACGACGATTTCATTTCCCAAGGCGCCAAAATCGTTGGAAGCGCGAAAGAAATCTGGTCGCAGGCCGACATGGTGATGAAGGTCAAGGAGCCGATTGCGAGTGAATATGAGTTCTTAGGATTAAAGAAAGATCAGATTCTCTTTACGTATCTTCACCTCGCAGCTTCACTTGCCTGTACTGAAGCTCTGGTGAATTCTGGGAACACATCTATTGCCTATGAGACCGTGCGTTTGGCAAATAATTCACTTCCATTGTTGACGCCAATGAGCGAAGTCGCCGGTCGCATGGCACCTCTCATGGGCGCCTATCACTTGCGCCGATCTGTTGGTGGTCGAGGAACGCTGATCTGTGGTGTCCCGGGGGTTCCTGCGGCCAACGTTGTCGTTCTTGGAGCGGGCGTCGCTGGGATGGCGGCGGCCACCTTGGCAGTTGGGATGCAAGCGAACGTCACAATTTTTGACCGCAATCTAGAGAGACTCCGAGAAGTAGATCACCACTTTCGAGGAGAAGTCCAGACGCTGGCATCGATTCAGCACGCCATCGAAGAATCGGTCAAAGAAGCCGACATTGTGATTGGCGCGGTTCTTGTCGTTGGAGCACGGGCGCCAAAGTTGGTGACTGATGACATGGTGGCCACAATGAAGCCTGGCTCAGTCCTCGTCGATATCTCAGTGGACCAAGGGGGTTGTTTTGAATCAACTCGGCCAACGACGCACTCTGAACCAACGTTCAAAGTTCACAACTCCCTCTTTTACTGTGTGGCAAATATGCCAGGTGCCTATCCCAATACGTCGACTCATGCGCTCGCTAACGCCACGTTGCCCTATGCCATTGAGATCTCTCGCCATGGTTGGCAGAACGCAGTACGTGCGGATCCCGCACTGGCAGAAGGAGTCAATATCGTCAACGGGAATGTGACCTACGAGCCCGTCGCCCAAGCCCATGCAATGAATTATCGGCCCTTGGCCGATGTTCTTGACTAGACCTCAGTCGAGTTCAGAGCCAACAACCGAGACAAACGAGACCATCTCGCCGGGGTAACCGCCGAGGTTATGGGTCATCGCTTTTGTCGACGTGAGGCTGAGTTGACGCTCTGGTGTGGCTTCTCCTCGAAGTTGAAGCCAGCACTCAAACATCATTCGAAGCCCAGAGGCCCCGACGGGGTGACCGAAACTTTTCAACCCACCATCGGGGTTGATCGGGAGTGCGCCATCGAGTTTGTAGTCACCATCTAAGACGTGTTGCCACGCTGTTCCTCGTTCGGCGAATCCCAAGTCCTCCATCAGGACTAATTCGGTAGGGGTAAAGCAGTCGTGGACTTCGGCGAACGCCAACTCTTGCGCAGGATTGATAATTCCCGCTTGGGCATAGGCATCCTTGGCAGCAGTTTCACACTCTGGGAAGTGGGTGTAGTCAAAGTTGGGATCGTTGAGCCCAGAGCCTGACCCTGCGGCAAACGATAAGGCCTTGAGATAGATCGGTTTATCGGTATAGAGGTGGGCGTCTTCGGCTCGAACGACAATGGCCGCTGCGGCACCATCTGCAACACCGGCACAATCAAAGACACCGAGCTGTCCGGCGACTCGAGGAGATTTAAGGATGGTCTCCTTGGTGACTTCTCGCTGGAACTGAGCTCGTGGGTTTCGAGCACCGTTGTAGTGATTCTTGATCGCAATCTGGGCCAAGACGTCGACCATGGTTTCTTCATCGACGCCATATTTTTTGGCATAGGCAGGCGCAACCATCGAGAACATCGCCGCTGCGGTCAACGTGCGCTGCGTCCCGTCACCTGGAGGATTCATGGCGTTGAGGCCTTGGTACCCAGAGTCTTTCGTCTTTTCCACACCGAGTGCCATCGCCACGTCGTACGCCCCTGATGCCACGGCATACGCGGCAGCTCGGAGTGCTTCAGAACCCGTGGTGCAGTAGTTCTCGACACGAGTGACAGGCTTGCCATCAATCTGGAGTGGCCGAGCGAGGGTGATACCGCTCATGCCGCCTTGTGCAGTGCCCAACCAGTACGCATCGACATCGGCCTTGTTGATTGAACTCGCATCAAAACACTCGGTGGCGGCGTCAATGATGAGGTCGTCGAGGCCTTTGTCCCAGTGCTCTGTGAAGGGCGTACATCCCATTGCGACAATTGCCACACGGTCCTTGATGCCATGACTCGCCATGAAGACTCCTTAGGTTTCGTCGATCAAACGGACGGGACGGGCTTTCCAGAAATAATCGTGGATCCCGTCTGCGGTAAAGAGTCGACGAAAGGTCATGACCACCTGATCTCCAATGGCGATTCTTTGCGCGTCAACGTCGGTCAATTCGACGGGGAAACGTCCTCCTCCTTCAAAGTCAACAATGGCAAAGACGGTGGGAGGACTTGGGGAGTACGCCATGCGATCAATAGTGAAGGTCACGATGGTGCCAACTCGATCTGCCATCGCCACGGGCTCCATCGAGTCGACGTCCCCAGAATCTCGAGAGACACGAGCAGGCGGGAGATAGATGGTTCCGTCTCCCGGATCTTTTGATCCGACAAAGCCGAATTTCCAGTCTTCAGAGCGCCATGCGGCCGACGAAGAGACTCGAGCAGGTTCTGGCCGACGAGGAGGCTCGACGTTGACCATGTCGCGCCACGAAAGAAACTTCCCGTATGAGACTGGAGCCCCCGCTGCGAGTTGGGTGGCCACCGAAGACTCTGCGTCCACGCGAATTGCCGCATCGGTGGTCTTCAGCACGATTGCATCGGCACCGTCCGCTAAGTGGATCAGAACGATGATCGAACCCGGGGCCAACCCTTCTTCAATCGCAGCACTCAGGGCGATAAGTGGATGAGCTCCGCCGATTTGTCCTGTTTGTCCGGTGAGTTCATCTCGGAGAATATCTTTCCCATTTGAAAGTTTGTTCCCCACGGCTTTCACTGCTCGTGCGTGGAGTCCGGTCACGATGAGCCGATCGACTTGTTCGAAGATGACACCAGCATTCTCGAGCGCTGCCGCAAACACACTCTTTCCTAAGGCGAGGTAGCGAGTTTCACCGAATCGTTCTTCCCAGACCCTGCTTCGACGCTCGCCAGGATTCCTCCAGCGATCGAGAAACTCGTCGGTGAGTGATGCCGAACCGACGAACTCAGCGATCACTGGGTGCTCGTCAGTCCCCATTCCAAGAATCAATGCTGCTGCGCCATCTCCGCCATTTGATTCATCAGTACTTGTCGGCAAGCCATCTCGCATATCCGAACTGACGAGCAAGGTCGTCGTTGGCTGGCGGATCCCTGAGAGGAGTTGTCCCATTGATGAGCGTAGAGAGTTCCCGGTATCCCAAGCTCCAACGGATGCATCAAGACGGAGTGCTGCATGAAGCGTTGACGCATTGTTCTTGTCGCCATAGGCCGGAGTCGGAGTGGTGAATGACAAGTTGTCGATGACGATCCCATCTCGGAGCAATGGTCGTGCGGCTTCGACCCCCATCGTGGTGGTGTCTTCGTCGTGAGACGCCACGGTGCGAGCCGTCCGAGCGCCACCAGCACCAAAGAATCCACTTATCTCTTTGGTGTCAAGGCGTCGATAGGGGAGATAGACCGATGATCGAATGATTCCCTGCACGACTGCGATGGTATCGCTCCTCCCTTCGGGTTTCGGCGCTGTCGCAAAGTTCGTGGGTTTCCCTTAGGGTTCTTCGACTTTCAGCGGACCCTGGAGTGGGGGAAAGGGGCAGTGCCGACACCCCCGTTCGCAACACCACCCTCTCTCGAGGAGCGCTGCAGAGGTAAAGACCATCAAACCCGTTGTTGGATCTCGATAGGTAGGAGTTGATGATCGGACTGCTTCGCCATGGGCCGCAATAATGAGATCAAAGTCGTGGCGAGCAGAGTCGAGTCGTTCGGGCCGCGGGATGAGCGGTGGATCAGAACTACTCACGTTTTGGGTTCTGAGCGAGCGCGTTCGAGGCGTTCGTTTAATTTCGAGC
Source organism: Actinomycetota bacterium (assembly GCA_009699875.1). GTDB lineage: Bacteria > Actinomycetota > Acidimicrobiia > Acidimicrobiales > RAAP-2 > CAIUMH01. The sequence goes on from WLNI01000002.1 coordinate 23,789, forward strand.
TTGTTTCAATGTCGAGGAGGTGAAACGAGTTTTCTCGGGCTGGCCGATACCAAACGACATCGTCGCACTGCCACGCTTCATTTCGTAGCCTGACCTTGGTCATCTTTCCCGTTGCTGTTTCATCAATCTTTTCCATCACCCTGAGGAAAGAAGGTGTCCACTTTGTTCCGAAGTCATCTTGGTCGAGAATCCAGGTTTGAAAAGAATCTGGGTCAAACTCAGAAGAATCTCGCAGCTCCACTGCGGCCATGACAAGGTCACCCGCACCGGCGTCAAAGTCGGGAACGGGGTAAATGGCGACATTAGCAAAAGGGCCGTAACGGGCCAGGACATTTTCGATTGGTGTCGCCGCCATATTCTCTGAGTCCACCCGAAGCCAGTCGCCACTTCGACCAGCAAAAAAGAAGAATCCTTCTGCGTCTCGATAGGCGAGATCGCCACTCCAATACCACCCATCTCGAGAGCGAGAATTCCCTGCTTGATCGTCCTTGTAGTACCCCTCAAATTTTCCAACACCGGATCGGTTCACCAATTCTCCGATGGCATCGTTCCCATTAAGGAGAGCCCCTCCTTTATCAAAGACTGCTCGTTTCTTCTCTTCACCTGAGTCTGGGTCAACAACCGCAATATCAAGACCAGGAAGTGCAGGACCGAGCGCACCCCTCGGCGTGTCGGGAGTGGCTGAAATACTCATACCTCCCTCACTCGATCCGTAGCCTTCGATGAGGCGACAGCCAAAGCGTCGTTTAAAGGCCACTCGATCGGTCGAAGAAGCTTCGGTCCCAAAGCCTCGAGTCAGCGTGTTGTCAAGGTCATGATCACTAGAAGGGGTCGCAAGAATATAGGAGATGGCTTTTCCAACATAGGTAAAAATGGTGGCCTGAAAATGGCGAACGTCATCGATGAAACCTGAGGCACTAAAGCGCGGAGGAAGCGCAATGGCTGCCCCGACGTAGAGAGCAGGAGCAACAAGGGCCATGAGGGCGTTGCCATGGAAGAGCGGCATCGGGCAGTAGCAGACATCCTCTTGGACGTAGCCATAGCCAGCAGATGCCGTCAGAGCGATACTCGTGAGTCTTCCCTGGGTGCAGCGGACCGCTTTCGGCGTTCCAGTCGTCCCGGACGTGAAGAGCAGAAGAAGAAGATCTGATTCAACGGCGTCGCCTCCCCACTCGGCGACGCCATGTGCGAGAGCGGCGTCGTTCGAGCCTTGCTCGTCAAAGACTCGAGAGGCTTCAACACCATGGTCGAGACCATCAAGCATCTCGAACCCCTCGTCATCACAGATGAGGAGTTGGCAATCAGTGCTTTGAATGTCGAGTGCGAGCGATGCTCCTCGTCTTGTTGGATTGATTCCAACCACCGTCCATCGGGCCAATGCCGCCGCAAAAAGCCAGATGAGATAGTCATTCCCGTTCGGCAACAAGATGCCGAGATGGGGTGGTCCATCTTGACGCATCGACCTGAGCCACCCAGCTCGAATTGCCGCACGCTCAACAACCTCGCCCCACGTGAGGCGATGATTGGTATCGAGGAGTCCCTGGCGTTCATCACCTTTTCGGGCAAGAAGCAGTTCGGCGATCGTGGTCACGTCGAAGTGGGAACACGTTGAGTAAATGAGGCGTCGATTTCATCGATGGAACGCACGCCACAGAGAGCCATGGTCCTTCTGAGCTCGTGGGTAAACCACTCCAATAAGCCAGTGACGCCGTCTTGCCCACCCGCAGCGAGGGCCCAAAGTACGGGTCGGCCGATAAGGACAGCGTTCGCACCGAGTGAGAGTGCCTTCATGACATCGCTCGGGCGACGGACGCCGCCGTCAACAAACACCTCTGCACGACCAGCGACCGCTTCGACCACGGAAGGCAACACGGTGGCAGTTGCCGGAGCATCGTCAAGTTGGCGACCGCCATGATTGGAAACAACAATCCCCGAGGCTCCAGCGGAAAGTGAACTCACCGCGTCGCTGCCGCGAGCGACACCCTTGACGAGAACCGGGAGATCAGTAAGGCCCGCAAGCCACGACACGTCGTCAAAGGTGATGGAAGGATCAAACTCTTGGCTCACGACGGCCATGAATCCGTCACGCTGAGCTCGAGCAGCGGAAGCATTTGCCAGATTTGGAAGTTCAAGATCATCAGGGAGATGAACGCCCCCTCGGATCTCGTGGGAGCGCAATCCTGAGACAGGTGCATCGACCGTGAGGACGAGAGCTTTGTAGCCAGACTCCGCAACTTGTTCGACCATGGCTTTGGTGCGGGCCCGATCTTTCAAGATATAGATCTGCATCCATTGAGGAGCGCCTTGACCGGCACTCGCAACGTCTTGGAGCGGGGTGCTTGAAAGAGAGGAGAGCGTCATGACGGTGCCACTGAGTGCAGCGGCACGAGCAGTGGCGAGCTCGCCTTCGAGAGACGCAAGCCGCTGAACGGCGGTCGGAGCAATGATGACGGGCACCATGACCTCTTCGCCCAAGACCGTGGTCGTGGTCGAGATCTCGGAGACATCAACTAAGACCTTTGGGACAAGGTGGTAGCGCTGCCACGCAGAGGTATTCTCCGTGAGAAGGCGACCTTCCTCTGCCCCTCCTGAGTAGTAGGCATACGCCATTTCCCCGAGTGCCCCTCGAGCAGAAGCTTCAAGCGCCACGAGGTCCATATCTTTGGGTGCGAGAACTGGTCCTGCGCCTAGGGTGTACGCACTGGGTGGGTAGGGAGCCATTGGTCGAATCGTAGGCCGAGAAGGATGGCTTGTGCGAGTTCGAAACGAGACGAGAGGAACTGAACATGCGGTTTTCATATGCCGAGTCAATGATTGATCCAACGTTTTATCCAGAATTGGCAATGACCGCAGAAGCGGCAGGCTTCGACTCGATGGTCATCCCAGACAGCATCTGTTATCCGAGGGAGTCCGATTCGGTCTATCCCTTTAATCCAGATGGATCTCGAGAGTTCCTCGAGGACAAGCCATTTCTCGAACCGTTTAGTTTGATTCCGGCGCTTGGAGCGGTCACGTCGACGCTGCGATTTGTCACGTTTGTTCTCAAGCTTCCGATTCGACATCCCGTCCTCGTCGCGAAACAAGCGACCTCGGTAGCGGTTCTCACGAACAACAGATTGGGTCTCGGCGTGGGGACATCTCCCTGGCGCGAGGACTACGAGATCATGGACGTCCCGTGGGAGCGTCGAGGAAAACGAATGGATGAATCGATGGAGGTCTTGCGTGGCGTGATGTCGGGTGATTTCTATGAATTTCATGGCGAGATCTACGACGTGGCATCCATGAAAATGTCGCCTGTTCCCTCGATGCCTATTCCTCTGTTGGTCGGTGGCCACGGCGAGCCAGCGCTCCGGCGAGCAGCCGTTCTTGGGGATGGGTGGCTCCATGGAGGGGGCGATCTTTCAGAGCTCCCCAAAATGATCCAGCGTCTCGGTGAGTTACGTGTCGAACACGGGACTGAGAAGAAACCATTCGAGATCCATGTGATTTCAACCGATGCCTATAGCGCAGAGGGAATTGCTCGGCTTGAAGCCGAAGGAGTCACTGACGTCATCGTCGGATTTCGCTGGCCCTATACGGTTGGGCCCGATACGGAGTCACTCGGGGTAAAGACTGATGCGCTAAAACGCTTCAGCGATGACGTTATTTCGAAGGTACGTTGAAGGAATCGTTCTATCAAAAACAATAAATCGTCAAGATAAACATGAAACGAGACGCAAGGAGCACCTATGAGTGAAGTTCTAACGGCGAGAGAGCTGGGACACATGTCTCGAGAGGCGGTTGGTCGAGGAGATAAAGAAGGGTGGCTTGAGATCTTTGCCCCTGACGCCATTGTGCAAGACCCAATTGGACCTTCCGCATTTGACCCTTCGGGCCAAGGCCATCATGGTCGAGACGCCATTGGAAAATTCTACGACGAGGTGATCGCCTCAAGTGAGAAGATCACGTTTGAAATAATCTCTTCCACGTTGTGTGGCGACGAGTGTGCTGACGTTGGGATCATCCGCACGTGGCTTGCCGGCGGGACGCACGTTGCCATTGTTCACTGCGTCTTTACCTATAAGTCCAATGGCCAGAATCAGTTAGCAAGTCTTCGGGCGTATTGGGAGTTCGACAAGACTGAACTCGTCGAGGCTTCGACACTTGAAGATGACGCAGCGTAAAGCTACGTCAGTCTGCGTCTCCAAGGAGTGCATTGACGACATCAGCTGGTGGGTTATTTAAATAGCCTTCTTTGGGCCAGTTAAACCAACCGGACGAGGCAAGAGCACCTCCGTCTGGGTGAAGTGTCATCCCTGTAATGAAAGATGAGAGATCAGACGCCAAAAACAGGGCGCACCCCGAAAAGTCGTTGTAGGAGCCTGCTCTTCCCAATGGAATTGAGATCTGATGGCGGAGATCTTGTTCATCAGGAGCACCAGGTGCCAACGCTTCGAGTGAGGGAGTCGGGATGTAGTCCGGTGCGATCGTATTGATTCGGATTCCCTGTGGAGCCATCTCCAGAGAAAGTGAGCGAGTCAGACTCGTCACCGCAGCCTTCATCGCTGCATAGACCGCAAACCCAGGGGCTGCCCGGTGCGCCTCAATTGAGGTGACGTTCACGATACTGGCGTTGCCAGTTCGCTCCATCCGAGGATGAGCAAGTTGAATGGCGTGGAGGAGCCAAATGAAGTTCGTTCGAATTAATGCGTCCCATCCTCGTGGGTTGGAGTCAACAAATGGTTGCCGAAAGGTCCCTCCAACAACATTGATCAAGATATCGAGTCCGCCATCGAAGGCGCTATCGGTTGACTCAAAAAATGACCCGAGTGCGTCAGGGTCTCGCGCATCAAGAACACTGGCCGAGACTTCGCCACCATTATCTCGGATGATGCCTTCGGTCTCGTGAAGACTTTCTTCATTGAGGTCACAAAGCGATACTCGCACTCCAGAGCGAGCGAGATCGATGGCACACGCTTGGCCAAGTCCACCGCCACCACCAATGATGATGGCTCGTTTCCCTGAGAGCCCTGCTCGTTGATCTAGAAAACTTGTCATTGACACTCCCTTGTTTTATGTCGCTTCACTCTTTGGCAAGAGGACGATTTTTCCAAACTTTCCACCGGCTACAAATTGGTCGTAGGCAGTGGTTGCCTGGTCGAGGGGATAGGTCGCTTCGATCGGCACGATGAGTCGTCCATCGCCGAACGCAAGGAGGAGGTCTCGGCGAATGGCATCGGTCACGAAGGCTTTCTCTTCTCGAGTCCGGGCTCGAAGCGTTGATGCTCGAAGTGAACTTCTTGTAGCCATCAACTTCAAGAGATTTAACTCTGTGGACGCGCCACCACCGACTCCAATGACGACCACCCGAGCGTTGGTGGCGAGTGAATCGAGGACGCCGTTTTCCAAGCTGGCAGCCCCAACGAGTTCCAGGACGACGTCATAGGGACCTTGAGATGCGACGTCGTCGGGTTGAATGACGACGTCAGCTCCAAGTGTGCTGAGACGATCAGCCATGCTGAGGTCCCGGACCGACGCAGTGACGTGTGCTCCGAAGAGTCGACCGATCTGGATCGCTGCAGTTCCAACCCCACCGGCTGCACCCGTGACTAAGAGGCGTTCACCGAATCCGAGTGAGCCTTGTGTGATGACTGCATCATGGGCAGTGGTGAATGCTTCAGGAAAGCCACCAGCTGAAATATCGTCGACGCCCTCTGGGACGTGGAGAAGATGGGTCTCATCAACGCAGAGGAATTCAGCCTGGGCGCCCCCACCAACAATCCCCATCACGCGTTGACTTACTCGCCACGACGTCACGCCAGAACCGAGAGCGACGATCTCTCCTGCAAATTCAAGTCCGGGGATATCGTCGGGCGACCCAGGGGGAGCGGGATAGAACCCTCTCCGCTGGAGCATGTCCGCACCGTTGAGTCCTGCTCCCGTCACGGCGACGATGACCTCACTCGTTCCAGGTGTTGGATCCGGACGCTGCTCGACTCGAAGCGCACCGTCATCGACAACGAGGGCTCTCACTTCGGAGCCCCGCTCCGAATCACGACACACCCGTTGATGAGGCTTCCCTGAGGCATGGCTTAAGCATGGCTCAAACTTACGGCAAGGGCCATTTGGGATCTATGCTCGGGCTAGTCTTGTTGCTATGACTATTTATGACGCACCAATCAATACACTCGCAGGACAGCCATCTTCACTGAAAGAGTATGAGGGGAAAGCACTACTCCTCGTCAACGTGGCATCGAAGTGTGGCTTGACTCCTCAGTACACCGGACTCGAAGCACTCCAGAAGGAGTATGAGGATCGTGGATTCACAGTTGTTGGTTTTCCATGCAACCAGTTCATGGGCCAAGAGCCAGGATCCGCCGAAGAGATTCAGTCCTTTTGTTCAAGCACCTATGGCGTGACCTTCCCATTGTTTGAAAAGATTGACGTCAACGGTGAGAATCGCCATTCAATCTATGAAGAGTTGACGGCGACAAAAGACGCCGACGGCGAAGCGGGGGACATCACCTGGAACTTTGAAAAGTTTTTGGTTTCACCCATCGGCGAAGTTGTTGGACGATTCCGACCTCAAGTCGAGCCCGCAGATCCAGCACTCGTCGCTGCCATCGAGGCGTACCTCCCCGTCTAAACAACGTGACGACGCCCACTAGGGCAGCCATTTTCGATATGGATGGCCTGCTGATTGACTCTGAGCCCCTCTGGCACGAAGCAGAGGTTGAGATATTCGGCGCACTTGGCGTACCACTTCTCCGAGCAGCGACGCGTTCGACGAAGGGAATGTTCGTTGATGAAGTCACGCAGTATTGGTTCGATCGGTTTCCCTGGGCGGGACCAACCCCTCAAGAGGTTGCGCTCCAAGTGCTCGAGCGAGTTGGAGAACTCGTCGTTGAGCGCGGACAAACCATGCCCGGTGCAATCGAAACCGTTACCGCCATGTCGAACAGTGGGCCGATTGCACTGGCCTCGTCAACGCCCTACGGCTTAATCGCAGTCGTGCTCGCGCACATTGGACTGAGTGATGCCTTCGAGGTCATCTGCTCAGCGCAAGACGAAGAGTATGGAAAGCCGCATCCTGGAGTGTTTCTCACCACGGCTCGTAAACTCAATGTTTCCCCAGAAAACTGTTGCGTCTTTGAGGACTCTCTCGCTGGGATTTTGGCCGCCAAGGCTGCTCGCATGATCTGCGTCGCAGTGCCTGAGGTATCTGAACGCGGCTTCCCCGAAGTAGAGATTGCAGATATCTCACTCGATTCACTGACTGATTTTGACGCTGGTGAACTTGAGAAGATATTTGCTACTCGGTGAGAATCGGAGCCACGAAACTCAAGAATCCGCTCGTTGAGAACTGATCAGGGGTATCGTTCGAACGAGCAGGACTACTTGGGGGTACGCCATGAGTGAGAACGGAACAGTCGTCGCATCCGAAAGTTACACAAAACGTCCTCGCATGGCGCTGGCTTTGCTCGGAGTTGGACTTGTCATCATGTTGGCAGGTCTCCTCTTTGGCTACGACCAAGGAGTTATTTCAGGCGCACTTGACGGAATCAAGCGGGACTTTCACGTCAACACCTTCCTTCTTGAGATCATCACAAGCTGGGTCACATTGGGAGCCATGGCTGGGGCTATCGCAGCAGGAGCGATGGCTGACAAATTTGGCCGCCGGTGGACCATCTTGCTTGCATCTATCCTGTTTACCCTCGGAGCGCTCATCGAAGCCCTCGCTCCGGGATCCACCATTCTTGTCATAGGTCGCCTGACCGTTGGCTTTGGGGTCGGCGTTGCATCAGTAGCAGCGCCGCTCTACGCGTCAGAGATGGCACCTGCTCGTCTTCGAGGCCGCTTCGTTTCGCTGTATCAATTTGCAATAACGGCGGGAATATTTGCAGCCTATTTTGTGGACTTCCTTCTTCAAGGCAGCGATCGATGGAGACTTATGCTCGGCATTTCAGCAGTGCCGGCGGTTCTCTTGGTGATTGCCGTCGTGCCGTTGCCTGACTCACCGCGCTGGTACATGAAAATGCTCCGCCGAAATGATGCTCAAAAGTCCTTGAAGCGCATTGAGCCACATTGCGACGTGGAAGAGCGACTTGATGAGATCGCCAAATCGGTAGAAGACGACTCAAAGAAGTCCATGTCCTGGATGGGCGTCTTTGCTCTTCAATGGCGTAAACCCCTCATGATTGGCGTTACCTTGGCAATTCTCCAGCAGCTCACCGGAATCAACGCAATCATCTACTACGCCAATCAGATCTTTGCCTCTGCCGGGTTTACTTCTCCTGACAGCCAAAGCAAAGCCACACTTTGGGCTGTTGGAGGCGTCAATGTCATCGCCACTTTGGTGGCGGTGATGTGGGTCGATCGCTTTGGAAGAAAGCCGCTTCTCCTTATCGGCACCACAGGAATGTTCTTGAGCCTCGTTACGGTTGGAGCAATGTTCTTTAGTTTGGACAAGATAGACGCGGGAACCACAGCCCGAGTTTCAGAAAGTCAGGCTGGCATCGTGACGGTCATTGCCCTGGTGGTCTTCATCGCAAGTTTCGCATTTTCATTGGGACCAGTTGTCTGGACGGTTATTAATGAAATCTTTCCCTCTGAGGTTCGAGGAAAAGCTGTGGCGGTTGCAACTGCTGCGAATTGGTTTGCAGCCTGGCTTGTGAGTCAATTCTTCTTAACCTTGGTCGATGCCATCGGATCCTCCGGGGTCTTTTGGCTCTTCGCGTTCTTCTGCATCGTGACGTTCATCTTTGTCAAAAGGGTGATGCCAGAGACCAAGGGCCGCACGTTAGAAGAGATCCAAGAGATGTGGGGAGACAAGAAAAAACTCCATGACGCTATCCACGAACACCTCTAGAGGTAGAACGAATTACGCTCGTATTTGTTTTGTAAATCGGATGGCCTCATGGTGTGTCGAGACACTCACGGGGAGTTCGTCGACCTGGTCGAAACCGAGTGAGTGATAGAGCGACACCGCTTCGGGCTGTAACGGTCCAGTTTCAAGAACGAGCATCGAAAAGCCAAGGTCGCAACTTGCTTCTTCAACTGCACTCATCAATGAGCTCGCCACTCCTTGGCGACGAGCCTCGTCGTGGACCCAGAGTCGTTTCACTTCACCAATGTGTGGCGTGATCCCTCGGACGCCAACACCTCCAACAACACCCAAACTGTTGGTGGCAACAAGGAAGACGCCGGTGGGTGGCTCAAAGGTGGATGCTTCTAATCCAGGAAGCTCGGCGAAAGGGCCGTAGCGCACGTGGAGTTCACGCTCGGCGGCGTCGATGGCAGTGTTGGCCAGAGAAGAAGTAAAGGAAACCTGATGAATGTTCAGCGAACTCGCTTCCATGAGAGCCCAGCGTAAGGGTTCCACTGGGCTGGTCCAACAACACGGCGCCTGAGGCTCGGTAGGATCATGGTCTTACCCGACATAGAAGGAGAGACGTGTTCCGTTCGGTTAGCCCGAAGATTGATTTTGTTGCCATCGAGGCACAAGAACTCGAGCGCTGGCAGGCCCACGACATCTTCGAGCGATCGATTTCAAACCGAGCTGGCGCAACGCCGTGGGTTTTCTATGAAGGACCGCCAACAGCCAATGGGAAACCAGGGCTTCATCACGTATGGGCAAGAGCCTATAAAGACCTCTTCTGTCGTTTCCAAACCATGCGGGGCCATCTTGTTGATCGTCGAGCTGGCTGGGACACCCATGGACTCCCCGTTGAGGTTGAAGTTGAGAAACGGCTCGGCATCTCAGGGAAAGAACAGATCGAACAAGAAGTGGGGATCGCAGAGTTTACGAGGCTGTGTAAAGAGTCAGTCTTGGGCTACGTGGATGACTGGCGAGTTCTTACTCAGCGCATTGGCTACTGGACTGATCTCGATGAGGCGTACTGGACGTTTGCTCCTGAATATGTTGAATCTGTTTGGTGGCAACTGAAGGAAATTTTCGACAAAGGGCTTCTCTATGAAGATCTCAAAGTCATTCCCTATTGTCCACGTTGTGGGACGTCGCTGAGTTCGCACGAACTTGGACAACCTGGAGTGTATGAAGACGAAGTCGACGAGTCCGCATACGTCGCACTCACAATCATCGATCCAGATAGCTCCCTCCTTGGCGACGCGACAGAGATTGTGGTCTGGACAACGACACCATGGACCTTGCTTTCAAACACGGGCGTGGCGGTCAACCCAGCGTTGGATTACGCCGTTGTGGGAAACCGGATCGTTGCCAAAGATCTCGTTGATGATGTCTTTGGTGAGGGAGCAACAATCTCGAAAACGATTCCTGGTTCTACGCTTGTCGGCCTTCGCTACCAGCGCCCCTTTGACGACGTTGCTCTCGAGCCAGGCGGGATAGCAGGCATTGTTGTTGGGGCTGAGTACGTCACAACCGAAGAGGGAACAGGCCTTGTTCACTTGGCCCCAGCGTTTGGAGAGATTGACCGTCAAGTCGGTCGGGATAATAACTTGGTGACCTTGAATCCGGTGGGGCCAGATGGCTGCTTTAGCGACGCCGTATCGTGGCTTGAAGGCAAGCCCGTTCGAGAGACCAATACCGAAATTAACGACGTGCTCGAATCTCGAGGAGTCCTTGTTCGCAGGTTCAACTACACCCACGCCCTCCCACACTGCTGGCGTTGCAAGACCGTATTGATCTATTGGGGAAAGCCCAGTTGGTATATCGCGACATCTCAAGTCGCTCCTCGAATGATGGAGGAAAATAGTGGCATTGACTGGCACCCTGAACACATCCGAGACGGACGATTCGGAGAGTGGCTGGCAAACAACGTTGACTGGGCGCTCTCTCGTGATCGGTTCTGGGGAACGCCTCTTCCTATTTGGAGGTGCACCGAAGGCCATCTCACCTGCATCGGAAGTCGAGTTGAACTCTCGGCACTTACGGGCCGGGACCTGAGCGAGATCGACCCCCACCGCCCAGCTATTGACGAGGTGACATTCGACTGTCCCGAGTGCCTCGAACATGGCGACTCGTCAGTAGCGACCCGAGTCGAGCCAGTCATTGATGCGTGGTTCGATTCTGGATCGATGCCCGCTGCGCAAGTCGGCTATCCCTGGGTGGAGGGATCAAAAGAAGCATTCTCATTTCCAGCCGACTTCATCACTGAAGCGATCGATCAGACCCGTGGATGGTTCTACTCACTTTTGGCAGTGAACACTCTGGTGTTTGATGCCTCTCCCTATCGACACGTCATGTGTCTTGGCCACATTGTTGATGCAGACGGTCGAAAGATGTCGAAGTCACAGGGAAACATCATTGACCCCTACGAAATTCTTGACACCATTGGGGCCGACGGACTTCGTTGGTGGATGTACTCGCAAGGGTCTCCCTGGACACCGACCCGCGTTTCTATTCCTGCAATTCAGTCAGCCATGGGCGACGTGCTGGGAACTCTATGGAATACCTACAGTTTCTTCTCAACCTATGCGGCCCTCAACGAGTTTGACCTCGCTGATGATCGCATCCCTGAGCAGTCGCAACGGGGAGACTTGGATCGTTGGATTCTCTCTCGCACCCACGCGACGCTGAGAGAGGTGACGGCTCAATTGGAGTCCTACGAACCACTTGCGGCAGCCACGCCCATCGGAGACCTGATCGATGACGTGTCGAACTGGTACGTGCGCCGAAGCCGACGACGCTTTTGGAGAACCGATCCCTCAGCTCCTGCCTCAGACTCTCTTGCTGCTCAGGCGACGCTCCATGACGTCCTCGTCATGATCTCTGAGATGCTCAGCCCGTTTACGCCATTCTTGGCTGACACGCTCTGGAGAGGACTCACGCAAGCAGGCGACGACGACTCGGTGCACTTGAGCGACTGGCCAAGCGTGAACGAGTCACTGATTGACCCTCATCTCGAGGCGTCGATGGCCGTGGCTCGTCGGTTGACGTCTCTTGGTCGTGCTGCTCGCGCTGACGCTGGGGTAAAGGTGCGCCAGCCATTGGCGAGAGCGCTCGTTTTTTTGCCCGGAGGATCTCCTCAGCCCCCATCAGGAATTGTTGAAGAAGAGCTGAACGTGGACGCACTTGAAGAGGCGGGCGAGCTGTCACTTGTATTGACCTTCGAACTCGTCCCGAATTTCAAGACCGTGGGCCCGAGACTGGGTGAGTATGTCAAATACTTGAAGCCAGCCCTTGGAAAACTCGACAGTGTTGAAGCAGCACGTCTTCTTGAATCGGGGAGTTCAATTTCAGTCACACTTCCCGATGGAGAGATTCAGCTTGGTCCCGATGACGTGGAGTTGCGAGTGAAATCCCAAGAAGGCTTTGCCGTTTCTCGAGAAGGTGGCGAAGTCGTCGCACTTGACCTCACCTTGAACGATGAATTGATTCGTCGGGGCCTCGTTCGAGACGTGATTCGCCAAATCCAAGAGCTTCGTAAAAGTTCAGGATTTGAACTTTCGGATCGAATTGAACTCGATCTCGATGGGGCCGATGACCTCGATGAAAGCGATCTTGAACTCCTAGCAAATGAAGTTCTCGCACTCAGTATTCGACGGGGTGCTGGCCAGGGCGAAGGCCATCTTTTAGATCTGGATGATCATGGGGCAATCAAGGTGTGGCTATCGCCAACGGTTTGAAATCAGACGAAGTGACCATTCTCGGCAAGCCGCTTGGGAGAACTTTTAAATACGTTCAAAATTTCGTGCCAACTCCCAATCACTCACGTGGCGATTGGACTTGTTCCACTCTTGACGAGCGGTGTTGGTCATGTGGTGGTGAACGTCTGGTCCAAAGATTTCCTTTGCAACCTCGCTTGACTCCAACGAACTCAACGAAGCGGCCAACGTTAAGGGCAACCGATCAACGAGTTCAGAGGTATACGCATTTCCTTCGAAGGGTGCCCCGAGCTCAAGTTCGTGCTCAATGCCATAGAGACCCGCTCCGATCGCAGCGGCGAGCGCGATGTAGGGGTTCACGTCTGCCCCAGGGACTCTGCTCTCGATGCGGCGACCAGATCCGTGACCGACAATGCGAAATCCGCATGTTCGGTTGTCCTGGCCCCAGGCCACGGCGGTTGGTGCCCAACTCTCAGGGACGTAGCGGCGATAAGAATTGATGTAGGGAGCAGCACACCACGCAAGGTCTTTCGCCGCATAAATTTGACCAGCCAAGAATTGTTGGCCAACACGTGAGAGCCCACTTGGGGTGGAGGGGTCGTCCATGAGTGGCTTGTCGTCTTTGTCCCAGAGGCTGGTGTGGATGTGGCACGACGATCCCGAGTCATCCATTGTCCACTTGGCCATGAAAGTGGCCGCTCGGCCTTCTTGGCTGGCGATCTCTTTGATGCCATTCTTAAAAATTAAATGGCGATCAGCCGTCACGAGTGGGGTGTCAAAGAGAAGGTTGATTTCGTGTTGACCTCTTCCGGCTTCTCCTTTTGATCCTTCGACTGGAAAACCAGCAGCCAACATCTCATTTCGAATCCGACGGATGATGTATTCATCTCTCGATGTTTGAAGAAGTTGGTAGTCCTCGATCGTGTCGCAATGCGGGGTGAGATCCTGCCATCCCTTGGCAGAAGCTTCCTCGTAGGACTCGCTGAAGAGATAGAACTCGAGTTCCGTGGCGCATTTGATGGTGAAGCCAAGTTGCTCTGCTCGCTCAATTTGGCGGCGAAGGATTTGGCGGGGTGAGACTTCCACGGGGACACCTGCCGTGTCAGCCACGTCGCAAAGAACCATCGCTGAGCCTTCGAGCCAGGGGATAAGGGTGATTGTTGAGAGATCAAGGCTGGCCACCACGTCGCCGTATCCGAGATCCCAGTTGGCGAAGTTGTACCCAGGGAGAGGTTCCATGTCGACGTCAACTCCTAAGAGATAGTCACAGGCTTCCCATCCGTGTTCAACCACGTGGGATAAAAAGAACTTCCCGGTCATTCGCTTTCCAACGGGACGACCCTGGAGGTCGGGGAAGGCCACAATGACGGTATCGATGGCTCCAGATAGGATGGATTTCTCTAGCGATTCAAAGGTCAGCACACCTTTACTATTGCCTCCGGAGAGGACCGTCGTCCACCGCCGAAGTCCAACTGCCTCTTTTCTGCGGTTTTAGAACTCGCAGAAAGATCAAAAAGGGAGACGAAAACCCACCTTCGAGTAACGCATCCAGGTAAGTTGTCAGGCATGGAAGATCATGATCAAAAAAGAAATATCGCGAAGCCTGTCGCAGGCGCAGTCGGCGTCGCCGCCACGGTAGCGAGCATCTGGTGGTTTGCATTGCGACCCCGCATGAAGTCGAAAAAAACGAGTTCCTCCTAGGAAGTATCACTCTCGAGGAGAGCAGAGAGTGTGGTGGTGATATCCGCCTGAAGAATCACCGTCGCGAGTTCGTCCATTGCAGTGGGCTCGGCATTGAGAATAATGATCTGCGCACCGGCATTCTTGGCGAGAGGAACTACGCCAGCAACAGGAAAGACACTGAGCGTTGAACCGATAGCGAAGAGCAGATCGCACTGGCGAGCAGCCTCTTCAGCACGGTGAAGATCTTCGGCAACGAGTGCTTGTCCAAAACTGATTGTTGCTGATTTTAAAACGCCACCGCACTTCGTCCCCTCTCGAACGTGAAGGCAGTGAGGATCATTGTCACCGTCTCGTACTCGTTCGAGGACATCAAGCATTGCGAGATGTTCTCCACACGACAGACAGACTGATTCGTGAGCGTTCCCGTGGATCTCGATAATGAGATCAGGGTTTTGTCCGGCGTCATGGTGGAGCCGATCAATATTTTGTGTGATTAATGCGCTGAGTTTTCCCATGCGCTCCAGCTCAACAAGTGAAGTGTGCGCTTCATTTGGTTGTGCGGTCCAGGTAGGGGAGTTCAGGCGACTTGCCCATGCACGCTGGCGAACTTCCTCGCTAGAGACATAGGCGTCATAACTCGAGAGCATCTCGGCATCAGGATCTTTCGTCCAGAGACCGTCCGGGCCTCGAAAGTCAGGAATCCCAGATTCGGTCGAGATCCCTGCACCGGTAAGGACGACGATTCGAGAAGCATTCTCGATCAATGTGCGAGCGGTGGTGAGGGTGTCATCCATGGCGTAGAGCATGGTAGTTGGGTAACTGGGAGAAAGAAGCCCGAAGGGTCTCTACGATGAGGTGCCATGGAGATGCAGCTTTCTGACGTTGAGGTTCTCACCGCGCACGATGCTGAACCCATGATGGCTGCAGCTGCGGGCTGGCTGCTTGGGCAGGGTCTTCGCTCTGGAGATCGCGTGGCGTTCTCGATGGGCTCATCTTCTGCGCTCCTCTGCGCAGTTCTTGGGGCGGCTCGAGTTGGTATTGTGCCGGTCGTCCTCAATGCCACACTTCTTGAGCATGAACGAGATTCACTGCTTGAGGACTGTGATCCACGAGTGAGCATTCTGAACAGCGAGGACCTCACTGCCATGGGTGAGGGCCCAGCTGCTGAGATGGCGGACTATCCCTTGACCCGGCCGATGCACTACACCTCGGGGACAACTGGAAAACCGAAGGGAGTGACCTCGGGAATCTGGGATAGCGCCACGGCCAACGTGGCGTTTGATGAAGAGGCCAACGTCTGGGGCTTTGGTCCGAGCGATACCCACCTGGTGTGCTCGCCGATGTATCACACGGTTGGGATTCGACTCTCAGCAGCGACACTACTTTCAGGTGGTTCGCTGATCATCCTTCCGCACTTTGAGGCCAACGTGGCACTCGAGGCATTGCGGAGACTTCAACCAACGACCGCGTTCTTTGTCCCCACGCATCTCCACCGACTTCTTGGACTTGAACAACTCGGGGAGAACGAGATCTTCGACTCGCTTCGACTGTTGATGCATGCCGGAGCGCCATGTCCACCTGCACTCAAGAGAGAAGCGATCCGGAGAGTGCATCCCAATGTGGTCTGGGAGTTCTACGGAGCGACGGAAGGCCAGTTCACGCGATGTTCAACGCAAGAGTGGCTTGATCATCCTGGAACGGTCGGTAAGGCTCGGCCCGGCAGAACGCTTTCGATCGTCCCAACGAACCCGAGCGATTCAGTTGGAACAATTTGGTGTGAAGTGCCATCGTTTGCTCGCTTCTCATATTTTGGAGACGAAGCAGCGACGAACGCGGCGTGGGATGGAGAACGCTTCAGCGTTGGAGACGTCGGCTCTCTTGACGAGGAGGGCTATCTCTACATCAATGGTCGCCGAAGCGATCTCATCATTTCAGGTGGCGTCAACGTCTATCCAGCCGAGATCGAAGCGGCGCTGAGTGAGATTCCAGGGGTGCGAGAAGTCTGCGTTTTTGGACGAGACGATCCCGCCTGGGGGCAGCGAGTCTGTGTCGCGATTACTGGCGAGGCGTCGCTGCGAGAAGGCGATGTTCTCGAAGGAGCCAAAACCCTCCTGGCTCCCTATAAACGGCCGAAAGAAATACACCTCACTGACTCGCTCCCTCTCGGCCCAACGGGCAAGATCCTGAGAGACCAGGTTCCCGGCCACCTTGGGCTCGACGAGACCCACTGAACTTCTCAGCGACGAGGCCTGCCATGATGGAGGGATGCCATACGTCTCGACAAATCCCACGACTGGGCTGATTGAAGCGGAGTTCGACGATTTCAGCGACGCCCAGGTGGACGCAGGGCTTGAACTCGCAGCGGCGCAATTTCAATCTTGGAAAACCACATCATTTGAAGATCGAGCTCGCTACATGATCACTGCGGCTGAGCTGTTAGAGGGAGAACTCCCTGTCCACGCCCAGACGTTGACAAAGGAAATGGGTAAGACATTTGCCGCTGCCAAAGGTGAAGTGGCGAAGTGTGCGTTGACGATGCGGTACTACGCCGAGCATGCAGAGTCACTGCTCGCAGAAGTAGCAATGGAATCGTCTGGTTCGCGAAGTGGCGTACGTTTCGAACCAATTGGTCCGGTTCTGGCCGTTATGCCCTGGAACTTTCCACTTTGGCAAGTGGTCCGATTCGCAGCACCTTCGCTGATGGCAGGCAACGTTGCGGTGTTGAAGCATGCGTCAAACGTTCCACAAGCTGCCCTTCTCTTAGAAAGCGTCTTTCGACGAGCTGGGTTTCCAGAGGGATGCTTCGTGAACCTCTTCATCCCAGGGTCGAAGGTAGCGAGCGTCATCCAAGATCACCGAATTGCTGCCGTCACACTCACCGGCTCAGAAGCAGCAGGGATGTCAGTCGGGGCAGCAGCGGGAGGTGCGCTGAAGAAGTGCGTCTTGGAGCTTGGCGGATCTGACCCATTTGTTATTGCGGACTCTGCCGATTTTGAAAAGACGATCCCGATGGCAGTCACGAGTCGAATTCAAAACAACGGCCAGTCCTGCATCGCTGGAAAGCGCTTTATCGTCGTCGACTCTCGTGCTGATGAGTTTCTTGAGAAGTTCACCGCTGCAATGACTGCGGTCCAGATGGGCGACCCCTTAGACCCAGCAACTGTTCTCGGACCTGTGGTTTCAGCTTCGCAACGAGCAGAAGTTATTGGCCAAGTCGACGATGCCCTTGAACGCGGTGCCGTCGCCCTGACCGGGGGAGTCAGCGCAGAGGGGCCAGGGTTTTTCTATCCGCCGACGGTACTCACTGGCGTGACGAGCGAGATGCGAGCAGGGAACGAAGAGATCTTTGGTCCTGTGGCAGTCGTCCACCGAGTAGCGGACCTTGATGCAGCGATTGCGCTCGGGAATGACATTCCGTGGGGACTTGGGGCAAGTATTTGGGCTCAAGATGCCAACGAACAGCAAAAGGGCATCGAAGGGCTCGTCGCAGGGATGGTTTTCGTGAACGCTGTTGTGGGATCGATGCCAGAGCTGCCCTTTGGGGGCACGAAGCGTTCAGGCTTTGGACGAGAGCTCTCGGCCATCGGCATGCATGAGTTTTGTAATGCCAAGACCTTCTTCGTTGCGTGAGGTGACCACTCCAATTTTCTTTGACCATGCAGCGGGGTCACCTCTGCGAAGTGACGTCGCACTCGCCATGGCAGAGGGACTTCGTGGGCTGCCACCCAATCCGTCGGGATCACATTCTTTAGCAAGGGCCACACGTGGAGTTTTAGAAGATGCGCGTGAGCGAATCGCTGCTGTGCTTGGGGTCGAAGCTCGAGAAATCGTCTTCACTGGCGGAGGCACAGAGTCCTGCAACCTTGCGTTACTTGGCGTCATGGGCCCGAGTGCAATCTGCATCTCTACTGTTGAACACACTGCTGTTCGACAAGCCGCTCTCGAAGCAGCGTCGCTCCACGGGGTTCCATTGGTGGAACTGCCCGTCGATAGCAATGGTGTTCTCCTCGTCGAGAAGGCTCTTGAGTTGATTCCCGACGGAGCACTGGTATCGGTGATGACCGCGAATAATGAAACTGGCGTGACGCAACCCATTGCCCAGTTGAGGAAGGCTCTCCGGCACGCCCCGCGAAATATCATCATGCACTCCGACGCCATTGCGGCTGCTCCTAGCAGCGACGTGAAAGAGATCGTTCTCGCCTGCGACCTGGTGTCACTGGCGGGCCACAAACTCGGTGGGCCGCCAGGGACAGGCGTACTGGTTGTCAAAGAAGGGCTCCGGTTGAAGGCCCGAAATGTCGGTGGGGGTCAAGAACTTGATCGCCGAGCCGGAACGCAAGATGTGGCGGGGGCCCTTGGAATGGCAGTCTCCCTTGAACTCGCTCAACGAGATCGAGAATCGGGGGCGGTTGACGCACTGAAACAGCGCCGAGATCAACTCGAGCAGAGCCTTGCTGGCGCACATCCAACTCTTTCTGTGACCGCACAGCGAGTCCCGCGTCTCGCAGGCCATCTTCACCTCACGGTTCGAGACTGTCGAAGTGAGGAACTCTTGATGCTGCTCGATCAAGAAGGCATCTGTGCTTCTGCAGGAGCGGCCTGTGCTTCCGGGGCCCCACAAGCTAGCCATGTCCTTTTGGCGATGGGAGTCGATGCGGACGTAGCGAGAGGGGCATTGCGCTTGACCCTCTCGACATCGACCACTGATGAAGAAGTCGCCGTTGCGGAGCGGGCTCTCACGCAGGTA
Source organism: Actinomycetota bacterium (assembly GCA_009699875.1). Classification (GTDB taxonomy): domain Bacteria; phylum Actinomycetota; class Acidimicrobiia; order Acidimicrobiales; family RAAP-2; genus CAIUMH01. Next base: position 42,783 of record WLNI01000002.1, read on the forward strand.
CTCAGCAAACTCTCTTAGCCCAGGCCCACTCTCAATTCAGGCGTGGGTCACTAGCCCCGGGTGGCAATGGCAAACTAGAGGCATGAAGATCATGGTGGCCATGTCAGGTGGCGTCGATTCCTCCGTCGCCGCATCGCTGCTGTGCGAGCAGGGCCATGACGTCACAGGAGTGACCCTGAAGCTCTGGGATGGCCCCTCTGACACTGGGTGCTGCTCTGTCGCTGACGTTGATGATGCGCAACGAGTGGCATCACAACTCAAGATCCCCTTCCACGTCGCCAATATGAGTGAGGCCTTCAACACGCACGTGGTGGAGCCTTACGTTGAGGCCCATGCGCAAGGACAGACGCCGAACCCTTGCATCGAGTGCAATCGTCACCTGAAGTTTGGCTCGCTCTTAGAGATGATGGACCGCCTGGGGTTTGATGCGCTCGCGACAGGACATCACGCCCGGATTCGTCGTGATGGGGCAACGCCAGAATTAGTACGCGGTGTCGACAACAAAAAGGATCAGTCGTACGTGCTGTCCATGCTGAATGCCCAGCAACTCAGCGTCCTCCATCTTCCGGTTGGAGAGATGACAAAAGACGAAGTACGACAACACGCGCTGCAACGAGGACTTCGAACGTCGATGAAGCCCGATAGTCAAGACGTCTGCTTCATCCAGAGTGGACCTGGCCGACGCGGGTTTTTAGAAGACAGATCACAAATTACCCCTGGCCACGTTGTCGATCGTGAAACTGGTGACGTTGTCGGCGAAGTCGATGCCTTGGAGCTCATTACCTTGGGACAGCGTCAAGGACTTGGCGTGGATGCCGAGGGGATAAAGCGAGTGGCAGTCAAAGTAGACATGAAGAAGAAGCAGATCATGGTCAGTACTCCAGAGAAGTCACAGATCAATGAGCTCTCGATCTCTCCTGATTCGATCACGTGGGTCCATGGTGTCCCGCTTGGCGAAGGGGTTCAGTTCATTACGCAACTTCGTGCCCACTCAGAACCAGTGACGTGTCGCTTAGTTTCGAATCGGTTGATTTTTGATGCACCGATTAATCCTGTGGCACCAGGCCAAACTGCTGCGTTTTATGATGCCGCACAGCCCGACGTCGTGGTGGGTAGTGCCATGGTGGCGGTGTGATTCTCGACAATCTTCCGAAGGATCCAGCACAGCGCATCTCGACACTGCGCGAACTCGTTGCTCATCACAATGAGCGCTATCACGCTCTCGATAACCCGGAAATCCCCGACGCAGACTATGACGAGCTCGCAACGGAACTTCGTCGCTTAGAAACGGCACATCCTGAATTCGCCCTTGAGGGGAGTCCTGCTCAGCAAGTTGGGGCCTCAGCATCTGAACTCTTCTCACCCGTGCGACATACCGTCCCCATGATGAGTCTTGACAATGCGTTTGACGATGATGAGATTCGATCGTGGGCTCAGCGCCTCGCACGTGCGATTGACCGTCAGTCGACGGATGACCTCGTCTTTTCCGTTGAGCCAAAAGTCGATGGTGTTGCGATGGCGATTACCTATCGCAACGGACTCTTTGCCCAAGCAGCAACGCGAGGTGACGGCGTTGTAGGAGAAGACGTCAGTGCCAACGTTGAGACGATTGCGTCGGTCCCAAGGGAACTCACGGGACCGAAGGGGTCATTTCCCGACGTCCTAGAAGTTCGTGGTGAGGTCTACCTCCCGTTCAAGGCATTCGAGGAGATGAACACCCGGCAACGAAAAGAAAACGCCAAGGAGTTTGCGAATCCTCGCAACGCGGCTGCTGGTTCCCTTCGACAAAAAGACCCAACGGTGACTGCGAAACGACCACTTGCGTTTTTGGCCTATCAACTTGGACAAGTCGAAGGGATTCCAGCCAAAAGCCCATTTGTGACCTTGTCACACGCGGGCATGCTCAGTGCTCTCAGTGGCGTTGGACTTCCTGTTTCTCATGACGTGGTTTCTTGCGTGGGAATTGAACAAGTAATTCTTCGATGCCACGAGCTCGAAGCCGCTCGACATGATCTTGACCATGAGATTGATGGCGTGGTTATCAAACTTGATGATTTAGACCTTCGAGATCGTGCAGGCTCAACGAGTCGGGCACCGCGCTGGGCTGTGGCGAGGAAGTTGGCGCCTGAAGAACGCTCAACGCTCCTGAGAGATATCGAAGTTTCAATAGGTCGAACAGGGAGAGCAACCCCCTATGCGGTACTCGAGCCCGTGGTGGTTGGTGGCTCGACAGTGGAATTTGCGACCCTGCACAATGAAGACCAAGTCCTTCTCAAAGATGTTCGACCGGGCGACACGGTGGTGGTGCACAAAGCAGGTGACGTCATCCCCGAAGTCGTGGGTCCCGTCCTTGGTGGAAAAGGGAAACGGCCGCCAGCGTGGAAGTTCCCAAAAGACTGCCCAGCCTGTGAGGGACCCTTGGTGCGCCTCGAGGAAGAGTCAGATACCTACTGCGTGAATCTTGATTGTCCCGCCCAACAACTCCAACGCGTGAGCCACTACGCCTCGCGTTCCGCTATGGATATTGAAGGCTTGGGTGAAAAGGTGGTGCAACGACTCATTGATGCGAAGTTTGTCGTTGACGTCGCAGATATCTATGAGTTGGACGTAACGGCACTTGCTGGGCTTGAAGGGATGGGGGAACTCTCTGCCAAAAATTTGGCTGACGCGATCGAACATTCGAAACAACAACCATTGAGTCGACTCTTAGTTGGACTAGGTATTCGACATCTAGGTCCAACGGGTGCGCGCGACGTAGCTCGTGCAACAAGGGATTTTGAGAGATTGAGATCCTCATCGATCGAAACCCTGGCTGAGATTAACGGAATCGGCCATGTGATCGCCGAATCGATCGTTCGCTTTATGAACAACCCTGCGAACATGGTCGTTCTTGATCGTCTTCCGAAGTTAGGTCTCACCCTTGTCGAGCCAGAATCGCCAACGTTGAGCGATGGGGATGGTCCACTCTCTGGAAAAACGGTGGTCGTCACGGGGGCCGTTCCTGGCTTCACTCGTGACGAAGCCGAAGAAGCAGTTGAGAGCGCCGGCGGAAAAGCGACGGGATCTGTCTCCAAGAAGACGTTCTGTGTGGTTGTGGGCGACGCTCCCGGAGCATCCAAGATCACGAAGGCCGAGGCACTCAACATCCCGATGGTAGATGCATCTGGCTTTGAAGCCTTGCTTGAAACTGGGGAATTGCCTGAGTGATGTGGAGTTGGCGCAGTGAAGCGTCCACCGGAAAAGGCCCGAGAATCGGTAAGTTGGGAGCACCCTCATGCAGCCTTCGACAGATTTCATCGGACAGTTACTCAATAATCGCTACAAAATCGTTGCCCTTCTCGGCACCGGCGCGTCCGCCAATGTCTATTTGGCTCACGACACGACGCTTGAGCGCTCCGTCGCCGTCAAACTCTTGCAGCCAGAGTTGGTCAACGACGAAGCATTTCTGACTCACTTTCGAGCAGAGGCCCGAGCGGTCGCGGCATTGAATCACCCAAACGTCCTTCGAGTTTTTGACTGGGGTGAGCAAGACGGCGTCCCCTATCTCGTGATGGAGTACTTGGGTGGTGGCTCGCTCAAAGACATCATGGCGCAAGGAGTTCGATTGAGTCCTGAGCAAGCGGCAACTGTTGGTGAACAGGCCGCCGCCGGAGTCTCCTATGCGCATGTCCGGGGACTTGTCCATAGAGATGTCAAACCAGAGAACTTACTTTTCGACGACGAGGGTCGGGTTCGGATCACTGACTTTGGGGTCGCTCGTGCGTTGGCTGAAACAAATGTAAGTGAACCGGGTGACGCCCTTTTGAGCGCTGTCCGCTACGCCTCGCCTGAACAAGCGGAAGGTCGCCCCGTTGAGTCGAAAGCCGATGTGTATTCGCTTGGATTGGTGCTCTACGAGTCAATGACTGGCGTGGTGCCTTTCTTGGCTGAGACACCCCAAGCAACGCTGAGCGCCCGAGTTGGGAGGACATTGCCACTAAACGATGCGGTGGGGCCGCTCGAAGCCATCTTGATTCAGGCAACTGCTCCTGACCCCCAAGACCGCCTTGACGCACCGACGCTCGAGCAACGCCTGGCCTCGATGCAGGCGACACTTCCACCTCCGCTACCCCTGCCACTGAGGAATTCGAATCCACCAGCACAAGACCAGGCCACGGGCGTCCTTGGGGCCACGGCAACGGGTGCGGCACTTGGAAGTTTTGGATTTAAGGCCCCTTCTCTTGACGAGCTGACACAAGTCACCCCGGCGGTCACTGGCTCTGGCCATGTCCCCGCAGGAGTTAGCGCACCAGTAAGTGAGACCGTGGTGGTCCCAGTTGCAGCTATCAGTGATGACAATACGACCTTGGCGCCACGCCCAATAGACCCGGCGAACTATGAAATGGCTGCCAGGAAGCGTCGAAAGAAATGGCCGTTTGTCCTTGTGGCGATTGTGGTTCTTCTGGGAGCATTTGCAGCCTTCGCTATTGGAACCAAGCTATTCGTTCCTTCTGTCAATGTCCCAAGCGTCGTTGGCGAATCACAGTCCCAAGCTCGCTCAACCTTGAGCAGTAAAAATCTCGATGCGGTCTTCGCTCCTGCGGTCTATTCAGTTTCGGTTCCAACCGGCAACATCATCTCTCAAAATCCGAAGTCGGGAGCGAGTTTGAAGGAAGGCTCGTCAGTGACACTGACAGCCTCTCGGGGACTTCCCCCCGTTACGGTCCCAAGCCTGAGTGGGAAAACATGCGAACAGGCACAAGCAGCCCTAGTAGCGGTCCACCTCAAAGGAACGTGCCCCGATTCGAGTGCTGCCTTTAGTCCAACGGTTCCGGTGAACCAGGTCGTGAACTACACCCAAGGCACTACGAATAATCCGCCTGCAGTTCCCTACGGTTCAACCGTGGAAATCATTATTTCAAAGGGACCACCACCCATTGCGATCCCTCAAGTTTCTGGAACGTATGCCCAAGCCCAAGCCACCTTGAGTGCTGCAGGGTTTGTCGCAGCACAGGCCAATGAGTACTCCACGACCGTTGCAACTGGCCAAGTCATTCGAACGGCCCCCACCGCTGGGTCACTTGCACAAAAAGGTTCGACGGTCACGGTGTACGTCTCACTTGGGAAGGCCACAACCGTTCCCTCAGTCGTTGGACAGACCTATGCGGCGGCGACAGCAACGCTGAAAGCGTCGGGCCTCTTGGCGGGAATGGGGACTGGACCAACGACGGGCCGGGTGGTGACGAGTGTTCCTGCTGCGGGATCTTCGGTGGCGTCTGGTTCGACCATTACGTTAAATCTGAAATGAGCAGCCCAGAGAAACAGTGCGAACTCTGCGAAGCGGCAAAGTTGACGAAGTGGTACCACGAGGACGAAATCTGCTGGGTTGCTGATTGTGAAGTGTGTGACACACCGATGGTCGTCTGGCGACAGCACGGTACCGATCCCTCAAGCGAGGACGAGGACTACATGTTGGCCCGGTTGGGAGAAGCGGCAACGAGCCGTTTTGGTGAAGACGGCTGGTCATTCGATCGGGTCATGCGCCAGATACCAGACCACTTTCATGCCCACGCTCGTGACCCCGACTGGTGGTTTCGACTTCGAGGGATGACTCGCTAGATCCTCTTGGAGATACTTCGCTTGGAGCACGGTGCTGTGCTTGTTTTGGTAGCGGTAGGATCGAAAGCGTTTAGAAGTGCCAAGTGAAGGGAGCGCATTAATGGGCGCCTTAGACGGACGAATCGCAATAATCACAGGAGCTGGCCGAGGAATCGGTCGTGAACATGCGCTCCTCTTTGCTTCGGAAGGAGCCAAGGTCGTTGTCAATGACCTAGGTGGATCACTCGACGGTAATGGTGAGGAAACCTCTCCTGCCGAACAGGTCGTTGGAGAGATCCAGGCCATGGGTGGCGAAGCGGTAGCGAACCACGACAACGTGGCCGATTGGGAGGGTGGACAACGGCTCATTCAAACGGCCATTGACACCTTTGGAGATCTCCACGTCTTGGTGAACAACGCGGGAAACCTCCGCGATCGAGTCTTGGTCAATATGAGTGAAGAAGAGTTTGATGCAGTCATCCATGTGCACCTCAAGGGACATTTCGTTCCTCTCCGGCATGCTGCGGCGTACTGGCGTGAACAAACCAAAGCGGGGGTTGACGTGAAGGCTGCCGTGATCAACACGTCGTCTACCTCGGGGCTGCTTGGGAATCCTGGACAGCTGAACTATGGAGCTGCGAAAGCGGGCATCGGGGCAATGACCGTTATCGCCGCCTCAGAACTTTCTCGATATGGCGTGCGGGTGAATGCGATTGCTCCAGCGGCTCGGACGAGAATGACTGAGTCAACACCTGGCCTCTCAGATATCGTCGGCGAGCCTAGCGATGCTGCAACCTTTGACGTTTGGAATCCGGCCAACATCTCTCCGTTGGTTGGTTACTTGGCGACCGAAACCTGCCCTGCGACAGGCAAGGTCTTTTTTGTCCAAGGAGGAACCGTTCGAAACTTCCAAGGCTGGACGATGACAGAAGCATTGGACAAAGATGACCGATGGACGGTAGCTGAATTGCAGGCGGAGATGCACCGGCTCGACGCGTGAACGACAATTTCGACGGAGAACCTGAGTTTTCGTCATCTCACCACCGGGACAACCCAGAAGAACTTCTCGATCCCTCCTATGACCCAGGCGGGATCGAGTTTGGAGCAAGTGGCTCGGAGACTGATGCGGACCTGAACTGGTTTGCCATGGTCCGCGACAAAGCTCAAACGAGAGCAACGTCTTCAGATCGATATCCATGGTGGGTTCTCACAGCCCTTCTCGCTGGACTCTTGGCGCTGAATATCACCTTCACTGTCTTCATCGTGGCGCTGCCGACAGTCGCGTCAGAGTTCCACACGTCGATCACCGTCTTGACGTGGACAATGACGGGCCCCTTGTTGGCCTACGGACTAGCGGCACCGCTGTTAGGAAAGACTGGTGACATCTTCGGGCACCGAAGGCTCTATCTTTTTGGTCTTGCGGGAGCGGTTGTCTCCGCAGTCTTAACCGCGTTGGCTCCCGATGTCATCACCTTGCTTGGGGCGAGAACTCTTGACGGTATTCAAGGTGCCGCCACCGGCACCGCATCAATGGCGTTGATCATGAATGCATTTCGCCCCGAAGAGAGAGTCAAGGCCATGGGGTGGTGGACGTTGGTTGGAGCGGGCGGGCCGGTCATCGGCGTGTCACTCGGTTCGCCCATTATTCAATTCTTCGGTTGGCGAGCACTGTTTTGGATTCAAGCAGTCTTATTGGTCCTTGCATTTATTGTTGTCGTCATTATCTTGCCTTCGGACCGAGGGACGCCAGAAGAACTTGCGAAAAAGCGAACGAAGGCGACAAAAGAGTTCCGGCGAATGGACTGGATAGGTTCCTTCTCGCTTTCTCTCGGGGTGACGGGGATCATGTTGGCGCTTTCCATCTCGCCACTCCGTGGCTGGACGGGGCCTCTGTCGCTGATGTCCTGGGGATTGGGGATCGCAGGAATGGTGGTCTTTGTCTATCGAATTCGAACGAGTTCAAATCCGCTTATTCCCCCGCACTACTTCAAGAAGCGCAACTTTGTCATGCCCATGGTCATTCGGGCGACATCAAACTTTGCCTATTTTGGAGCGTTCTTTCTCTTTCCCCTCCTTATGGAGGAGGGCTATAACTACTCAATTGGGGAAGTCGGCGGTGTGGCGATTGCTCGACCCATCATGTTCGCAATCTGTTCTCCACTTGCGGGATACGCCGCAGTCAAGATTGGTGAAAAGACATCAACGATTGCAGGAACCATATTCATTACATTTTCAATGATTATTTTTGCCACGCTTGGGACGGGTTCGTCTCTTGTGGTGGTGATTCTCGCGCTTGCCTTTAGTGGGCTTGGCATGGGGGTCGCGATGCCTTCGTCTTCATCGACCATGGCCAATGAGGTCAAAGAAGACGAAATGGGCGTGATGTCAGCAGCGCAGATGTTGGCGATGCAGGTGGGGGAAGTTGCGGGAATTCAGATCCTGATCACGATCCAACAAGGGGTAGCCAAAAATCAAGGTCTTTTGGGAACTCATCAGACGGCAGCGCTGCTCGCGACATTCCACATCCCATTTTTCGTTGGAGCGGCGGTCTGTGCGATCGGGGTGGTCTGTGCCTTCTTCTTAAAACCATTCTCTCGAATGAAAGCAAACGCAAACACTTAACTCGTTAAAGCACGCATCTTTTCTGCAAACTCTATGGCCGAAGGCTCGGGGCTACTTCCCTGCAGCACCATGAGTTTTGCCAAGTCTCCGTCGACTTGAATCTTCCCAGCCATAAACGCAGTCATTGCGGCTTGTGGATTTCCATCGACTAACAGTGCTCGAGCTGTGGCGTAATCAACCGTGACATGAAGATCGGCTGTTTCGAGGTGTCCTTCACTGACGATGAGAGGGCCCTGCGTCGTGTCAACGTGGGCGTCAACGGGAGTTCCCCACGGCGTCTCGTTCACTACGAGATTTAAGGTCACTTCAACGGCGACGCCTGAAGCGGTGTCGGGGAGATCGTCACGCAGCGCTTTGACAGCGTCGATCCATTCTGGGCTGAGGAATTCGTAGGTTGCCATGGTGCCTCCTGGGTTTTCTAGGAAGGGTAGTAGCCCCGGTAACATACTGAGTCATGAGCGCTCCGATCCTGCCTGGTTGTGAACCCTTCTCCTTTGATGGAGGGAGAACCGGAGTCCTCGTTCTTCATGGATTCACTGGGAATCCTCGTTCCATGCGAGGGATCGCGGATCGAATGGCTGATGCCGGAATGAGCGTAGAGATGCCGCTGCTTCCAGGCCATGGGACGGTACTCGATGACATGATTCCGATGCGCTTCGTTGATTGGACGAGTGCGGCAGAGCACGCGTATGAAACATTGGCTGCGAGGACCGATCACGTCGTTGTCCTCGGGCTCTCGATGGGGGGAACGCTGACATGTTGGCTCGCAGAAACCCATCCTGAAATTGCGGCGATTGTGTTGGTCAACCCATTGGTTGAACCAGTTGCTGCTGAGATGGTCGAGGGTTTGACTGCGCTGCAGGAGAGTGGGATTGAAACGTTTGATGCAATTGGCTCTGATATCGCCAAAGAAGGTGTCGTAGAGATGTCGTATCCCGGGACACCGGTGGCGGCTGCCTTTTCATTGTTTGAAGGTGTCGAGGGCGTCGCGAAAAATCTGTCTGCGATCTCATGTCCAGTTCTCCTCTTTTCAAGCGAAGTCGACCACGTGGTTTCGCCAAGCAATGGGCCATTCCTCGTTGAACGAGTGAGTGGCCCTATAGAGCGGGTTCTTCTCGAGCGCAGTTTCCATGTGGCGACAATGGATCATGATGCAGAGTTCATCGAGGTAGAAGCTGTTGCATTTGTTGAACGTATCGCTTCACAGAGAACCTCGTGAGCGATAACACACGCCCTTTAAACGAGGACGACGTACGACACGTCGCGAAATTGGCTCGACTCCAACTCAAGGATGAAGAAATCATTCGATTCACCGAGCAACTTCGATCAGTTCTTGATCATGCCGCTGACGTTGCATCGCTTGACCTAGAAGGCATTGCCCCAACTGCACACCCTCTCGAGCTTTCAAACGTCCTGAGAGCCGATGAGGTCACTGCCTCATCCGACAGGGACGAGGTGCTGCGTGCCGCTCCGAGCGTGGCAGATCATCGATTTCGTGTTCCCCGAATCGTTGGTGAAGCCCCGTGAGTGTTCTTGATACAGGAGCGAGAGTGAATGCTGGAGAAGTTTCAGCTGTGGCGTTAGCTAATGAATCACTCCAACAGATCGATTCCCAAGAAGGGGAGATTCACGCGTTTGTTGAAATTCAGCGCGAACAGGTTCTTCGAAAAGCACAAGCGATTGATGACGGGGTGGCGCAAGGCAAGAACATGGGCGTCCTTGCCGGAGTCCCACTCGCGCTCAAGGACAATCTGTGTCAGCACGGTGAAGTGACGTCGTGCGCAAGCAACATTCTCTCGGGGTGGCGTCCTCCTTATGACGCCACTGTGGTTTCTCGTATTGAAACTGCTGGGGTCTTAATCGTTGGGAAAACGAATATGGACGAGTTCGCAATGGGATCATCAACGGAGAACTCCGCATTTGGGCCGACGAAAAACCCGCATGACACGACAAAAGTTCCTGGAGGCTCAAGTGGTGGATCTGCAGCTGCAGTCGCTGCATCGATGACGCCTCTTTCGCTCGGCTCTGACACGGGTGGATCGATCCGCCAACCCGCAGCGTTTTGTGGCGTGGTGGGTGTCAAACCTACGTACGGTCTTGTCTCTCGCTACGGCTTGGTGGCCTTTGCGAGTTCCCTCGATCAAGTCGGCCCATTCGCAGGATCCGTCGCAGACGCTGCCGCACTGCTCGAAGTCATTGCTGGCCATGACCCGAAAGACTCCACGTCACTGAATGCACCTGCGCCAGCGCTGAGTAGTCATCTCGATGACGGGGTAAAGGGAATGCGTGTTGGGCTTTGCAACGAACTTCTTGAAGGGTGCGCCCCTGACATGGTGGCTGCAATCAAAAGAGCAGCAGAAGTGTTGTCGAATGCTGGGGCCGAGATTATTGAGATTTCAATCCCCGAGCTAAAACTTGGCCTCTCTGCGTACTATCTCATCGCTCCTGCCGAGGCGTCATCGAACCTGGCCCGCTATGACGGCGTCCGCTATGGAGTCCGAGTCGACGCGGAAGATGTCACGGCAATGAACACCGCAACGCGAACCGCAGGATTTGGCGACGAAGTCAAACGACGAATCATGCTTGGGACCTACGCCCTCTCGGCTGGTTACTACGACGCCTATTACGGCCAAGCTCAGAGAGTTCGTACACTCATCATCAACGCTTTTACCAAGGCTTACTCTTCGGTTGATCTGCTTTTGGGGGCAACAACCCCGACAACCGCATTTGCTATCGGAGACAAAGTTGGAGATCCCATGTCGATGTATCAATCAGATATCTGCACGATCCCAACGAACTTGGCCGGTCATCCCGCCCTTTCGGTGCCCTTTGGCGTTGGTGATGACAAGATGCCAATCGGAGCCCAGCTACTCGGTCCCGCCTTGTCAGAGCAGCAACTCTTTCAAGCGGCGTCGGTCCTCGAGCACGGAGCAAACTCATGAGTTCGCTCCCCGAGGGATGGGACATGGTGGTGGGTCTCGAAGTCCACACCGAGCTCAAGACCGCCACCAAGTTGTTTTGTGGGTGCGCCAATAACTTTGGTGACGAACCAAATACCAATATCTGTCCTGTCTGCTTAGGCCTTCCAGGTTCGCTCCCAGTTCTCAATGAAGGAGCCGTTGAATTCGCTATCCGCATTGGCCTGGCCTTGCACTGTGTGGTGCAGCCTTCTTCGTTCCACCGAAAGAACTACTTCTATCCAGATCAGCCCAAGGACTACCAAATCAGCCAGTACGACGTTCCGATTAATGGACCCGGCTACCTCGACCTGCCAGACGGAAGCCGGGTAGGAATTGAGCGAGCCCACTTAGAAGAGGACACAGGAAAAACGACTCACGTCGGAGGAACGGGTCGAATCCACGGGTCTGATGAGTCGCTGGTTGACTACAACCGTTCCGGCGTTCCTCTCGTCGAGATCGTCTCAGGGCCTGATATCCGCTCCGCAGAACAAGCGCGTGGCTACGCGGCGGAGCTGAGGTCCATTCTGATCGCGTCTGGTGCATCGGATGGTCGCATGGAAGAAGGTTCCATGCGGGTCGATGCAAATGTCTCTGTGCGCCGGGGGACCGAGGCGCCCTTTGGAACACGATGCGAGATTAAAAATTTGAACTCGCTCCGATCAGTGCAGCGTGCAGTTGAATATGAAGCGCTTCGCCAAATTGCAATCCTCGATGATGGTGGGACTATTTCTCAAGAGACACGGCACTGGGATGAAGACGCAGGGAAAACCCAGACCATGCGTTCAAAGGAAGAAGCCTACGACTACCGCTATTTTCCAGAACCTGATCTCGTGCCAGTTGTCCCATCAGAAGCATTCATTCGCCAAATCGAAGCCGAGTTGCCACCGATGCCAGCGCAACGTCGACGTGAACTCATTGCTCACTTTGGAGATGCGGCCACTGATGCACAACTCGATCAAGCCAACGCTGCTGTTGAGTTAAACCTTGACCCGTTTATCGTGGGAGCTATCGAGAAGGGGATTACGCCAGCCCTTGCCCTTGCCCGGACTGCGAATGAGCTAGCAGGACTCGGCGATGACGCTATGTCCCTGCCAAAAGATGACTACATCGCACTCTTGAAGATGGAAGACGCAGGAGAACTTTCGGCAACCCAATCAAAGAAAGTCCTCGCTGACTTAGTCGCTGCCGGCGGGGGAGACCCGAAGGCTGTGGCCGAATCTAAGGGATTTGAGCAGCTCGACGCCGGTGCGCTCGACGCGACGCTGGACGAGATTATTGCTGCGAATCCGGACGAGTGGGCTCGATACCGAGAGGGAGACGATAAGTTAACGGGCTTTTTCACGGGGAAGGTCATGGCCGCTACGCAAGGCCAGGCCGATGGAAAAGCGGTCAATGCTGCCCTTCGCCAACGTAGAAGCTGAGAGAAGTCTCGCAAAGGTCTCAAGGTTTCGTAGACTGAACTCCTATGGCCACTGACGAGCATGGACAGATAGAACACGAAGGCATGAAGCCTCGGAGCTTTCAAGTTACCGATGGGCCTGAGCGTGCACCTGCTCGAGCCATGCTCAGAGCGGTGGGAATGACCGATGATGACTGGGACAAGCCCCAAGTTGGTGTTGCGTCAAGCTGGAATGAAGTCACTCCCTGCAACTTGCCGCTTGAGCGATTAGCCAAGCGTGCCAAAGAGGGCGTTCGCCATGCGGGAGGATTCCCCTTCGAATTCGTGACCATTGCCGTCTCCGATGGAATTTCGATGGGGCACGAAGGAATGCGTGCGTCACTCGTTTCTAGAGAAGTCATTGCTGACTCTGTCGAGACCGTCATGCATGCAGAGCGTTTCGATGCACTTGTCACGTTCGCAGGGTGTGACAAGTCGTTGCCAGGAATGTTGATGGCCTCGGCTCGCCTCAATCTGCCGAGCGTCTTTCTCTACGGCGGCACGATTCTCCCAGGAAGATTAGAAGATCGAGCACTGGATATCGTCAGTGTGTTTGAAGCAGTTGGTGCACACGCGGTTGACGCACTCAGCGACGAAGAACTCTCTTTGATTGAGCACAATGCGTGTCCCACTGAGGGCAGTTGTGCCGGAATGTTTACCGCCAACACCATGGCCTCGATTGGCGAGGCGTTAGGGATGTCTTTGCCGGGGAGCGCCTCGGCTCCTGCCGTTGACCGACGTCGAGATGACTACGCCTTTGCATCAGGACAGGCGGTGATTGAACTCCTCCGCCAAGGCATTCGACCTCGAGACATCATGACCAAGCACGCATTCGAGAACGCCATTGCGGTGACCATGGCGCTTGGTGGCTCAACGAATGCGGTCTTGCACCTTTTGGCCATTGCGAATGAGGCACGAGTTGACCTCGAACTCGAAGACTTCAATCGAATTGCTGCGAAAGTTCCTCACTTAGCGGATACGAAACCTCACGGGAAATATCACATGACTGATCTCGACCGTATCGGTGGCGTTCCTGTTGTCTTGGCGCAACTTTTGGAAGCTGGCCTTCTCCACGGTGACTGCATGACCGTGACAGGAAAGACGATGGCTGAGAATTTGGCCGCGTTAGACGTCCCGTCACCGGATGGTGAAGTGATTCACACCCTTGATAACCCCATCAATAAACAAGGTGGGATTGCAATTTTGACTGGATCGCTGGCACCAAAAGGCTCAGTGGTGAAAGTCGCGGGTATTGATACATTGCTCTTCGATGGAACCGCTCGGGTCTTTGATGGAGAAGCCGCAGCTATGGATGCCATTCTTGCGGACTCCATCAAGCCAAACACTGTGGTCGTCATCCGGTACGAAGGCCCTAAAGGTGGACCTGGCATGCGCGAGATGCTTGCCGTGACGGGAGCGATGAAGGGTGCAGGGAGAGGTGCAGACTGCGCTCTGATTACAGATGGTCGGTTTTCTGGGGGAACCCATGGATTCTGCATAGGTCACGTCGCTCCTGAAGCTGTTGCTGGTGGACCAATTGCGTTAGTTGAAGATGGAGATCGAATCGTCATCGACGTTACGAACCACACGATTGACCTTCTCGTCGATGATGAGGTCCTCGCCAATCGATCGGCGAACTTGAAAGCCTTCGAGCCCCGCTATACCTCTGGGGTGCTGGCGAAATTTGCTCGGCTCGTCACAGGGGCTGAGCGCGGAGCCATCACTGAAGCCTAAGGTCGGGGTTGCCAGACAAGCTCGTCGAATTGCATGAGCCCAGAGGGGGAGCAGTGACAGAGCCAACACCGAAAAAAGACCTCACCATTGATGAGTTCGGTCGGCCACTTCACGCTTCGTTGACCCAACAAGAGATTTCAGACGAGCGGCGACTGATCCTTCAGAGGGAACGAGCGATCGCTGCGCCTTTTTGGGGAGGGTTTCAGCCAAGAATTGTCATCGGCTTTCTTCTCTGTGCTGTGCTGTGGGTCGGAGTCGTGGTGTTAGGAACAACAGGCATCATTCCCCTCTGGTTGGGCCTGATTCTCAACACAGGTATTGCGTCGATGTTCTATATGCCGATGCACGAAGCGGTACACGGCAATATCTCAGGCCGCCAGCGTGATCTCCGGTGGATCGAAAATTTGATTGGGACTCTTTGTTCGATCCCCCTTGGGATTTCCTATGGATCTCATCGAGGTTCGCATATGCGCCACCATGCCTTCACCAACAATCCAGAAAAAGATCCTGATCACTACACCGATGGTCCACTTTGGCAACTTCCAGGTAAATGGTTTGCACTTCTTGTCGTTCAGACACTGCTCCCGTTGTTTGCCTTCGTGCCAGCAACTCGACGCCTGCTTCCCGCACAGATCCGCCAGGCGCTCGCTGCCGACGGTGATCGAAAGAGCGGACTGATCCAGCTTCGATTCTGGGCGATCACGACTGCGGTGCTGATCCTGGCGTTTGTGTGCGGTGTTGGCTGGGCGGCTCTTTTGCTGTGGTACCTACCTGCTCGACTTCAAGCCCTCTGGCTCCTCTTCGTCTTCGCGTGGTACCCCCACCACCCAGCTGGGGCTGTGGGTCGCTACGTCGACACTCGAATCGCCGTCTTTCCAGGGTCTCGATGGTTGATTCGAGGTCACGATCACCACGCGCTCCACCACCTTTTTCCTCAGATCCCTCACTATCGACTTCGCGCACTCTGGCAGGTGAATGCTGATGATTTGGTTCCGAAAGGCGTCCGCTCAGAAGGTCGAGCCAAGGCGGCGACTGGGCCAATCGCCTGGTAGGCGACTCCTCTGGTGTCGACCAGCCATCGTCACAGAAGTACTAAGGAAATCCCGAGGAAAACGAATAAATTTGAATCAGGCGTGCGCCTATGGCAGACTTTCCCTGTGGCACAAATCACTTCTTCACGTTTTGCCCTGGTAGTAGTACCGTAACGCGCGGTCCTCTATCAACCCCGCGCGTTTTCACCTCCCCAACAGGGGAGGTTTTTTAATCCCGAAAAACAAACCGACACCATCAACTGAAGGAAAATGAAATGAAAATCACAGGAGCGCAAGCCCTCATCAAAAGTCTCGAGATGCAGGGGACTGAGATCATCTTTGGCTACCCCGGCGGGGCGATCTTGCCGGTGTATGACCCAATCATCGACTCAACAATCCGCCACGTGTTGGTCCGCCATGAACAAGGGGCGGGTCACATGGCCGAAGGCTACGCCCAAGCAACGGGGCGACCCGGGGTTGCCATGGTCACCTCTGGACCTGGAGCGACAAATATCGTGACCCCGATTGCCAATGCGTACATGGACTCCATTCCTTTAGTCGTCATCACCGGGCAGGTCCCCACGGCAGCAATTGGGACTGACGCATTCCAAGAATGCGACATCACTGGTATCACCATGGGGATCACGAAACACAACTGGCTCATCAAAGACGTGAACGATATTGCTGACGTCATTGCTGAAGCGTTCTACGTTGCCACCACTGGGCGACCAGGTCCGGTGCTCGTTGACTTCCCGAAAGACATCGCTCAATCCGAGATGGAGTGGCACGACCCGCCGAGCCCTGACCAACTTGACCTTCCGGGTTACCACCCCATGATGGAAGGTGACCCCGCATTGATCGCAGAAGCCGCAGCCCTCATGGCGGCGGCGGAGCGACCGGTTCTCTACGTCGGTGGAGGAGTCTTAAAAGCACGAGCCTCAGAGGCCCTCATGGAGCTCGCTGCGTTAACGGGAGCCCCGGTCGTGACGACCTTGATGGCACGAGGGGCATTCCCTGACACGCACCCTCAATGTCTTGGGATGCCTGGGATGCATGGGAACTACACAGCGGTGACCGCAATGCAAAAGGCAGACCTTTTGGTCTCCCTGGGTGCTCGATTTGATGACCGGGTCACGGGAAAAGTTGATGCGTTCGCCCCTGTTGCCAAAGTCATCCATGTCGACATCGACCCTGCGGAGCTTGGAAAAGTTCGCACCCCGGAAATTGGGATTGTTGGAGACTGTCGAGTTGTCATTGACGAACTCACAAAAGCGTCACAAGGGTTGAGTCGAACCGATATTTCACCCTGGTGGGACCAAGTCCACGCGTGGCAAGCGCGCTATCCAATTCACTACGACGAAGCCCAAACTGGTGGCATGTTGAAGCCGCAGACCATTATTGAGACGCTGGCTGCCAACAGTCCAGATGACACCATCGTGGTTTCAGGCGTTGGACAACACCAAATGTGGGCATCACTGCACTGGACGTTTGACTATCCCTACACATGGATTAACTCTGGGGGAGCAGGAACGATGGGATTCTCTATCCCTGCCGCCATTGGGGCCAAAGCCGGAAAGCCAGAACGAACGGTGTGGGCGATCGATGGTGATGGTTGTTTCCAGATGACGGCGCAAGAACTTGTGACAGCTCGAAGCGAACAGATTCCAATCAAAGTTGCGATCTTGAACAATTCATATCTCGGGATGGTTCGCCAATGGCAAGAGATGTTCTATGAAGAGCGCTATAGCGAGGTGTATTTGAGCACCGACCTCCCTGACTACGTCATGTGGGCTGAAGCAATGGGGTGTGTTGGAATTCGTGTGGATAGCCCAGAAGAAGTGTTACCCGCTATTGAAAAAGCTAACTCCATCAATGATCGACCTGTCGTGATTGATTTTCGAATCGATGCCTCAGAGAAGGTCTTCCCGATGGTTCCCGCCGGTGCGTCAAACGATGAGATCGTCGTGCACCCAAGTCAAGAAAAGAGTGACTAATGGCTCCTGAACCGTTTTTAGGAACAACAGAATCAACACCGATTCGACACCACATTCTTTCTGTGCTGGTGGAGAACAAAGCCGGTGTGCTTTCTCGCGTCGCTGGGCTTTTTTCTCGCCGGGGTTTTAATATTTACTCCCTGGCGGTGGCTCCGGCCGATGATGACGAGAGATTCTCTCGAATCACCATCGTTGTCGACGCAGAGTCAGCACCTTTGGAACAGGTCGTTGGACAGCTGAACAAACTCATCAATGTGGTCGAAATCCGAGACTTGGCGCCAACTGAGGCCGTTGAGCGAGAACTCCTCTTGGCGACGGTCCATATCGACGCTGAAGGCCGAGGAGAGCTTCTGCGTCGAGTCGCCCATTCTGGGGCCAGCATCATCGATTTCTCGGGTTCAGCGGTCACGGTGTCCTTGGCGGGAACGCCCGCAGCACTCGATACTTTTGAGACGTCGCTCGCAGAGCGCTACCCCTCATTAGAGGTGCAGCGAACGGGTCGCGTGGCTTTGCCTAGACTTCATCCTTCGGCCTAAGTCGCTGGCACTTAATTCGCACTACTGAGATCACTATTCACAACACAAGAAACAGGAGACCCCCATGGCAACCCTTTATTACGAAAAAGATACTGACCCATCATTGATTCAAGGTCGCAAAGTCGCAATCTTGGGCTATGGCTCACAGGGCCACGCCCACGCACTCAATCTTTCTGAGTCTGGCGTCGATGTTCGAGTGGGGCTGCGAGAAGGTTCCGCCTCGGCCAAGAAAGCCGCCGAAGCTGGTCTGAAGGTCATGTCACCAGCCGACGCAGCAGCCGATGCTGAAGTGATCATGGTCTTGGTTCCTGACACCGAACAGAAAAAGGTCTACGACGAGTCGATTGCGCCGTCGCTCAAAGACGGCGACATGCTGATGTTTGCCCACGGCTTTAATATCCGTTTCGAACAGATTGTTCCTCCAGCGGGTGTCGACGTCACGATGGTTGCTCCGAAGGGACCCGGACACCTCGTTCGTCGGACCTACACCGAAGGGGGAGGAGTTCCTTCTCTCGTTGCGGTGCATCAAGATGCCACTGGAAACTCACACGCCATCGCATTGAGCTATGCCCATGCAATTGGTGCAACCCGGGCTGGTGTTTTGGACACGACCTTCACAGAAGAGACAGAAACTGATCTCTTCGGTGAGCAAGTCGTCCTCTGTGGAGGCGTCACGGCACTCGTGA
The DNA here is from genome assembly GCA_009699875.1 of Actinomycetota bacterium. Classification (GTDB taxonomy): domain Bacteria; phylum Actinomycetota; class Acidimicrobiia; order Acidimicrobiales; family RAAP-2; genus CAIUMH01. The sequence goes on from WLNI01000002.1 coordinate 61,361, forward strand.
ACGCTGGCTTTGAGACGCTCGTTGATGCTGGCTATCAGCCAGAGAGTGCCTACTTTGAATGCCTGCACGAACTCAAGCTCATTGTCGACTTGATGTACGAACAAGGGATCGCAGGTATGCGCTACTCAATCTCAGACACCGCTGAGTATGGAGACCTCACCCGAGGTCCTCGAGTCATCAATGACTCCGTTAAAGCAGAGATGCGAAAGATCCTCGGTGAAATTCAAGACGGAACGTTTGCTCAAGAGTGGATTGCCGAGAACCGTAATGGTCGACCTGAATATGAGCGGCTCCAAGCAGAAGGTAAGGCTCAGGAGATTGAAGTTGTCGGAGCAGAACTCCGCGACATGATGCCATTTATTTCTGCTGGAAAGCAGAAGGTCGAAGACATCTCTGGAGGCTGAGGCTTAGGAGAGGGCCCCAACGACGTGGGTGATTGCTCCACACAAAAGAGCAATGTCATCTGGGTCAATGGCTGGGAACATGGCAATACGTAATTGGTTCCGTCCGAGTTTTCGATAGGGCTCAGTATCAACAATCCCATGCGCTCGAAGCACGGCAGCAATTTGGCTTGCGTCAATCGCATCTACAAAGTCAATAGTGGCGATGACGTGGCTGCGTTGGTCTTCTCGCTCGACGAAGGGGCGAGCAAAGCCACTCTTTTCGGCCCAGGTGTAGAGAATCTCCGCAGAGCGATCACATCTCCCTGTTGAAAAGTCGAGACCTCCGTTATCGTTCATCCATTTGATTTGCGACCTCAGGAGGTGAATGGTTGCAAGTGCGGGAGTGTTATACGTCTGGTCAAGGCGTGAGTTATCAAGCGCAATCTTCAAGTCAAAGAATGCGGGGACCCAACGATCAGAGGCAGCGAGTGATTCAATGCGCTCGATCGCCGCTGGTGAGCACAAGGCCAGCCACAGCCCACCATCCGAGGCGAACGACTTTTGAGGAGCAAAGTAATAGCAGTCGAACTCATTGGCATCGACATAAAGCCCTCCCGCCGCTGACGTGGCGTCGACGGCAACAAGTCCAGAAGCATCTGGTCGCGTGATCTTCATTGAAACACCTGTTGACGTTTCATTGTGGGTCAGCGCGTAGAGATCAATCTCGCTATTGGCGATCGCTGCAGGATGCGTTCCGGGATCGGTCTTGATAATTTCAGGGTCATCAAGGAACGGTGCTTGCGAGGCAGCCGTGGCGAACTTCGAAGAAAATTCTCCGAAACTGAGGTGTTGACTTTTCTTCTCGATGAGGCCAAATGTCGCGGCATCCCAAAAACAGGTTGTGCCCCCATTCCCGAGGAGCACCTCGTAGCCATCGGGGAGCGAGAACAACTCTGCAAGACCGCTGCGCACGTCTCCTACGACGGACTTCACGGTTTTTTGTCGGTGGCTCGTCCCCAAGAAGTGAGGAGCGTCCGCCGCAAGGGCAGCGACCTGTTCGGATCGAACCTTGGAAGGTCCGGCACCAAAGCGGCCGTCCTTCGGGAGGAGTTCAGCGGGGATACGAATGTCGGGTGTCTCTGCCATGTGTGGAATCATGTCACCTATGGCAACCCCTCATGGCACAGCAGCAGATCGGCGAGTTTCACGCCTCCTTTCAGAGCTCCAGCCCTCGGCCACATTGGCCGTAGATGCTCGAGCCAAAGCCCTGAAAGCCGCAGGGGAAAACGTCATTGGGTTTGGTGCTGGTGAGCCAGACTTCCCAACCCCACAAGCCATCGTGGACGCCGCAGTGGCGGCCTGCCTCGATCCGAAAAACCATAAGTACAGTCCCGCCGCCGGCCTCCCTGAACTTCGAGATGCAGTGGCTCAAAAAACTCTTCGAGACTCCGGACTAGAGGTCAGTGCCGACCAAGTGATCATCACCAACGGTGGAAAGCACGCAGTGGCGAATACCTTCGAAGCGCTCCTTGATCCAGGTGATGAAGTCATCATCCCAGCTCCCTATTGGACAACGTATCCAGAGTCAGCAGCGCTGGTCGGCGGCGTGCCAGTGATCGTGCCTACAGATGAGTCAACTGGATTCAAAGTTACCGTTCCTATGTTGGATGCGGTCTGGACTGAGCGTTCAAAACTGTTGGTCTTTGTGTCGCCATCGAACCCCACTGGAGCGGTCTACGACGCAGACGAGATCGACGCCATTGGGGCATGGGCGGCATCTCGCGGCGTCTGGGTGATGGCCGATGAGATCTACGAGCATTTGACCTACGACAACACTCCTCTCCTTTCTCTTCCTGCCAGGTGTCCAGAACTCGGCGACCGCTGGGTCATCGTCAATGGTGTCGCGAAGACCTACGCCATGACCGGATGGCGAGTTGGCTGGATGATCGGACCGAAGGACGTCATCAGCGCTGCAACGAACTTACAAAGCCAGATCACCTCAAATGTCGCCAATGTCTCCCAGCGAGCTGCCCTTGCCGCAGTCTCCGGAGACTTGATGGCCGTTGAGATGATGCGAGAGACATTTGACCGTCGGCGACGCACCATGACGTCGATGCTCAATGACATTGATGGCGTGAGCTGCCTAGAGCCAAAGGGTGCGTTTTACTGCTTCCCAAACGTGACGGGACTTCTCGGCAAGTCGATTGGTGGAGCAAGAGCGACAACGAGTGCCGAACTTGCAGAGATTGCTATTGACCAGGTCAAGGTCGCTGTGGTGCCCGGTGAGGCCTTCGGAAGCCCTGGGTACTTTCGACTTTCCTATGCCCTCGGAGATGAGGATCTCGCCGAAGGCGTGGGCCGACTTGCTCAATTGTTTTCGACTGCGCAATAGGTCCAAAAAACCCCCTACGATCTAGATACCCCACAACACCCAAGGAGCCCCGTGGCACGAGTACTCGTCACTGAAAAGATTGCCCAACCAGGACTTGACCAGCTGAGCGCCGCTGGACATGAGGTCGACGTGCAACTCGGCCTCTCGCCAGAGGAATTACTCGGAGCGATCGTGGGAGCACACGCCCTCATCATTCGATCCGCAACCAATGTCACTCCTGAGGTCTTGGCGGCAGGTACAAGTTTGGTGGTTGTTGGTCGAGCGGGAATTGGACTCGACAATGTTGCGGTTGACGTTGCGACTGAGCGGGGCGTCATGGTGGTCAATGCACCACAATCAAATATTCTCTCTGCCGCTGAACAGGCGATGGCCCTCTTGCTGGCACAAGCTCGCAATATCCCACAAGCCCATGCTGCGCTGGTGCAGGGAAAGTGGGAGCGAGCGAAGTGGGAAGGCGTCGAACTCTATGGCAAGACCCTTGGTGTGATTGGACTGGGTCGAGTTGGTGCCCTTGTCGCACAACGTGCCCTTGCCTTTGGCATGCGACTCGTCGCCTACGACCCGTTTGTCTCGGCAGACCGGGCTCGTCACATGGGAGTTGAACTGATGTCGTTGGAAGAAGTCTTTGGAATGTCCGACTTCATCTCGATTCACCTTCCAAAGAACAAAGAGACCATTGGACTCATTGATGCCGCAATGCTGGCGAAGTCCAAACCTGGCATTCGAATCATCAATACCGCTCGTGGTGGGATCATCGTCGAGTCTGACTTGGCCGAAGCCGTGCGATCCGGAACGGTGCAAGGTGCGGGGCTTGACGTCTTTGAGGCGGAACCGACGACTGAGTCGCCACTCTTCGAACTCGAGAGCGTGGTGGTCACACCTCACCTCGGAGCCTCGACAGCAGAAGCTCAAGATAAGGCCGGAATGACCATTGCCGAGCAGGTCGAGTTAGCACTTGCAGGAGATTTCGTCCCGTTTGCTGTGAATATCTCGGCCGGCGAGGTTTCTGAAGTCGTCCGACCCTTCATGGGTTTGGCCGAACAACTTGGGCGCTTCTTTGGTGGGCTCCATGAAAGCAGCCCCTCAAAGATTGAAATCAGTTATCAGGGCCAGCTCGCAGGAGCGGGAACTGGCATTTTGACGCTCTCGGTCTTGAAAGGATTCTTCGGCTCAACAAGTTCAGAGCCGGTCTCCTACGTCAATGCACCCGCACTTGCTGAAAGTCGAGGAATTGAAATCCAAGAGAACTCGAATATCACGAGTCATGATTTCGTGAATTTGATCTCAATCCGTTCAAATGATCACAGCGTGGCCGGGACAATGACTGGCATCGGACACAAAGTAGAGAATCGGGTTGTCAGTGTCGACGATCACAACGTAGAGGTTCCTCCCGCTGATCACATGTTGGTCGTGAGAAACGATGACCGTCCGGGGATGATTGGCTCTGTGGGACGGTTCCTCGGATCTGCGGGAATCTCAATCTCTTCGATGGCAGTCGGTCCAAACACCGACAAGGTCACCGCACTGATGGTGCTTTCAACTGATCAACCTGTTCCAGACAGTGTGATCAGTGAGATGGCAGCGAGTGACGGCATCCTGGACTTGCACCGCATCAGCCTCTAAGGCGACGTCGCCGTTCAGTTAGGCGATGTTCTTCTCAGGAACGTCTGGCCACGTATCAAGGCTCCCCGTAAGTGGAACCCCCGCGTCAAGGCTGGACTCTGGGGCTCGAGAGGAGCGGAGTTTGAGCACCAGGAAGGCAATGCCAGCAACCAAAAGGCCCAGAAGAATAAGTCGAATTGTTCGTGCCATAGGTGCCCATGTTAGCCACAACGGCAGAATGGGCCAAGTCGAGGCACTACAATGGAGACTAATGAATACCACGACCAAGACCCTGCTGCTTCTCTGAGGCGAGCGCCACACTGCGCTCGCTAGTTCTCCTCCTGTGCCCATTGTGGCCAGGGGGTTTTTTATTGGGCCGACAATGGGTGCTTGGTGAGGAAGAATAGGAAGAGGAAAAGGAAGTTACGACTATGGCAAAGACCACTGAACAGAGGACCGGGGCCATGCCCCATGACCACTATCACGCTGTCCTGCCCGTCGACCTTCCTGATCGAACGTGGCCCAGCCGTCAATTCAGTGAAGCCCCTCGATGGTGCAGCGTTGATTTGCGAGATGGAAATCAAGCGTTGATCGATCCGATGGATCCAGATCGAAAGATGGCGTTGTTTGATCTTCTCATCGAGCTTGGGTTCAAAGAAATTGAAGTTGGCTTCCCCTCAGCCTCACAAACTGATTTTGACTTCATGCGTCAAATCATCGAAGAGAATCGGATCCCTGACGACGTCACTATTCAAGTGCTTGTGCAATGTCGAGAAGATTTGATTCGGAGAACCTATGAATCAATCCGAGGTGCGAAGAACGTCATCGTTCACTTCTATAACTCAACGTCGTCGCTTCAGCGTCGTGTGGTCTTTGATCTCGATCGCCAGGGAATTGTTGACATCGCCACACACGCAGCTGCACTCTGCGTGGAGCTTGAGGCCACGATTCCAGAAACCACGATCACCTATGAATACTCACCAGAGAGTTTTACTGGTACTGAGCCTGAGTATGCCGTGGAGATCTGCGAAGCAGTGATGGACGTGATTCAACCCACTCCTCAACGACCACTTATCCTGAACTTGCCGGCCACGGTTGAGCACTACTCTCCAAATCTCTACGCCGACGTGATTGAATGGTTCTGTCGGACCATTAAGGACCGAGAAAGTGTTGTCGTGAGCCTTCACCCTCACAATGACCGAGGCACAGGCGTCGCTGCGGCTGAACTTGGCATCTTGGCGGGAGCAGACCGAGTCGAAGGAACGTTGTTCGGGAACGGTGAGCGGACCGGAAATGTCGATATTGTCACGTTGGCATTGAACTTATTCTCTCAAGGTGTTGATCCTGAGTTGAAGTTGACTGACATTGAGAAAGTTCGGCGGATCGCTGAGTACGCCACTCGGCTTCCCGTGCATCCCCGTCACCCCTACGCAGGAGATTTGGTCTACACAGCCTTTTCGGGGTCACATCAAGATGCCATCAAGAAAGGTATGGCCGATATTGGTGAGGACTACGACCACTGGGAAGTACCGTATTTGCCGATTGACCCGAAGGACACTGGACGAACCTACGAAGCGATCATTCGGGTGAATAGCCAATCAGGTAAAGGTGGAGTCGCCTACTTGATGGACGCCGAACACGGTTTAGATCTTCCGCGCCAACTTCAAGTCGAGTTCAGTAGAACTGTCCAGAAGGTGACCGAGGAGAGTGGGACCGAGATTAAGCCCGACGCACTCTGGGATGTCTTTGAAGCAACGTATCTCCCAGAAGACGCTGCACTTCGACTCTTGTCAAGTGAAGTGACCACGGGTGGTGGCAAGACAACGGTGTTTGCTCAGATGCTGATCAACGGCGACCACCTCACGATCAAGGGTGAAGGAAACGGGCCAATTGATGCGATGATCGCAGGGCTCCGTGGTGAACTTGGCATCAGCTTTGAGGTAAAGAACTATTCGGAGCATGCGTTGACCTCCGGGTCGTCGGCGTCTGCGGTGGCGTACATCGAAGCGGAAGGTGCGAATGGTGAGACGTGGTGGGGAGTCGGCATGGACTCGTCAATTCTCGATGCGTCGCTTCAAGCGGTGGTCTCTGCAGCTAATCGATTGAAGTGAGCAACGTTCTCGTTCGAGATGCTCAACCGGGCGACGTCGAAGCAATCTGGAACTTGACGCGTGAGCTGGCGGTTTTTGAACACTTAGAAGACCAGTTTGTTGCGACTGTTGATGACTTTCACAAAGAACTCTTTGGTGAGGATCCCGCAGCGAAGGTCATCATCGCTGAGATTGATGGCAAGCTCGCTGGGACCGCACTGTACTTTCGAACGTTCTCGACATTCCTTGGCCGCTCAGGAATCTGGCTTGAGGACCTCTTCATCCATGAGGAGTATCGCCGCCATGGGGTAGCGACGAAGTTGATGGAAGAGCTAAAGCGCAGGAGTCCGGGGCGCCTTGAGTGGATGGTCCTCGACTGGAACGAAGACGCTATTGCTCTCTACGACCACCTTGGTGCAACACAGTTCACCGATGCCTGGACGCACTACCGCATCACGTAAGTGAGAGAGCGCTAGCGAGTCGAGGGAAGAAAGCGCAACCGAGAGGTTTCATAGGCTGCAAGATCGCTCTCATATCGCATCGAGAGACCAATATCATCCCAACCATTCAAGAATCTGTCTCTCGTGAACTCATCGAGAGGGAATGTGGTTGAAAACCCAAGCGCAGGAACTTCGAGCGTTCCCTTTGCCACATCAATAGTGAATTCAAGTGACGGGTCTGCAGCGACCGCATCGAGAAGTGTTCTCCCGGCCTCTTCTGTGACTTGAACCGGAAGCAAGCCTTGCTTCGTACAGTTGTTTCGAAAGATATCGGCGAAACGAGGGGAGATCACAGCTTCGAAGCCATAGTCAGTTAGGGCCCAGACAGCATGTTCCCGAGATGAACCAGTTCCAAAGTTTGGACCAGCGATTAATACGTTGGCTCCCTGGAACTCTTCATTGTTGAGGATAAATGATCGGTCATCTTTCCACTCAGAGAAGAGGCCAGCTCCAAACCCGGTGCGCTCTACGCGCTTGAGCCAATCTGAGGGAATGATCTGATCGGTATCGACGTCGGAGCGATCCAGCGGGACGCCACGTCCAGTGATGACGATGACAGGTTTCATGAGTCAAGATCCTCCGGGGTAGCAAAATGACCGGCAACAGCGGTTGCCGCAGCAATTGAAGGAGAAACAAGGTGCGTGCGGCCTCCTCGGCCCTGTCGTCCTTCGAAGTTTCGGTTGGAGGTGGATGCGGATCGTTCTCCCGGTGCAAGTTTGTCTGGGTTCATCGCTAAACACATTGAACAACCAGGCTCTCGCCACTCAAAGCCAGCTGCAAGAAAGATCTTGTCGAGACCCTCTGCCTCTGCTTGATTTTTGACACGATGAGAACCAGGTACGACAAGAGCCCGCATTCCTTTTGCCACAGTTCTCCCGTCAAGGATTGACGCAGCAAGTCGTAAGTCTTCGATACGAGAGTTTGTGCACGAACCAAGAAAAACGGTATCAATGGGAATCTCTTTGACCGGCGTGCCAGCAGTTAGTCCCATGTAGGTCAGTGCTCGAGCAGCGGCGTCACGTTCATTTTCGGTCTCGTAACTTGCTGGATCTGGGATGACGCTGTCAATTGGAACTACCTGAGCGGGATTCGTTCCCCACGTGACGTGGGGGACCAAGGTGGTGGCGTCGATTGAGACTTCAACATCGAATGTTGCACCCTCATCGCTCGGAAGCGACTTCCAATAGGTCACAGCTTCTTCCCATTCTTGGCCCTTCGGAGCGTGGTCGCGACCCTTGATGTAGGCAAAGGTTGTCTCATCGGGTGCGATGATTCCCGCTCGAGCACCGGCTTCGATGCTCATATTGCAGACGGTCATCCGGCCTTCCATTGAGAGCTCTCGAATCGCACTGCCCCGATATTCGATGACGTGACCGATGCCGCCACCAGTCCCAATCTTGCCGATGATGGCCAGGACAATGTCTTTGGCAGTCACGCCGTCGGGAGGATCACCTTCGACGTTGACAGCCATAGTCTTGGCTCGAGTCTGGGGGAGTGCTTGGGTAGCAAGAACATGTTCGACTTCGCTCGTTCCAATGCCAAATGCCAACGCACCAAAGGCGCCATGGGTTGAGGTGTGGCTGTCTCCACAGACAATGGTCATGCCCGGCTGGGTGAGTCCGAGCTCGGGTCCAATGACGTGGACAATTCCCTGGTTGGCGTCTCCCATCGGGTAACAGGTGATGTCAAACTCCGCGCAGTTCGCCGTTAAGACGTCAAGTTGTTTCGCCGAAATGGGATCAGCGATGGGTTTGTCGATGTCGGTGGTTGGAACATTGTGGTCAGCCGTCGCAACGGTGAGCTCTGGATGACGGACACGACGCCCCTCGAGGCGCAGGCCGTCGAAAGCTTGAGGTGACGTCACTTCATGCACCAAATGAAGATCGATAAAGAGAAGATCTGGTTCATCGACACCCTTGTGGACGACGTGGGCATCCCAAAGTTTTTCTGACAGCGTTCGAGGACTGGTCATGCGCTCACCTTCACAATCTGAACTTTCAACATCCCGCCCGGAGATTTGTACTCAACAGTGTCACCTTCAGACTTGCCCATGAGCGCAGCTCCAAGTGGTGCGGTCGGTGATGCCACTGGCAGGCCTCCTTGGCGCTCTTCGATGGAGCCCACGAAGAAGTCTTGGGTATCTTCATCGTCGTCTCCTTCGTAGCGAAGTGTGACGGTCGAGCCTTCTTGGACTTCGCCGGAGTCAGAGGCCCCTTCAACAATGACAGCAGTTTTGAGGAGAGCCTGGAGCTGACGGATACGCGATTCCATCTTTCCCTGGGCGTCTTTGGCCGCGTGATAGTCACCGTTCTCAGAGAGGTCGCCCAACGCTCGGGCAGTCTCGATGTGGCCTGCGATATCAATCCGGCCCCGTGTGGTGAGGTCTTCAAGTTCAGCACTCAGCCGATCATGGGTCTCTTGGGTCAGTTTTGTGGGTGATTCACTCACGAGAAATCCTTCGAAAACGCTTCTTAGTAGGGTTCTCAGGCTACCGTGCCCAGCGGTACCCCTGCGACAGAACAGCGCTGGCCTTGACCCTGCCCGAAGAGTGCGAGAGACTGTAGCCCTGTGAAGACGACACCCCAGGTAACGATTATTCGATAGGCGTGTGAGGGATCCTCACGCGCCGTTCACGACCGTCCACCTTGTGGGCGGTTTTTCATTTCTCACCGGGCCTTCTGAGCAAAAATGCCAGATCAGCCCACAACGACGAGGACCGAAGGAGCAGAAGTGGCGAGCACGAAGAACTACAGAGTTGCAGTCATTGGGGGCGATGGAATTGGCCCTGAAGTGACATCCGAGGCACTCAAAGTCGTCGCCGCGTCTGGAGTCAACCTTGAAACGACTGAATTTGACCTTGGGGCATCTCGCTACCAGAGGACTGGCGAAGTCTTGAGCGAAGAGACTTTGGAAGAACTCCGTGGATTCGACGCCATCGTCCTTGGTGCGGTCGGACCAGCCATTGGCGACACGTCAGTTCCTCCAGGCACGCTTGAGCGTGGGTTGTTGTTGAAGATGCGGTTTGACTTAGATCTCTACGTGAACCTCCGTCCCTTTACGGGGGTTCCTGGTTCCTTGGCCGAAGGTTGTGACTTTGTCGTTATCCGTGAAAATACTGAAGGCATGTACGCGGGCGAAGGAGGATTCCTTCGCAAGGGGACTCCTGCCGAAATCGCCACGCAAGGCTCTGTGAATACTCGTTTTGGTGTTGAGCGCTGCGTTCGCTTCGCGTTTGAACTCGCAAACTCTCGAGCAGCAAAACATCTAACGCTTGTTCACAAGACCAACGTGTTGACGTTCGCTGGAGATCTCTGGCAACGAACAGTGAACGCTGTTGGACTCGAGTACCCAGAGGTCACGACGGATTACAACCATATTGATGCAGCATGTATCTACATGGTTGAAAACCCTGGACGCTATGACGTCATCGTGACGGACAATCTCTTTGGCGATATCTTGACGGACTTAGCCGGAGCAGTTGCGGGTGGAATTGGGTTTGCTGCATCTGCGAATCTCAATCCAGACCGGACTGGACCTTCGCTTTTTGAGCCCGTTCACGGAGCTGCCCACGATATTGCGGGACAACAGAAAGCCAACCCCTTGGCGGCGATTGTCTCCTCAGCTTTGATGCTGCAACATCTAGGAGAAGATGATGCTGCGCAGCGAATTATCGCTGCGGTTCGCGACTATGCCGATAATGACCCGAAGAAAGACGCATCGACCAGTGAAATTGGCGATGCCATTGCAGGAAAGGTTTGAACCATGCCAATCACCCCAAGTAAGAGCATCTGGATGGACGGCGAACTTGTCGACTGGGACAAGGCCACTGTTCACGTTCTCACGCACAGTCTTCACTACGGATCGGGAGCATTTGAAGGAATCCGTGCCTATAAAACCGACAAAGGTGTCGCCGTTTTTCGACTTCAAGATCACATTGAACGACTCTTTCGGTCGTGCCGGATCTTGATGATCGATGTTCCTTACAGCGTTGAAGAGATCGTGAATGCGACAAAAGAAGTTGTTCGGGCGAATGAGCTCCACGATGGTTGCTACATCAGACCTCTGGTCTACCTCGGTTACGGCGAAATGGGATTGAATCCACTGCCGTGCTCGGTGAACGTCTCAATCGCAGCGTGGCCATGGGGGACCTACCTCGGCGACGAAGGGGTCAATAATGGTGTCACGACGAAGATCAGTTCGTGGCAGCGCCATGACTCAAACGCAGTCCCAACCGCAGCGAAGAGCACAGGGATGTACGTCAACTCGTCTCTCGCCAAAGTCGAAGCGCTGAAGGCTGGGTATGACGAGGCGATCCTCCTCGCCCCAGATGGCAAAGTTTCTGAGTGCACGGGCGAGAACCTCTTCATCGTCCATAACGGAGTGATCTACTCACCCCTGCATTCGGATCAAGGTTCCCTCGAGGGCATTACCGGAGAATCGATTGAGACGATTGCCAGAGACTTAGGCTTCGAAGTTCGCTATCAGCCGTTGATCCGAACGGATCTGTACCTTGCCGACGAGGCATTTTTAACGGGAACAGCAGCTGAAGTTGTTCCTATCCGTTCAGTGGATGATCGCTTAGTTGGCGATGGAACGCCCGGGCCGATCACGAAGAAGGTTCAAAGCACGTACTTCGAAACCGTTCGCGGCGAACATAAGCAATATGACTCCTGGCTCGCGTATGTCTAAACACAGTCATGACATGGAGTCGCATCACTACGACTTACCGAACCTCCCTCAAGCGGTTGACATCTTTGACACCATCTTGAGAGACGGGAGTCAACAAGAAGGTCTCTCGCTCACGGTCGAAGACAAGATCCGAGTAGCTGAACAACTTGATCATCTTGGCGTCGCCTATATCGAGGGTGGCTGGCCAGGTGCGAATCCGAAAGATACCGAGTTCTTTCGCCGCTTCAAGCACGAGCTGACCCTCAAGACATCAACACTCGTGGCGTTTGGATCAACTCGACGTGCTGGTCATGCGACCGAAAGCGACGAAGTGTTGCGCGCCCTCGTTGAGGCAGACACCGAGGTGGTGTGCATCGTGGCTAAGACCTGGGACCGCCATGTCGAAGAGGCGCTCAAGACGTCGCTTGATGAGGCTGTCGCTATGGTTTCAGACTCGGTGGAGTTCTTAACGAAGAATGACAAAAGAGTGTTCCTAGACGGTGAACATTTCTTCGATGGTTTTCGAGAGAATCCAGAGTTTGCGCTCCGAGTCTTAGGTGCAGCCGAACAGGCGGGCGCTGAGTGTCTTGTGCTTTGCGACACAAACGGAGGGTCACTCCCTGGGGATATCACACACACCGTGGCGCACGTCCGTGAATCGATCACTTCGACGTCGCTAGGTATCCACTGCCATAACGATGCGGGCGTCGCTGTCGCGAACTCACTTGCAGCAGTTTCAGCTGGGGTAACCCAAGTCCAGGGCTGTATCAATGGGTACGGAGAGCGAGCGGGCAATACCGACCTTTCGGCAGCGATTCCAGACCTCTCCTTGAAACTCAATGTTCGAACCATTCCACTCGAGAGGCTGGAGCGGCTGACGCCAGTTGCTCATCACATTGCCGAGTTGGTCAACCATGCCCCTTCATCCCAACAGCCGTATGTAGGCACTTCGGTGTTTGCACACAAGGGTGGGCTTCATGCATCGGCAGTTGCAAAGTCGAAAGATCTCTATGAGCACATCGATCCTTCTTTAGTTGGAAATGGAACTCGAGTGGTGGTCTCAGAGATGGCTGGTCGCTCTACATTGGCGATGAAAGCCACTGAACTTGGCCTTGACCTTGATGGGGCAGTCCTCGGTGAGATCCTTGATGAACTCAAAGCGTTGGAGCACGCGGGCTATCACTTCGAAGTTGCAGATGGATCTCTTGAACTGCTCCTGCGTCGAGCGACGGGATGGAAGCCAGAGTTCTTTGACGTCGAGTCCTATCGAGTCATCACTGATCACACTGGTGATGACTCAGGAACGGTTACGACCGAAGCCACGGTCAAGGTTCGAATTGGTGATCAGCGATTTGAGGCAACGGCCGAGGGGAATGGACCGGTCAATGCCCTTGATGCGGCACTACGAGAATGTATTGGCTCTCATTTTGGGGCCCTCGCCCATATCCGCCTCACTGACTATCGGGTTCGGGTTCTCGATACCGGAGTTGGCACAGGAGCGGTAACCAGAGTGCTGATTGACTCTGACGATGGTGAGAAGACCTGGACGACCATTGGGGTTTCTGAGAACATCATCGAGGCCAGTTGGCAGGCGCTCTATGCCTCGATCATTTTTGGTCTCGTTCATGCTCAATTACGCAGCGACGGCTGAGTCCAGGCGGTAAGTTACTTCCATGACCCAGCCCACATTTGTCCCGATCACTGATTCGGATCAAGTTCGCCCTTCATTTCATCTTGAGAGCGCGTCACACGTCGTGGGGAAACTTTCTGAGGTTCATACCCCTCAACAGCCTGAAGGAAATGGATTAGGTTTTCACGGGCCAGACCAGGGCTACGCCCTGACTCTCGCGAAGAGGATGGCGAAAAAGTTTGTTCTCACGCCAGGTGAAAACTCAAAAGACGTTCAAGTTGGTGTTGCCATGATTGCGGGGCGCAGAGCAGCGCTGATTGGCCGTGCACCAACGGTCTATGACCTTGAAGTAGCACTTGGGATCTTTGGCTTCTTGATGGCCGCCCCCGATGATCTTGTGGCCTATAGAAAAGGCGTGTTTCAGTCGCTAAGCCACAACTATGTTTCGCAGCGTGATCTCGTGGACCAGATACCTGATGCCACGTTGAAGCTCACTCCGCAAGACGTGGCAAGCCCACGTGCAGATTGGCGAGAACTCGTCGGAGCCTGATCGTCGTCTGAAAATAACCCCTTATTGAAGGGCTTTGATGACCGTCTTGTCACCATTTGAGACCGATGAGATCGGTGAAACATTTCCCTGCAGTGCCAGGGTCTCTCCGCTGGTGGAATTCTTAAAATAGAGGTGGCGGCTTAAGCCAAACTTCTTGATTGATACCTCCACCGATTTTCGCTCTATCGAATAGTAAAGCTTTGATGCTCCCTGATTCGTCACCCAGTCGAAAAGATGGATGTGAGAATCTCCCACAGCAACGAGGACTCGATAGCCGTCGTACCCTTGCTTTTGGGCTTCGTGACTTCTTTGTGCGTGCATCGCCCCCGCACTTCCAACTGCGTCACCGGCAACTCCAGCTATCGCACCCCCTGTCATGCCGCCGACTATGCCCCAACCAACAAGTTTGAGATATTTGTCTTTGAACGCGAAAATCCCTGCGGCACCAATCGACTCATCACCACTCAAGGTTTTGGCACTTGCAATAAGTTGTTCAATATTGCTCATTCGAATGACACCTTTTCGCCGCCGATCACTCTGTTGCTCACCATAGCGTTACGAAGGTTCAATGGACGAGCACAACACCGGTCTCAAGCATCGAATCGAGAACGTCCACGCTCGGTTTCTGTGCCTGATCCGAGGCCATCCCGGCAATATTGAGTATTGCGCAGTACCGTGACGATCAGATATTCAGAACCTTGCCAAAGGAGATCTTGCCATGGCGTTTAAGCGTATTGCTTCACAAAACTTTGTGCTTGCGGCAATGATCGTGGCGGTGTCAATGACCTTCATTGACCAGACGATCATTGCCTTGGCGATTCCCCAGATTCAATCGAAACTGCATCTGACAGAGAGTGGCGTTCAATGGGTCATTAACGGCTACATCTTGGCTTTGGCGGCCTCGTTCATGATGGCGGGAAAGTTTGCAGATTCATTCGGTCACAGAAAGATGGTTCTTTTTGGAACCCTCCTATTTGCGGCCTCGTCAGCAGCATGTGGATTCACGCCGGTGAATGGTTCTTCAGAAGCCTGGATCATTGCATTTCGAGTCCTCCAGGGTGTGGGTGCAGCATTCTTATTCTCTGCAGCGCTGTCACTCGTAATTGCCACCATCCCACTCGCCCAAAGAGGTATCAAACTGGCAATCTTCTTTGCCATCACAGGAGCCATGACTGGAATCGGACCTCTTCTTGGTGGCTATCTCACCGAGTGGACCTGGCGAGCAGTCTTCTGGGTGAATATCCCCGTCGCGATAGTGGCGCTTGTCTTGATTCTCATGAGCGACCCCGTTGATGAAGTTCACAAGATGCCAATTGACTGGACTGGAACCGTGTTAGTCGCTGCTGGAATGTTCTTGAGCGTATTCGGTTTTCAGCACGCTTCGACTTGGGGATGGCAGAACGTCAAAACATTGGGGTGCATCATTGTTGGCATCGCCATTTTGGTGCTCTTCGTTCTGGCGGAGCTTCGAGCGAAACACCCACTGATTAATTTGCGAATTTATAAGATTCGAGCATTTTTTGTAGAGAGTCTTGTCTTGTTTTTTGCATCGATGGTCTTTGTCTCTCTGTTCTTCTTTGCAAGTCTCTACGCTCAGGTGTCACTCGGAGATTCATCGTCACAGGCAGGGCTTTATATCCTGATCTTCTTCATCGGCTTTGCCCCAGCAGCGATGCGAGGTGGCAAAATTATGGACAAGGTGGGCGCCAAGGGCGTCGTGGTTGTTGGCGGCGCGGTAGCAACGATTGGGTTCTTTCTCTGGGCACAACGGCTTCCGGACCTCTCCTCTTCGAATCAGTGGTGGGCCATCATCATCGCTGGTGCTGGGATGGGTCTCATCATTGGTCCAGCGAGTACTGATGCGAGCAACCGTTCACCTCGCGAGACCTACGGAGAAGTCACGGGGATTCTCCAAACAATTCGCTACTACGGCTCCTCGGTCGGACTTGCCGTCTTGGCAACGATTTTGGCAAATCGAACAATGTCGGGAACTACGTATCGCCAAGAAGCAAGCACGGCAGCTGGACGTCTGGACTTTTCGAATGGGATGAAAGACGTGTTCTACGCCATGGCCGCCATCATGGCCGTCACCTTCGTCATTGCCCTCGTTGGGCTGCGAAAAGGGATCCAAGAAGAGATCCCTGACCTTGAGGTCACCTCCGCATAGCCCAGAAGCCGAAGCAATTTCCCAGATTCATCGTCCACTTCTCACGCACGCAGGCTCATATTTCTGACTGCTAAGTTTCGAGAACGTGTTCTTGTTTCTTCTCGTTGTCAGAGAAGAAACCAATAGGGAAGGGTCAATTCAATGTCAAAGCCTGTGATCATCGAAGCTGTTCGGACGCCAATCGGGAAGCGCAATGGCCAACTCTCTGGCCTCCATGCCACCAAAGTCCTTGGTGCCGCCCAAGAAGGCGTCATGAAACGAGCGGGTATTGATCCAAGCATCGTTGAACAAGTGGTGGGTGGGTGTGTCACCCAAGCTGGAGAACAGGCTTCCAATGTGACCCGAACGTCATGGCTTGAGATGAACCTTCCTTACGAAACAGCGGCAACCACCATCGACTGTCAATGTGGTTCAGCGCAACAAGCAAACAACATGATCAATAACCTGATCGCCGCTGACGCCATCGATGTTGGCATCGCCTGCGGTGTCGAAGCGATGAGCCGTATCGGTCTTGGAGCGAATGCATTCAACGGACCAGGTCGCTCTCGACCAGCTGACTTTGAATGGGACATGCCTGACCAGTTCAATGCAGCGGAGCGCATTAGTGAAAAGTACGGCATCACCAGAGAAGACGTTGATTGGCTTGGTCTGGTCTCACAACAAAAGGCGGCTGTTGCATGGGCCGAGGGTCGTTTCGATCGAGAGATTGTCCCGGTGATGGCTCCAGTTGTCGGCGAAGAAGGACCCATGGGCGAGCACAGTGCTGAGACTCAAGAAGTCACACGAGATGGTGGACTTCGAGAGACCACGGCAGAAGGCTTAGCCAAGCTCAAGCCTGTGCTCCCAGAAGGAATGCACACTGCAGGGAATTCGTCACAGATCTCTGACGGAGCAGCAGCGGTCCTCTGGATGAGTGAAGATCGAGCGAAAGGCGAGGGCCTGAAGCCTCGGGCCCGCATTGTTGCCCAAGTCCTTGCAGGATCTGATCCCTACTACCACCTTGATGGACCAGTGCGGGCAACGTCAATGGTTCTCGACAAGGCCGGGATGACAATGGATGACATCGACCTCTTTGAGGTCAACGAAGCCTTCGCCTCCGTCGTGATGAGTTGGGGAAAGACCCACAACGCGGACTGGGACAAAGTGAACGTCAACGGGGGAGCCATTGCCCTCGGTCACCCAGTCGGTGCCACGGGTGCTCGCTTGATCACCACGATTCTTCATGAATTAGAGCGACGAGATAAGTCAATAGGCCTCGTGTCGATGTGCTGTGGAGGCGCCCTGGCCACGGGAACCATCATCGAGCGAATCTAGATACGGTCTCTATCGACTGAGTATGAACTAAAGCGCCCAGTCCTCACTTCACCTCTGGAGTGTCTATGGATCAAGTGAGTTCCTAGAATTGCTGGGATCGACTCGAGCATATTTTGTCAGGGAGCATGAGTTAATGGAAGGAGCATCATGATCGGAACTGAAAATTTGACCTACGAGGTGGTGGGACAGACCGCAATCGTGACCATGAATCGGCCCGAAGCGAAAAATGCACTTTCGCTGCCAATGCTGGTAGGGATGGTTGACAGTTGGATGGAGATTGACGCCAATGACGACATCCGCTGTGCAATTCTCACCGGGGCAGGCGGGACGTTCTGTGCGGGAATGGATCTCAAATCCATGGGCGAGCCTGGTAACGAAATCTACGCAGAACGCATGGCGCAAGATCCTGACCTTCACTGGAAAGCACTGCTTCGCCACTACAACGTCAAGAAGCCGTTGATCGCCGCCGTTGAGGGCTACGCGGTGGCGGGCGGCACCGAGATCCTCCAAGCCACAGATATTCGAGTCGCCGGTGAAAGTGCCACGTTTGGCGTCTTTGAAGCTCGCAGGGGACTCTTTCCTCTCGGTGGCTCGACGGTACGACTCCGCCGACAGATCCCTTACACCGTGGCAATGGATTTGTTGTTGACAGGCCGCCCTGTGCCCGCTCAAGAGGCCAAAGAGATTGGGTTAATTGGCCACGTCGTCCCTGATGGGACCGCACTCGACAAAGCGATGGAGATCGCAGCGATGATCTGTGCCAACGGACCGCTCGCCGTCGAAGCCATCAAGCGATCCGTTCTTGAAACTGAAGGCATGAGTGAAGTCGATGGCTTAGCCAGAGAGCTTGAACTTGGCTGGCCAGTCTTTGCGAGTGATGATGCCAAGGAGGGCCCAAAAGCCTTTGCCGAGAAGCGTCCCGCAAACTTTAAAAAGAAATGACCAATCTTCGACCCGACTTACCAGATGATGCATCCGTCCGAAACGGAACTCCGCTCAGCTCGCACGACCATCCCCGCAACGATGTGGCGTCGTCGGTTCGCGACGTGATCCACACGTTAGTGACCAAAGAGATTCCTGATGAGGTCTTGGAGGCAGAAGCAGTGGTGATCGCCGAGTCCGCTGATCGATTGAGAGACGCCGTCATTGAAGGCAAGCGTCCGCGAGATACGTCACCAGTGATTACTGATCACCCCCAAGACTTTTTTCCCTTTGGTCCAACAACCGGTCGGGCAAACCCCATGGCGCTCCCGATCGATATCTGGGCGGTCGATACCGAGACCTATCCCGAGATTCGAGGGCAAGCTGTCTTCACTGAGACCTATGAAGGCCCACCAACCTGTGTCCACGGTGGGATCATTTCCCTGATCTTCGACGAACTTTTGGGGAATGCCTCTCTCATCGCAGGAGTCCCCGCCATGACCGGAACGTTGACGATCCGCTACAAGAAGCCAACCCCGTTACTTCACAAACTCGATCTCGTGGCCAAGATGGTGAGAGTTGAAGGTCGAAAAGCTCACGTCTACGGGTCAATCTCTCTCGATGGAGAGGTCACCGCTGAAGCAGAGGGGATCTTCGTGGTCGTCCCCCACGAGAGAATGATTGACAACGCAGAGCGGCACTCCGCTCGTGTCGCCCAAGAGCGAACAGAGAGTTAGATCGCTCGCTCGTGGCCTTCCCAGTAGGGATCGCGCAGTTTTCGCTTGTAGAGCTTTCCCGAGGGGTCTCGAGGCATCTCATTCGTGAAGTCAATTGACTTCGGCGTCTTGAACTTAGCCACCTTGTCAGAGAGAAACTCCAAGATCTCTGCCTCTAAGGCAGCATCACCAACTACGCCGTCAGCGGGTTCAATGACCGCTTTGACCTCTTCGCCCCAGTCGGCGTGGGGGATTCCAAAGACCGCAACGTCGCCGACTTTGGGATGCATGAGAATCGCTCCCTCAATCTCAGCGGGATAGATGTTGGCCCCACCCGAGATGATCATGTCGGTCTTTCGGTCGCAGAGGAAGAGAAAGCCGTCTTCGTCGAGGTACCCAATATCTCCGACCGTGAAGAAGGTGCCAATGCGATTATCAGCGGTCTTCTCTTTGTCGTTGTGATACTCAAAGGTTCCCGTCTGCATTGACATGTAGACCGTTCCAATTTCATTGGGGGTTGCGATTCGATTGCCATCGTCATCGAAAATCCCAATCTCCGAAATAGGCCATGGCTTTCCAACGGTCCCGGGTTTGCCCAGCCACTCATCTGCAGTTACCACCGTTCCGCCACCTTCGCTGGCGGCGTAGTACTCGTCAACGGCGTTTCCCCACCATGCGATCATCTGCTTCTTGATCTCGATGGGACACGGTGCAGCTGCGTGGATCATGTGGCGCAGTGACGAGACGTCGTAGCTCATGCGCTCTTCTTCAGGAAGGCTCAAGAGCCGGTGAAACTGAGTGGGGACCATGTGGGACGTCGTGACCTTGTACTTTTCGATGAGACGCAGCATCTCAGCAGGACTCCACTTGTCCATGATGACCAAGGTATGGCCCAAATGGATAGAGCCACCAGCGAATCGAAGCACGGCGGTGTGATAGAGCGGCGAGCCAACAATGTGGACATTGTCGTCTTGGGGTTGAATACCAAAGAGGAAGAGAATGCCACTTAATCCCAGTGCTGCTTCTTCGGGGCTAGCTCCCGAGAGTGCTCGATAGACACCCTTGGGTTTTCCGGTGGTTCCAGAGGTGTAGTTCATGACGTCACCAATGGTTCTGTTCTCTGGGGTCGTCGTGGGCTGGACACTCAAGAGTCGTTCGTAAGAACTAAAGCCTTTAATTTCGCCTACGGCTAGACATGCCGTCCCTGGCATGCCGGCATCACCGGCAGCGTCCAAGGCAATGTCTTCAAAGCGTTCGTGGGTGATGAAGACTTGCGCACCAGAGTCCTCGAGGATGTACCCAACTTCGGATCCAACTAAGTGGAAGTTATTTGGAACCAAGTACCACCCGGCCTGGAGACAGGCGAGATAGACCTCAATCATCTCTTGTCCATTCGGCAGCAATGTGGCGACGACGTCGCCAGGTTTGAGGCCAAAACCTCGCAGAGCATGGACAAGTTGATTGGAGCGACCCAAGAGTTCCCCAGCGGTCACTTCCTTGCCATCAGGGGTCACCAGGGCCAAATGGTCCGGTGATTCGGTTGCGAATGCCCAGAATCCCAGATCACCCATTGGTCGCCTCTTTCTCTTGGTCTCACGATTGTGCTCAAAGCAGATAACGTCTCTGCCTAAGAGCACGGTAGAACACGTTCTAAGGGGTCGTCAACGAGACGACCTAGCCAAGGTGACTACTGGGCAAGAACATCAAGAATTCGGAGGAATCATGGCGAAGTATCTAGAAGGCAAAGTTGTAGCGATTACGGGTGCTGGAAGCGGAATCGGCCGCGCCGTCGCACTTGGAGCGGCCGCCGAAGGGGCCAAGATCGTGATTGCCGACATCGGCGTCTCAATGGCGGGTGCAGACCCCTCAAGCGAGGTAGCCGAAGGGGTCGCCGCGGAGATTACGGCCGCGGGTGGCGAGGCCATCGTGGCCATCGATGACGTCTCAACGATGGAAGGCGGCTCTCATATCGTTCAAAGTGCGATCGACACCTGGGGTCGTATCGACGGTGTTGTCTGCGTTGCGGGCATCTTGAGAGAACGCATGTTGTTCAATATGTCAGAAGACGAGTGGGATGCCGTCATCGCCACCCACTTGAAAGGTCACTTCACCGTCTTTCGGGCAGCGTCCGCAGTGATGCGAAAGCAAGAAGGGGGAGGCTCCCTTGTGGCCTTTACCTCGGGGGCATTCGCCGGCAGCGTGGCCCAGGCCAACTACGCCTCAGCAAAGGGTGGCATTGTCTCGCTGGTGCGCTCAGCTGCCGCGGGTCTCTATCGCTACGGCGTGACCGCAAATGCGATCGCACCCGTGGCGCGAACTCGAATGAGTGAAAACGTCCCGATGGACTTAGCTGAAATGGGAGATCCAGAAGACATCGCACCAATGGTGATCTATCTCTTGAGCGACAAGGCCAAGCACATTACTGGACAGATCTACACCGTGGTGGGAAGCAAGATCGCAGTGTGGAATCAACCACGTGAAGTTCGAGCAATGTACGCAGAAGGCCGCTGGACCCCTGAAGAGATCGAGGCACGCCTTGATTCGAGTGTGGGGGTTGAACGCCTAGAACTCATCGACAAACTCGAAGAGTATCGACTTGCCGCAGAGGCTAAAGAGAAAGCTTAAGAGCTCGTGGGGGCAACCTCGTGCGGTGCCTCGAGATAGACCTTCCAGCGACGTCGACTCGACAAGAGCAGGACAATACCGCCAATCACCAGAGCGACTCCCGCGAGCTGAACGAGTTGTGAACCAAGATCACCGGTTTGACCCAACCAGAAACGCTCGTCGAGGGTTCTCTCAATTCCCCAAAGGATCATCCCAACGCTCGTGACGATCCCAGCTGGGTAGTTCACCCGCTTCTCTCCGTTTGGGCCGCGTTCTAAGCGACGTTCGATCAGGATCAAGATAATGAAGACAAAGATATCTTCGGCCGCTTGGAACAGAGGGACGGGAAGTCGCTTGCCGACTTGGCCGTCGTAGTACATGCCAAACCACTGGTTTGTCGCATGTCCGCCACCGGCCACCATGAGTTGAGGTCCCAAGAGCCGACCCATGGCCCAAGCGGCTAAGAGGACCGGCACAACAATGTCGAGGCCTCGCAAGACACTGAGTTGTGGGCATTTTTTGTGGGCGATGATGAGCGCAACCGGAACTGCAACAAGCAAACCACCAAACGAAGAAAGTCCCCCTTGCCAGATCGCAACAATATCTCCTGGGTGTGAGGAGTAGTAGCCGAGGTTTGAGAGGACGTGCATTGCCCGTGCGCCAAGGATTGCTGAGACGATGACCCAGACAAAAAGCGTGGCAACCCAGTCCGTTGGATAGCCCCGTTGACGAAGGCGCCGTTCAAAGTAGCGATAGGCAAACCAGAACGTAAGAGCGAGGCCGATGCCATACGTATGGATCTGGAGTGGACCGAGATGAAAGGAAGTGGGGATTGGACTCATGGCCTTGTCGCCAGTGTACGCGTTTCGATGAGACTAAAGACTAGGGCCGGCCGATGCCGGAGTACCCCATGCGCATTGGATTGATGCCGACGAAAGATCCCGTGTGTGGAGCCTCGATCATCATGCCACCACCGACGTACATCGCCACGTGGTCGCTGCCGCCTGGACCATAGAAGATCAAGTCACCAGGGGAGATGTTGCTAAATGGAACAGGAGTAGTGGCAGCCATTTGGGCCCCAGAGAAGTGAGGTAGACCAACTCCCGCTTGTCTCCATGCCCACATCGTCAAGCCAGAGCAGTCGAAACCTCCTGGGGAAGATCCTGCCCATACGTAAGGAGTTCCGATCTGTGATCGTGCTGCTGCGACTGCACCAGATGCTCCGGGAGATGGAGGAGGGGCGGGGAAGACTCGTTGGCTTCCGCCACCAGAAGATCCTGAGCTTGACCCACTGCTCACAGCGGATTGAGCGGCTGCTTGTTGCTGGGCCCGCTGTGCTGCTTGTTGTTGAGCCAACAGCGTGGCGACTTGGCCCTTGGCTTGAGAAAGTGCGGCATTTTGTTGTGCTTGAAGAGAGGCTGCTTGGCTCACGGCTGAGGCTGCGGCTTGGGTTGCTGATTCAGCAGCACCTTGTTGTGTTTGCAATTGAGCCTGCTGCGCATTGAGTTGGTCTTGAGAGTTGGCAAGTTTGGCAACGGCGGCATCAAGTGTCCCGTTGATAATCCGGCTGTACTCAGCTCGAGCTTGATAGTCCCGCTGGTTCGAAGCAAAAAGTGGGTTCGAGGATGATTGGGTTCCGTTCGAAATGTACGAGTTGATCGCAGCTTTCTTCAGTGAGACTTTGTCGGAGGCGACTTGCGCCTTGGTCTGATCGATCTGTGCTTGGGTCTGTGTGATTTGAGATTGAATCTGTCCGAGGTGATACTTGGCGCCGTTGTACTGCTCGCTGAGTGCTCCTAATTTGGAGTTCGTCGAGTTCAGTTCGGCCTGGATGGCTGAGGCCTGCGCCTGGGCAGTGGCGAGTGAAACTCCAGAGGCGGGGCGCGATGCTACAAACACCGTGCAGGAGAGCACAGTGATGAGGGCCAAAAGCGGACCTAGAGCCCAGCGGACATTGTGGTTGCCACGCTTGAACTGTGTCGTCGTTGGGCAGAAACTGCCGGCGGCGTCGTTCACGATTCGTCTAGTCTCGCACCCTCTCAGGGGGGCCGCAAGGACACCTGTGCCTAGATGACCGAACCGACACGGGTCACTGAGGGTCGAAAGACCAGGTCACGGCAGGAATCTAGCCTTCCTTAGTGTTTCTCAGAAAAATGAGAGAAAGGGGGCTAGGTTCGTGGCTTATGGGAGAAATCATAGAGTTTGCCGGTCAGTCTGAGACGCCAACTCGTGGGTATCTGGCAACCCCCGCATCCGGGAGTGGACCAGGCGTCCTCGTGATCCAAGAGTGGTGGGGATTGATCGATCAGATCAAAGGAGTCTGCGATCGCTTGGCCGATCTCGGCTTTCTGGCTCTGGCCCCCGACCTCTACGACGGTCGAGTCGTTCCTCTGGAAGAGCCCGATGAAGCAGCCAAAACAATGATGTCACTGCAGTTCTCAGGAGCAGCAGACGATCTCTCCGGCGCTGTCGATGCGCTCTTGCAGCGAACTGGTCGACCAACCATCGGGGTAGTGGGATTCTGCATGGGCGGGGGCTTGGCCCTTTTTCTCGCGAGTTCTCGACCCGATGCGGTCGCAGCCGTCGTCCCCTGCTACGGAGTCCTCCCCTGGGAAGAAGCTCATCCCGACTACACGGCGCTCAACGCAGCTGTTCAGATTCACTGTGCAGGAAAAGATGACTTCTTTACTCCAGCCGCAGCGGAAGAACTTGTTGGGGTGCTTTCAACTCTCGAAAAAGATGTGGAGCTGCATCTCTACCCAGAGAGCCAACACGCATTCTTTAATGAGGACCGACCCGAGGTTTTCGACGCGAACGCATCAAAACTGTTATGGGAGCGGACACTTCGATTCCTGAAAGAACAACTTGGATAGTCTCGTGTCTCAAGAACTATCTCTTCCTGTTACGATTTGACCCGTGTCTGAACGTTCTCGATATCTGCCCCGCCGCTCGTGCCTTTCGACCCCTGGGTCTTCGGAGCGGTTCTTGCAAAAAGCTCCAACGGTTGCAGCGGACATGACATTTTTAGACCTCGAGGATGCGGTGGCACCCCTTGAGAAGGTGCCCGCTCGAGCCAAAGTCGTCGAAGCAATTCGAAGCCAAGACTGGGGAGATCGAGTTCTCTGCGTGCGAGTGAACGCATGGGATACCGAGTGGACCTACGGCGACGTTATTGAGGTCGTCGGAAACGCCGGAGAACGCTTGGACGAGATCATGATGCCAAAGGTTCAGTCAGCTGCTGACGTGATCGCTATGGATCTTCTCCTAACCCAAGTCGAGAAGAACTCTGGCTTGCCAGTCGGCCATATCGGTATCGAAGCGCAGATCGAAACCGCACGTGGGTTAATCAACGTTGAAGAGATCTGTGCAGCATCACCTCGAATGGAGACCATTGTCTTTGGTCCCGCTGACTTTGCGGCATCAATCGAGATGCCGATCTTGACCGGTGGCGTTTCCATCGCTGAGTACCCAGGCGATCACTTCCACTATGTGTTCTCAAAGATCCTCATGGCGGGACGGGCCAACGGACTTCAAGTCATCGACGGCCCCTTCTTGAAGGTTCGCGAATTGGATGAACTGCGAGAGTATGCCCAGCGAACCAGAGTGTTGGGCTACGACGGCAAGTGGGCGCTGACCCCTGACCAAGCTGGCGTGTTGAACGAGGTTTACTCACCAACACAAGAACAGTTCGATCGAGCCTGGGACATTCTTGAGGCCTATCGTCAAGCAACTGAGACAGACCTGCAAGGTGCCGTCATGTTCGGGGACGAGATGATCGATGAGGCCAGTCGAAAAATGGCCATCAAGTTTGTTGACCGAGGAACACGAGCAGGGCTCGCGCGCTCGAAAGAAAGTTAACGCGACCCAAACGAAGTGAGCGTTGTTTAGAAAAAAGAAGTTGCAGATCAGGGGGGGAAAATGAACTATTTCAAATCAGTAATGTTCGCGGGGGTGGCCGCATCGGTAATCCTCGGAAGTGGACTTCCTGCTGGAGCAGCGTCCAGTCCAACGACTGCGAGTACGCCGCAGTACCAAAAGGCGGGCCCACTGCAAGTTGGGGTCACCACAATTGATCTTGGAAGTGCGGGAACGACGTTTGGTGAACGAACTGCCACGGTGTTCTACCCCTCGTCGCTCACTGCTTCACAAGCAGCAACGACGGCAAAGTACAGCTACACCCAGGCGCAGACACTCCCCGCATCGATTCAAGGGATTCTCCCCGCACAATTCAATACGACGACGACAATCAATGCTTACGGCGATGCCCCGGCATCAACGAAGGGTCCCTATCCCATCGTTCTTTTTAGTCATGGCTACGGAGGGGAGCGTTTGTACTACTCAAACCTCTTGGCAGGAATGGCGTCATGGGGCTATGTCGTTGTCAGCGCTGACTACTTTGAGCGAGGGATCGCAGCCCAAGCAATGAGTATCAAAACAAAACCAACTGCCGCCGATGACCAAAAGATCATGGCATCGTCACTCAGTGCCCTCAAAGCCGCCAACACGACAGCCACGTCGGTGTTGAACGGAGTGGCGAACCCAAAGAAGGTCGCAGCTGTCGGCCACTCCGCCGGTGGAGGAACGGCCTATACCGCGCTCAATGTTCCTGGCATCAAGACCGCTGTTGGATGGGCGCCTGTCGGGCCTTCCGGTAAGGCAAGCTCAAAGCCTGTGATGTTGATTGGGGCCCAAGGCGACAATGCAGTGACGCCAAAGTACGTCAAGAACGTGTACAACAAGTTCACTGGTCCAAAGTCACTGGTGCAAATATCTGGGGCTGGTCATGACACCTATACCGATGTCTGTGTCACGATCCGACAAGGTGGGGGACTGATCAACTACGCCCTGTCTCAGCATCTTGTAACACCTCAACTCGCCAAGTTGGCGACCAACGGATGCTTGAGCAGTGACCCGTCGCCTCAGTCGTTTTGGCCAGTGGTTCAGTACTACACAGTCTTTCAATTAGCGACGCAGTTCGCCAATAAAAACAGCACCGTCCCGGTTCCGGCAAAGGGTGCGTTCCCAGGCTTTCAAGTCAAGATCACTCAGCAGGGCACGTAAGTTCACCCGGTGAATTCTTCGATGAAGCGAATGAACTAGGAATCAGTCTCTAACAGGCGTCGTGCCACCACTTTGAGGCACAGCGTTTCGTCAGCTCCTTCGAAGATTGAAAGCACTCGAGCATCAACGAAGTAGCGGCTGACGGCGTACTCTTCGGCGTAGCCCATTCCTCCGTGAATCTGCATTGCTTCTCGGGTGACCCATTCGGCAGCTCGACAGACATAGGCCTTGGCCATTGAGGCCTCTAACGCCCCTTCACCCTTGGCCATCATGTGGGCCACCTGGAGTGAGTACTGGCGACATGCCTGAATGATGATGGCCATACGAGTCAACTTCGTTCTCGTGAGCTGGTAGTCAATGATGGCCTCTCCAAAGACTTTTCGATTCTCGGCATAGTCATAGGCGGCCTCGTAGGCAGCCTGCATGAGACCGATCGCTCGAGCAGCAGTTTGAATGCGGCCGTTCTCAAAGCCAGCCATCTGGAGATAGAACCCTCGACCAATTCCCTCGTCGCCTCCGATGAGGTTGGCGTCAGGGACAAACCAGTTATCAAAACTGATCTCATAGGAGTGCATACCGCGATAGCCAAGCGTGTCGATGGGTCGGCCTTCCATTCTGCCGTTGTCATCATCTCGACCATCAACAGCTGCATCTTGCGAAAAGAGGAATCCATGGGCTTCGCCAACAGGCTTTTCAACAATAAATAACGAAAGGCCGCGGTGAGCTTTTGATCGGTCTGGATCAGTTCGAGCAAGCAGCATCAGAACGTTGGCCCGAGCGCCAAAGGTGCACCAGGTCTTCGTTCCGTTAATCAACCAGCCGCCCTCAGTCTTTGTCGCTGAGGTGTTCAGGCCCGCAACGTCACTTCCATAATCGGGCTCCGTCACGGCTACTGCGGCCATAACTTCAGCGGTGGCTAGTTTGGGCAACCACTCCAGCTTCTGTTCCTCGGTCCCTCCATTGACGAGCGCTCTGGTCAAGATCTCTGGTCGGGTGATCAGAGAACCTCCGATACCAAGCGACCCCCAGGTCAACTCTTCAGTGGCCACAACCATCCCGACGTAGTCCTCGTCCCCGCCTGTGGCAAAGCCGCCGTACTCTTCGGGAACCGAGAGTCCAAGGCCGCCGATTTCAGCAAGTGCCTGAATCAAGTCTTCCGGGATATCGCCGTTGGTGCGGTGGATGTGTTCGGCCCGTGGTCGAACTTGTTCTTCGGCAAAACGGTGAAAGGTCTCTGCGACGAGTTGAAAGTCGTCATCGAGATGCCGGGGTCCTTGTTCGCCCGTCATGGATGCCAAGAACTCTGGGTCGCAGTAGGTCGTCACGAACTCTTCTGCGGGGACCATCCAATCTCGTTTGATGCCAAAGAGTTTTTCTCGACCCATGACACGCTGACCGAGATCCCTGAGCGCATCAGCAATAAATGCACAGGCAATCCGGGCTTCATCGTCTCCTTTGGCGCCATAGTCAAGTGTCGACTTCGCTGTCGCCACTGCAGAAGCTGCGTGAGCAATGTCGTAGGCCACGACTTGATTCGCATCGACACCACCGCTGGCTCGAAGCGTTGCAATCGCTGAGTCAACGACCCCTTGGGCGAGAGAAACTGCAGCTGCAGCGCTGGTCATGTCCGGAGAGTGGTTGGTATCCATGGCGCTCAATCTAGCCGCCTTGGAAGAATTTCAGTCCCCTAACGAGAGGCTTACTCGGGGAGGCGGGCCAACACCGTGACGAGAGGAGGCAACATGAGTGCGGCTTCGCCTGGATCAACCTCAGAAAGTTCCTCAAAATAGTCCTTCACGGGCCCAGCTCCCGCCCCTGCGGGTGCTTCAGACCAGGCATCAACAAGTTCGAGACCGATCTCTCTCACCATCCGAGGCAGGAGCGCTCCGATATCGGGGTGTCGAGCGCTCGGCATGGACAACTCTGCTCCATCGATTCGTCCAGCCGAAGTGACTGGCTCTTGTGCGACGATCCAACCTCCTGGCCGAACTGAACTCGCCATCGAACGCAATGCGACGAGTGGATCATGAACGTGGAGTAAAAGGAATCGACAAAAAGCTAGGTCGACCGGTTCAGGAAGCGTGAGGTCTTCGACTGCCTGAGTGAGCGCAATGACCTGGGCGTAGGCAGCGGCTGCTTCGGCAACTGCATCGCGAGCAGCTGGGTCGACGTCAACAGCGTAGATTCGACCCTCTTTGCCAACGATGGTGCCAAGTTCAATGGAGACATCGCCAGTTCCCGCACCAACGTCAACACATCGCCAGCCAGGACCGAGGCCGAGACGCTCGAAGGCGGTCGCCAAGGGGCGCCGGTACACATCATCTCGCAGACCTCTCCACTCATTGTTGTCTGGGGTCATCACCATGATCCAAGCCTCGCACATTGATCTCCTAGAAGGATGCTCATTGGGCCCACCTTGCTCTGAAGCGTCGGCCCTCCTAGGGTTCGGAGCGTGAACGTAACCATGCTGTTGGCCGACGCGGCCCAAGTTGCTGATGGAAAGCTCTACATCCTGGGAGGAGGCTGGTCGTTGACCGGGCCTGAGCCCACCCCTTCTGCGGTGGCCATCAAACTCCAAGTTGATTGGCACGAGACGAACGTAGATCATCACTGGGAACTGTTCTTAGAAGATGCCGACGGCCAACCTGTTTTGATTCCAACCCCTGAAGGAGATCAACCGGTCGAGATTCGAGGAGACCTCTCAGTGGGTCTGCCAGAAGGAATCATTGAAGGGACCCCGGTCGACGTTCCAATGGCCATCAACTTGGGCCCCCTCCCGCTCCAACCGGGAACTCGATTTACCTGGAGATTCTTGGTCGACGGACAAGATTTAGCGGGAGGATCTCTCTCGTTCTCTACTCGTCCTGCGCAGGTGATCTAGATCGTGCAACGTACCCCCTTGCGTTTGTCGAAACGAGAGGCGACGATAGAGACATGAGCATCCATGACAGGCCATTTGGCCGATACTTCGAAGATTTTGAAATCGGTGACGTCTACAAGCACTGGCCAGGAAAAACCATTACCGAATTCGATGATCATCTCTTCTGCATGCTGACGATGAACCATCATCCGCTTCATTCTGATGCATGGTTTGCAGAAACACAGTCAGTTCAAAAGAAAAATGTTGTTGTTGGCAACTTGGTCTACTCACTCATCCTCGGGATGAGTGTCCCCGACGTGTCCGGAGCGGCGATCGCAAACTTGGAGATTGAAACCTTGGTCCACAAGAACCCGACGTTTCACGGGGACACTCTCTATGCCGAAACTCGAGTGCTTGATAAGAAGGCATCAACATCGAAAGATGATCGAGGTGTCGTTACCGTTGAGTCGAAGGGATTCAATCAAGACGGTTTAGAGGTGTGCTACTTCCGTCGACGAGTTCTCGTCTGGAAATCTGGATCGGCCCCGCAACGACTTCGCCCCTATGACGACGGCGCCTGGGACTGAACTTTCACGAGCAGTACTGAACCGCTGGAGAACCCGGCTGGCCAAGCAACTCGGTGTAGAACGAGATCTCCCCTGGAGGCGGACTCGGGACCCCTGGGAAGTTCTTGTTGCCGAAGTGATGTTGCAGCAGACGCAAGTCTCCAGAGTGATCCCGGCGTGGACACGTTTCCTCGAGCTGTTCCCAACCCCTCGAGCATGCGCGAATGCTCCTCAGAGCGAGATTGTTCGAGCGTGGGAAGGCCTTGGCTATCACCGTCGAGCCGTGGCACTTCATGGGGCAGCTCACGAAGTCGTTGCTCGCTTTGGTGGAACGTTGCCCGACAACCTTTCTGACCTTTTGTCCCTTCCGGGCGTCGGCCCCTATAGCGCTCGAGCTGTTCTTGCCTTCGCATTTGAAGATGACGTGGCGGTCGTCGATACCAACGTGGCTCGAATTCTCTCTCGTGCGGTGGCTGGAGAACCCCTCGGGGCAAAGCGGCTCCAAGAGATCGCTGATGCCTTGGTTCCGAAAGGGGACGGATGGGCGCATAATCAAGCGATGCTTGATTTCGGAGCACTGCAATGCACGTCGCTCCCTCGGTGCCAAGGCTGCCCACTGCGACGATCATGTCAATGGGCAAGATCGTCGTGGGCGTTGCCAGATCCAGCACGGCGTAGTGCGGGGACCTCTCGGCCACAACCTCGTTTTGAAGGGTCAGATCGCCAGCTCCGAGGGCTTGTCCTCGGACTTGCGCGAAGAGAAAATTGTACGAAATCTGAACTTGAAGCCCTGCGAGCGAAACATGGCGAGCAGCGCATGACCAACGTTCTTGCGTCGCTTGTCGACGACGGCCTTCTTACTCGCCATCGCGAGAACTTTGTCTTGGCGTAGCCGAGTTATTTAATCCTTCAAGAAGTTGAGAATTGAAGCCGCAACCTGTTCAGGCTGTTCAAGGTGGAGAAAATGGCCAGCATTTTGCACAATCTCGACCTTGGAGCCTTCGGGGAGAGAGGCGAGTGGATCGCCGATTGATTCAACACCGAAACAGCCGTCGGCTGCTCCGTGGAGATAGAAGGTCGGGACAGGGCTGGGGAGATTTAATGCATCTTGAATCTCTTGCAGCGCTGGGTCGAGCTCTTGTGGATTCAACATTGCTCGGTAATAGCCGATCGCTGCGGCCATCCTCTCCGGTTCGGCGAGTGCTGCTCTGACAAAATCTACGTCTTGGCTGGCGTCATAGCCCGGAGACCAATCAGCCCAGAGACGAGCGATCAACTCCATGTCATTCATCGGTACAACAAAATCTGCCAAGTCGGTTTGAAAGAAAAACATGTACCAACTTCGTTTCAGCTGATCGACTTTCAGGAACGACTCAGCAACTGATGCCATTGGAGGAACAGCAAGGGCCACTAATTTTCTCCATGTCGATGGTGATGCTGCAACAGCGCCGTAGGCTGCGATGGCGCCCCAGTCGTGGCCGATGAGCACAGCGCGTTCATCGGCTCCGAGGGCTTCAGAAATCTTGATCGCATCAAGCGAGAGCGACGCAACTTGATAGTTGCCATTTGCTGGCACGTCACTCGGAGCGTACCCACGTAGAGCAGGGGCGACTGCATGGTAACCAGCGTCGGCAAGTGGTTCGAGAAGATGTCGCCACGTGTGGTGAGAGTCAGGAAAACCATGGAGCAAGAGCGCAAGTGGTCCATCACTTGGTCCAGCCTGTTCTCCTCGAAAGGTCATTGAATTTGCGGTGATCTCAAGTGTGCTCATTGTCCAACGCTACCAACGTGGAGAGATGGGTAACGTGGGTCTTGTGAAGGTCACCTTTTTTGGAACCCGAGGTTCGTGCCCCTGTGCAGGAGACGCATATAAAACCTTCGGAGGAAACACATCATGTGTGGCGATTGATACTGGCGAAGAGGCCCCACTGATCCTCGACGCCGGCACTGGGTTACGGGCTCTCGGGGCATTCTTGCGTCCAAAGAATTCGAAGAAGAACCCGCCGCTTCATGCTCGACTCCTCTTGACGCACTTGCATTATGACCATCTCTTGGGACTTCCCTTCTTCAGCCCCTTGGAAGATCCTGGGTCACTGGTTGAGGTGTACGGCCCTCAGCAGGGAGACGCCGAATTCGCTGCGGTCATCGACAGCGCGGTCACACCACCATTCTTCCCCGTGCAGATGAAGGAGTTTCGTGGTGAAGTTCGACTCATCGGAGTTGGTGATGAGACGTTTCAACTCGGATCAGCAACGGTGAGCGCGCGGTGGATTCCCCATAGTGGTCCGACATTGGGATTCCGCGTTGATGTAGGTGGAGCATCGCTGGCCTACGTTCCTGACCACCAAGCCCCGAGCGACGGCCACAGCATCGACGATGCAGTGCTCGAACTCTGTGCAGACGTTGACGTTTTAATTCATGATGCTCAGTACGACAACGATGAGTTTTCAGATAAATCTGATTGGGGGCACTCAACCACTGCCTACGCCGTCCATGTCGCAGCGCAATCTCGAGCAAAATCTCTGGTCCTTTTCCATCATGATCCAAGTCATGACGATGCTTACCTCCTCAACCTCGAGTCTGAAGCAGCTTCACTGGAAGAAGCTGCGGGCTTGGAGAGCGTGATCGCTGCTCGAGAAGGAATGACGCTTCATCTCGATCACCAGCCAGGGACACTGTGAGTAATCCTTTCGATCAGGCACGATTTCGAGAAGCTCTCGGCCATTTCGCTACTGGCGTCACCATCGTGACGGCTATGGAGGAAGAAGGTCCCGTCGGCTTTACTTGCCAAGCCTTCAGCGCACTCTCTCTCGACCCACCCCTTGTAGTGCTCGCTCCGGCAAAAAGTTCGACAAGCTGGCCAAAGATTGCGCAAGCAGGAGCGTTTTGTGTGAATATTTTGAGCTCACATCAAGAAGCGCTCTGCCGAGCATTCGCTGCGTCTGGGAGAGACAAGTTCGAGGGTGTGGGATGGTCTGTTGCGAGTTCAGGTGCACCCGTGCTCGACGGCGCACTTGCATTCGTTGACTGTGAGCTGGAAGTAGCCCATGACGCTGGCGATCATGAACTTGTGGTTGGAAGGGTCATTGATTTAGGTATAGGAGAAGGGACGCCACTGCTCTACTACCGCAGTGGTTTTGGAAGCTTCGCAATCTAGGAAGATTTAGCAGTAGCCTCAGAATCTATGGCACCTAAGAATCACCCAACCCCCATCGAAGGCGTCGCCCTTCTCGAACCTCAAGTCCACGGCGATGATCGAGGCCGCTTTATTGAGACCTACCGCCGAGAATGGCTTCCACAAGGTCGAGAGATGATTCAAGGGAACCGATCC
Organism: Actinomycetota bacterium; assembly: GCA_009699875.1. Classification (GTDB taxonomy): domain Bacteria; phylum Actinomycetota; class Acidimicrobiia; order Acidimicrobiales; family RAAP-2; genus CAIUMH01. Next base: position 94,716 of record WLNI01000002.1, read on the forward strand.
GAGAAGTCAGCTGGCTCGCTCGTCGGGCTCCACTACCACCTCCATCAGGCGGACTACTGGTACGTACTTAGAGGGACGGCCCGTGTGGTCCTTGCGGATCTTCGAGTCGGATCGCCGAGCGAGATGAAGACATTCGTTGTCGACCTTGATGGGGACAACGAACGCGGTCTCTTCATTCCACCAGGGGTTGCCCATGGCTTTGCAGCGCTTAGCGATATGTTGCTGTGGTACTTGGTCGATGGCTACTACAACCCCGCTGACGAACTCGGTGTCGCCTATAACGACCCAGCCTTGAACATCGACTGGGGGATAGAAGGACCTGTTGTCTCTCCACGGGATCAGACGAACCCAACGGTGGCAGAAATCCCAGAAGGCGTGCGCCCGACATGGGGTCTGCGAACGTAAATCCGCATATGGCGTGCCTGATCGCCCGTAATCGGGTTGAATAGGGGTCGTGCGCACCTTCTTAGGACTCGTCATCCTCATTGTCGTGATCCTCATTGTGGTCGTCCTTCTTTGGCGTCGCCGCACGAAAGACGAGATTCACTCGATTGACCGCTACAAGAATGCGCTCGAGACGCTCCAAGAGATGAGGGGAGATACCGGCTCGACGAGTGTCCGCGTCCTTGACGAACAAGAAGCCCGTTCACTGCGACAACCACATGCGCCCAACATGATTCGCTCCAGTGACCGTGAGCGCCTTCCCGCATCTGGGCATCTTCGAGATGGTGAAGATGGTTTTGTCTTCGATGATGCAAATCCAGAAAGCCATGCGATTCGAGACCATGAACATGCGCGTGGCCACGACAGCTCAGAGTGGGCAATTTCAAGAATGCAGAGTCGTCCTCCATTTCAGAATCGCCAGTGGTTGGTAGTTGGAGTTGCAACAGCGGTGATCTTGATACTTCTCATCGTTGGCACTCTCATCGGAAGCTCTTCAACGTCGTCGAATAGTGCGACGACGACGTCTAGCTCTGCTCCAAAGACGTCAACAACAACTACTCCAAAGACCTCGCCAACAACACCACCGTCTGCCTATGTTCCACAAGCCGGGGCGACGGCCAATGCGGCGACCTACGTGGCGCCGAGTTCTCGCTATGTATTGGTGTTGACCGCGACGGGAGACTGTTGGACGACGGCCGTGACTTCCCCGGGGAATGCGCAACTCTTTGTCGGGACGATTTCTCCCGGAACTCCCCAGCGGATCTCGGTCACAGGCGGCGCACAGGTCTCTCTTGGCGCCCCTGGGAATATCACGATCACGCTAAATGGGCTCCCTGTGACGTTTCCGAGCGGCTTCCAAACCCCACTTGTGTTGACCTTTCAACCGGCCACGCCACCGACGACGACAACGACGGTGACGCCCTCGGTGACGACAACAACGGTCGCTCCCACCACAACGTCAACGACACAGAAGCCTTAAGCAGTGGCGACCTCAAGTTGTTCGAGCAACCAGGACAGAACGTAAGCTTCGTCTTTCCACGAGTCGTATCGCCCTGAAGGCCCACCGTGGCCCGCCCCCATCTCTGTGCGCAAGAGGACAGGATTCTCAATATTCAATGAGCGAAGCCGAGCGACGAACTTTGCGGGTTCCCAGTAGCCGACACGCGTATCGTTGAGCCCAGCGGTGATGAGTAAGGGGGGGTATCGATGCGGTGATCCATCTGGATTTTTGCCGACGATATTTTCATAGGGAGAATAGGATCGAATCGTTTGGTAGGCCTCTTCGTCGTCGCTCGGGTTCCCCCACTCTTCATACTCCCCAACTGTTAAGGGAAGAGAAGGATCCAACATTGAGTTGAGGGCATCGACAAAGGGGACTTCTGCCAGCAAGGCGCAGAAGCGATCAGGTCCTCGGTTCGCCACTGCGCCCACCAGAAGGCCACCGGCAGAACCCCCTCGAGCAGCAAGTTGATCTGGAGTGGTGACCCCACGTTCGATCAGATGATCAGCAGCGGCAATGAAGTCGTCAAAGGTATTTGTCTTCTGCGAGAGTCGACCCTGGTCATACCAGTGGCGCCCGAGTTCGCCCCCTCCTCGAATGTGAGCAATAACGAAGACGACGCCTCGCTCAAGCAAACTCATCCGAGCTGTTGAGAAAGAAGGATCGATTGAAATTTCATAACTGCCATAGCCATAGAGAAGACATGGTGCAGGGGTAAGAGGAGCGTCGCCTGGGACTCCCTCTGGTCCAAGAAGGGAACGCAGGTGAACGATCGAAAGTGGAATCTTGGCTCCGTCGGCCCCAGTCGCCCAGGAGCGATAGGTCACGTAGTCATTCGGGTTATACCCTCCTGGAATTTCTTGTTGTTTGAGAATGGTGACCTCTTTGCTTGCAAGTGAGATCTGAGAAACAGTGTGGGGCATGACGAGAGAGTCTTGGCAGATGCGCAAGACCTCGGTATCGTTTTCTGCGTTTTGGCCAATCCATGTTGTTTGGGGTTGCTCATCAGCAACAATGACCCAGCTCTTCTCGGTGAGATCATCTCCAAGGAATTGGCGATCATCTGTGAAAGGAATGATTCGAAGTTGCGTCTCGGCATTTTCTCGTTCTGAGAGCACGAGAAAGGTCGCAAACGTATCAATGCCCTCAAGGCGGACTTTTGGACGATGCGCAATGACAGTCTTCCAATCGGGAGCACCCTGGGAATGGGGGCTTGCGTCAAGGCGAAAATCTTCTGCACCATCTTGGTTGGTAAGGCGTAACCACCATTGTTCTCCTTGTTTGGTGGTGAGGTGCTCAACACTGTGCTCAACCCCATTGATCCGAGGGCAGAGGATCTCAAGATCAGCCTCTGGATTATCGGCCGCCAGAAAATAGGTCTCAGTTGTCGTTGACGAGCTGCTGGTGACGACCAGGACTTGTTCGTCTCGAGTACGACCAAGACCAATGTTGAATCGTGCGTCTGGCTCTTCGAGCACCAAGACATCAGTGTCAGGGTCCGTTCCTATTCGATGACGCCACAGTTGAAAAGGTCGCCATGCTTCATCGATTCGAGTGTAAAAAACAGTTGCTGAATCATTTGACCAGGCAAAGCCATAGGCAACGTCTCGAATAACTTCTGGTGGGTTCTCTTGACCGTCGAGGCGGCGGAAGGTCAGTTCGTGGCGCTCGTTTCCGACAGTATCAACTGCAATTGCCAAGACCATATGGTCAGGACTCGTCGAGACGATGCCGACAGAGTAGAAGTCGTGGCCCTCTGCTCCAATGTTCTCATCAAAGAGAATCTCTTCCTGTTGTGTTGCCTCAATGACGAGCGGGGGAATGCTTTCATTCTCGAATGGCCGACGACAAAAGATTGGATAATTCAGATCTTCAACTGTCCGCGAGTAGTACCAGTAGGGACCGCGCCGCACAGGAACCGACATATCGGTCTCGACAATCCGAGACTTAATTTCGTTGAAGAGTCCACTTCGTAGCGGTGCCAGATGCGCCAAGGACTCCTCGGTGAAGGCATTCTCTGCAGCGATATAGGCAATGACATCGGGATTGTCACGTTCTCGTAGCCACGAGAACTCATCGACTCGAGTATCGCCGTGCATCGTTGTCGAGACCGGGAGCGATTGAGCAAGAGGAGGGGTGAGGGGTGAGGGGTTCATCTCGACTCAGCCTGCCAGGCTCAAAGAGGGAGGGGTGCCACGAGTGCGTGGGGAGTTGTTACTATGTCCATAGGAGTAATTATGCCTTCGTTCCTGGGGGCTGTAACTTCAGGAGGATAGATGGCCATTCAAGACCTTGACTTAGGGAAGTACCAGCTCGGTTGGAGTGACGCTGAAGACTACGTCTTCAAGCCGAAGAAGGGCATCAACGAAGAGATTGTTCGTGAGATGTCGGCCATTAAAAAAGAGCCGGAATGGATGCGGGATTTTCGCCTCGCCGCTCTCAAGCGTTTTGAGCGTCGACCGATGGCGAAGTGGTTCGCCGTCAACATGCCCGATTTGGATTTCAACGACATTTACTACTACATCAAACCAACCGGTGGTCAGGTTGATAAGTGGGAAGACTTACCAGATGCAATCAAAGACACCTATGAAAAATTAGGTATCCCAGAAGCTGAACGAAAGTATCTCGCGGGCGTGACCGCTCAGTATGAATCTGAAGTCGTCTTTCATAGGAATCGTGAAGACCTAGAAGCACAAGGCGTCATTTTCACCGACATGGACACAGCCGTTCGAGATCATCCAGAACTTGTGCGTCGTTGGTTCGGAACAATCATTCCTCCCAATGACAATAAGTTTGCGGCACTGAACTCGGCGGTCTGGTCTGGAGGCTCCTTCATCTACGTGCCGCCCGGCGTCAAAGTCGACATGCCACTTCAGGCATATTTCAGAATTAATGCCGAAAACATGGGTCAGTTTGAGCGCACCTTGATCATTGCTGACGAAGGAAGCCAAATTCACTACGTCGAAGGTTGTTCAGCTCCGGTGTATTCAACAGACTCACTCCATTCGGCGGTCGTCGAATTAGTGGCTCTTCCTGGAAGTCGTATTACCTATACGACGATTCAGAACTGGTCGAACAACGTCTACAACCTGGTGACAAAGCGAGCACGGGCAGAAGCTGAAGCTCACGTCGAGTGGATCGATGGAAACATTGGTTCTCGTTTGACGATGAAGTACCCAAGCGTCTACCTCATGGGCCCGAAAGCCTCTGGAGAAGTTTTGTCGGTGGCCTACGCAGGTGCTGGGCAGCATCAAGATGCTGGGGCCAAAATGGTTCACGCAGCGCCCGAGACGACGTCGACCATTGTGTCGAAGTCAATCTCAAAAGATGGAGGACAGACCACCTACCGAGGTCTCGTCCATGTCGACAAGGGTGCCACCGGAGCGAAGTCATTTGTGCGTTGCGATGCCCTGTTGTTGGATGATTACTCAATCTCAGAGACGAAGCCCTACATGGAGGTCGGTGAGCGTGATGCTAATATTGGCCACGAAGCCACCGTGTCGAAGGTCGGCGATGACCAACTCTTTTATCTCATGAGTCGAGGGCTTTCAGAGTCCCAAGCGATGGGGATGATTGTGAACGGCTTTATCGAACCTGTCACTCGAACCCTTCCCATGGAATATGCCGTGGAGTGGAGCCGATTGATTGAACTCCAAATGGAAGGTTCAATCGGTTAGCGATTTTTCGTCATGCGGTGCATTCGCAAGAGTGGAGGACCAGCGCTTACTGGACGCAGTGCTTCAAGTTCGCTGAATCCAAATCGGCGGTAGTACGCGATGTTGTCTTGTTTTTGTGTCTCGAGGTAGACATCAATTCCTTGCTCATCGCAGAGTTCCAATATTGGGGAAATGAGCTTCCCGCCAATCCCTTGACGTTGGAGTTCTGGGTGAACAGCGAGTAGCGCAAGATACCAAAGCTCTCCTTTGGGGTGCGCTTTTTCCATTGCGGTGGTATATCGGAAGCCATCAACCACTGCTTTTGGTCGCGGGAGCAGCGACCAGAGCGCCCAGATCCCCTGGAGGACTTGGTCTCGTAGTGATGCCGGATACGACCCGGGTGGCGCCCAAGCAGCGACTCCAACGATCCTGTCTCCACGAGTAGCAATAAAGACCGAGCGACCTGCGCCGAGGTATTGCACGAACGAGCGAAAGAAGATTCGCAGCCCCCTTCGACGAAGATGTTCTTTTGGGGAGAGGAACTCAAAGAAAGGGTCATCAAGGAACGCCTCCATCGCAACATCTGCGATTGCCGCTAGGTCCACTTTAGAAATGGGTTCCTGGATCTGGTGAATCTCTATATCCATGGGCCTCACCCTAGCCAGAGCATTACTGGATGGCATTGGGTAAGGAGAGATGGCACGATATTCGGATGGCAATGAGAGAAGAGTGCAAACATTTCCAGTCACGGACCTACGACTCCGGTGAAGTTGCTCGCTACTGCGAACTTGATCTCGCCCCAGAGGCGCCGTGGAAGTGTCCAGAGAATTGTCCCTCATTCGCACCACGCCTTGCTGATGTTGGATGGGTCCACGGCAGCTTGGTGGAGCCGGCATTAGAAAATGAACCAAATCTTCCGGGTGACGAGATCGCACGTATTCTTGATTCAGCTGAAGACATTGTCAACGAGATTGCACCAGAAGTGCTCGCTGAGGTGCGGGCGTCAGAAGAAGCTCGGGAAAAGAAGCAAGGGAAAAAGTGGTGGCGCTTCGGTCGCTCGTAGCGGCTTAGGTCCCGGTATACGTTGGATCTCGTTTTTCCATAAAGGCAGTCATCGCCTCGACGAGGTCATTTGACTGAAGGTAGAGCGTATTCCATTGCGCAACAAATTCAAGGCCTTCTTCGACCGTCACATCTTGGCTCGCAGCGAGGACCGCCTTTGTTCCTTGGACTGCAAGCGGTGAGTTGCTGGCTACTTCTCGAGCAAATGCGCGGGCTCGCTCAACGACATCATCTGCCGATCCAAGCGCGTCGTTCACTAATCCAATCTCCGCCGCCCTTTGGGCCGTGATGTCTTTTCCTGAATAGGCCAACTCTTTTACGTGGCCGAGACCAATGATGTGGGGGAGTCGCTGAAGACTCCCGAGGTCGGCCACGATTGCAACTTTTGCTTCCCTCACTGAATAGAGCGCGTCTTGCGATGAGAAGCGAACATCGCAGGCAGCGATGATGTCGACGCCTCCACCAATACAGTAGCCATGAATGGCTGCGATCACGGGCTTTGGACACAATTCAATTGAAGTGACTGAATCTTGCATGGTGCGAATCATGTTGTAACCGGCAGCATTCTTTGACGCCTGGCTTGAAGGGGTTCCCTCAGAGTTTGTGCCGCCCGACATGAGGGATCCGCCCATGGCTTTGAGATCGAGGCCCACAGAAAAATGAGGTCCTTTTGCAGCAATCACGATGCAACGTATCGAATCGTCTTCACTGAGCTCTTTGATAGCTCGAGGAAGGTCTCGCCAGAAATCAGGTCCAAGAGCGTTACGAGCCTCTTCTCGGTCGAGCCAGATCGTAGCGACCGCTCCATCTTTTTCCATGCTGATGACTGATGACTCAAAGGGTGTCACTGTTTGCGCTCCTTCTTAGGTTTGACTCTCAAAGACTAGGTCGTGAGGCGATGTTTCCTTGTGAGAGCGAACAGATGAGGCCACTACACTGGGAAGGTTGATTAAATCCCTCATATTTTGCCTTTTTGGCGAAAGGAACTGACTTGCCACTCTTGACGTCTGACACAGCGGCCCAGCTTGGCGGGCCGGAGTGGTTAGTTGCCCGGCGAGAGGCTGGCGCCGCCACCTTTGAAAAGATTGGCATGCCCAACGCACGAGACGAAGTGTGGCGCTATTCGCCTATTGGGGACCTTGATCTTGACCGCTTTTCATTGGCACAAGAGAACATCACGCTTGGAGAGACTTCTCTCGAAGCATTCTCGAACTTTTCAGGAACGGTGGTCCACGTCGCAGCGACGGGTATTGAAATCCCAACAGCGAGTCCCAACGGCATCACTTTGGTAAAGGGATCTGAATACGGTGAAGCCTCTGAACTTTTTGGTTCTGTGGCGAACGATGCCGATGCCATGGTGGCATTGAATAGCGCTCACGTTCGAGATCCCTTGATCGTTGACGTGGCGAAAGGTTCTCTCAATGATGAGCCAGTCGTTATTGTGCATCACGCATCAAGCGGCTCAATGTTCCCCCGGACGATTATTCGACTGGCTGACGGGGCAGTCGCATCGGTGATTGAAATATTTGTTGGGGGAGACGCTGACACACTATCGATTCCGGTTACTGAAATTGAGGCCGGTGACGGGGCGAATCTTCGTTATGGCTCGTTGCAACTCCTCAATCGAGTGGGATGGCATCTTTCGACTATTTCTGCACGCGTCGGCCGAGATGCCAATGTGATGCAGTTTACGACTGGCCTCGGGGCGGCCTACGACCGGTGTCGCAGCGACGTGGAACTTGCCGGCCAAGGCGCATCAAGCGTATTGCGATCAACCTATTTTGGATCTGGAGATCAGATTCACGATCTTCGAACTCAACAAGATCATGTTGCCCCAAAGACAATCAGTGACCTTTTGTGCAAAGGGGCAGTAACGGGTTCGTCACGCTCTGTCTATACAGGGATGATCAAGGTTCGCAACGGGGCAATTCGTTCAAACGCCATGCAAACAAATCACAACTTGGTTCTCTCTGAAACCGCGCATGCTGATACGGTCCCCAATCTTGATATTTCTGAAAATGATGTTCGCTGCTCACATGCCTCGACCGTTGGTCCGCTCGATGAAGATCAGAGGTATTACTTAGAGTCCAGAGGAATTTCCCCTGTCAATACTGAGCGACTCTTGGTTCGTGGTTTCTTCCGAGATTTACTTGAAAAAACACCACTTCCTCTGGGGACGGCTATTGCCCAGGAAGAGATTGAAGCCCGTCTGAGTCAGGAGTCCTTGGTATGACGACCCTGACGCTGTGTCCCTTTGATGAACTAGTTGACGGAGAAGCTCGAAGATTCGATATCGATGGGCATCGCTTCGCAGTAGCGCGAATTGGTGAACAGGTCTTTTGCATCGATGATCGATGTAGCCACGAAGATTTTTCTCTGTCAGAAGGCGAAGTCCTCGTTGATGAGTGTGAGATTGAGTGTGCTCGTCACGGTGCCACGTTTGACCTCAAGACTGGTCTTCCACAATCACTGCCAGCAACAACTGGCGTTGCAACCTATCTGGTTACTGTGAATGACAATGAGGTACAGGTGGAGTTGCCATGAGTGATCATGTGCTCACAGTCTCAGGACTAACCGCCACTGCCGCCGGCAAAGAGGTCTTGACAGGAGTGAATCTCGAAGTTCGAAGTGGCGAAGTGCACGTCATCATGGGACCAAACGGCTCGGGAAAATCAACATTGGCGCACGCCCTGATGGGTCGACCTGGAACAGTTGTTACGGGTGGTTCCATCAAACTTGATGGTGTTGAACTCGTTGGCCTTCCAGCCCACGAGCGAGCCAAGGCCGGCCTGTTTCTTGCACTCCAGCAACCGATCGAAGTGCCAGGGGTTTCGGTGCGAGACGCACTCGTGGCAGCTGGCGTCGCTCCAGAGGACGTATCCACGACGTTGGTTAACGAAGCAGAAGCCGTCGGCCTCCGTACGGCGTTGTTAGATCGACCTATGAACGTTGATCTTTCTGGGGGAGAAGCAAAACGAAACGAAATAGTTCAGCTCGCAACGCTTCGGCCAGCGTTTGCTGTTCTCGATGAAATCGATTCTGGACTTGACGTTGACGCTCTCGGATCTGTCTCGAGGCGAATTGAGTCCGCAACGAAAGAGTGGGGCCTTGGGGTCCTCGCAATTACGCACTTCCAGAGGCTCCTTGACGAACTTCACGCTGACACGATTCACGTGCTTGTCAATGGTGCAATTGTTCAGAGCGGTGGACCGGAGCTCGCCAAAGAGTTGGAAGCAACGGGTTACGCGACATTTGCCAAATAACCCTGTTCCTTGTGGGGTGCCATCTTCTCGGATCCAATCGTTGGTAGATTGAGTCGTCATGGCAAGCGGGAGCAACTCTGGTGGTCCGCGCGACCCAAATCGAAAAAATAACGGCCTAGACGGGCTGCGCAAACTCGGCGATGACATCGAACCAACCCGTTCATCTCGACGCCGCTCCCGCTCCGTTGCGAACGAAGAGGGACTTGCTGGCGTGGGATCGCCCGAAAGCCGGGGTAGTCGACGCCGGAAGGTATCTCGTCGGGTTCGCCGGCGTCGAGTAATAGCGGCACTGTGTCTCGTCGTCGTTCTTCTCTTGGCCTTCTTTGGTGGGACATGGGTCTACTTGCAGTATCGCTTCGGTCAGATCTCCAAAGTGGATGTGTCGGCGACCCAAGCAACACAGTCGGGGGAGCCATTCAATATCATGTTGGTAGGTTCAGACTCCCGATCAGGCCTTACAGGGAAGCTGGCTGCTGACGCAGGAACGACGACAGACGTGCAAGGACAGCGAAGTGACGTCGTCATGATCTGGCACGTAGACCCAGCGACGAAGAAGATTACGATTATTTCGATTCCTCGAGACACGATGGTCTCTGCTGGTCCCTTGGCCGCAACCGTTGGGACCTTCAACCGAATTAATACGGCATATGGATCTGGGCCAAACAACATGGTCAAAATCATTCAGAATAACTTTGGTATTCCAATCAACCATGTGGTTCAGGTCAATTTTTCTGGATTTGTTGGCGCAACCAACGCACTCGGAGGCGTCTGGCTCAACTTTCCGTACCCAGCTCGAGATGCCTACTCAGGCCTCGACATTAAGACGCCTGGTTGTCAACTCGTCAGTGGCTATCAGGCCCTCGCAACGTCTCGAAGTCGCCACTATGAGTACTACGCAAACGGATACTGGCATACCGACGGTTCGAGTGACTTTGGACGTATTAAGCGACAAGACGCTTTCCTCAAAAGTCTCGTGACTTCAGCGAAGTCGAAATACAACCCACTGACCATCAATGCGTTCCTTGGATCGATTCCACAAGGGATCAAACTGGACTCCCGGTTTTCTCTCAATGAGTTAGTTGGCCTGGGAGTTAATTTTCATAGCGTAAATCCAGATTCAATTTCGACGGAGACGATTCCGACCATGAGCAATGGCAACGTCGCGCCGTGGGGCTCCGTCCTCTTTGTCGACGAACCAGCAGCGCAAGAACTCCTAGTGAGTGTTTTCGGCAATCAGCTCATGAAACCGAAGACGCCGCCACCTAATCCTTCGCTCCAAACACCGCAACCGCCCGTCGTGACGACGACGACGACGATGGCACCTACTCCGACGACATCAAAGACATCAAAGACAACGACCCCGGCACCGGTTGCAACGACCACGACGACAACGCCGACTCCATCGTTTGACCCAGTTCCATGCTCCCCTAAATAAGAAGAGCGTTGACGAGGGGGTTAGACCCCAGCGTCGTCAAGAGTCTGAGCGAGGGTGTTCCAACTCAATGTTGCACATTTGATTCGCACCGGGAACTTGACGACCCCCTGAAGTGCCGCAAGTTCTCCAAGCGCATTGAGGTCAATGGGCTCTGGCTCAGGAGTATCGCTCTCTTCGAGCTGCGCTTCGTGAACTGACATCAAGGTTTTGAATGTTGCAATCGTCTTGCGAACCTCTGAGATGTTTTTTCCTTTGACGGCGGCTGACATCATCGACGCAGAGGACTGGCTGATAGAACACCCCTGGCCGGCAATTTTGATGTCGTCAACAATGCCGCCATTGACATCAAGAGTCACGACAATCTCGTCGCCACAGAGTGGGTTGAAACCTTCAGCTCGAAGTGCAGGAGGAGACGCTAACTCTCCTCGATTTCGAGGCGAGCGGTAGTGGTCGAGAATGATTTCTCGATAGAGCTCCTCGAGATCAGCCACAGTGGTCTTCGTTCTTCATCACGCAAATAACTTAGCGGTCGCTTCGAGGCCCTCGAGGAGTACCTCAATATCATCGGTATCGTTGTAGAGCCCAAATGAGGCTCGGGCTGTTGCGGGCACCCCGAGGAATCTCATCAAGGGCTTGGCGCAGTGGTGGCCAGGCCGAACGCAGACCCCGACCGAGTCGAGGATTTGGGCAACGTCATGGGCGTGGACGCCTTCGAGCGTGAGCGACAAGACCCCACCTCGCAGATCACCTGCTGGAGGGCCATGGACGATGACTCGTGATCCAAACTGATCGTCGATGGCCTTGAGGGCCGTTGAGGTGAGTTCGCGCTCGTGGGTTCGGATTTCGTCAATTCCTATTCCTTGGATATAGCGAATCGCTTCGCTCAGCCCAACCGCTTCTGCGATGGGTGGTGTCCCTGCTTCAAAACGCTGAGGAGGGTTGGCCGCCAAGAAGCCATCGGTGCGAACATCCAAGATCATTCCACCGCCTCCTAAAAATGGAGGCATTGCTTCGAGCAAGTCACGTCGTCCCCAGAAGACGCCAATTCCTGTGGGGCCAAGTACCTTGTGTCCAGAAAACGAAAGAAAATCAATATCTGACGTCGCAACATCAGTGGGGAGGTGTGGCACAGATTGGGCCCCATCAACATGGATGAGGGCCCCGTGGGCATGTGCGGCTTGAGCGAGTTCCTTGATTGGATTAATCGTCCCGAGCACGTTCGACATCGCAGTGATGCTCAGGAGCTTTGCTCCTTCGAGGAGCTGGTCGAGATCGTCAAGAACGAGGTACCCCTCGTCGCTCACCTGGAGAAATCTCAGTTCGATGCCGATCTCTTCGGCCAGCATCTGCCAGGGGACGATGTTGGCGTGATGTTCCATGATCGACACAACGACAGCATCGCCAGCGGTCAGGTTTTTCCGACCCCAAGAATGTGCCAGCAAATTAATTGACTCAGTCGTATTTTTTGTAAAGACGATCTCCTCATCCGGATGGGGAGCTCCAAGAAAGCCACCAACGACTTTTCGTGAATGCTCATAGAGGCGGGTTGCTTCTTCCGCCGTGGCATAAACACCACGATGCACATTGGCGTGCGTGGTTTCGTAGTAGGTGCTCATGGCATCAATGACACATTGTGGGGGGATGGAGGACGCAGCAGAGTCGAGATAGACCATGCGCCGGTCATGGACTTTTCGATCTAAGAGAGGAAAGTCTTTTCGAAGTGTGGCGACGTCAAGACTCATGACTGCCATTTCTCGTAACCATTTTTCTCAACCTCAAGAGCGAGCTCTGGTCCGCCTGAGGCCACGACGCGGCCTTCAATCAAAAGGTGGACATGGTCGGGGGCGAGCTCGTTCAAGAGCCGCTGGTAGTGAGTGACGACCAAGACTCCCATGTCTGGCCGATTTGTTCGCACCGTTGCAACGCCGTCGGCAACAATCTGGAGCGCATCAATGTCTAATCCTGAATCTGTCTCGTCAAGAATGGCCATCGTTGGATCCAACAGCGCCATCTGAAGGATCTCATTTCGCTTGCGCTCTCCTCCAGAGAAACCATCATTGAGATGACGCTCGGCAAAAGCAGGATCCATTTTCAAGCGATCCATCCAATCCATCATTTCCATGCGGACTTCTAAGATACTGAGTTCGTTGAGATCTTTTCTTGCGGCCATGGCTTGGCGAAGGAACTGGGTGACCGAGACACCTCCAATTGCTTCTGGGTGTTGGAAGGCCAGGAACATGCCAGCTTTAGCTCGCACGTCTGTGGACCAGGTGGTGATGTCTTCACCATTGAGTTTGATCGAGCCTTGCGTGACTTCGTAGGCCGGACTCGACATCAAGACAGATGCCAGGGTGGACTTGCCCGCACCGTTCGGCCCCATCAGGGCATGAACCTCTCCCGCTTGGATACTGAGCGACACGCCATTCAAGATGGGGATCTCTTCGGCACTGGCATGGAGGTCGATAATTTCAAGCAGGGGAGTGGTCACAAACCAAAATCTTAGCGTTTTGGTCGGGATTCAATTCAAAGTCGACTACCAGCCTCGATTTACCCACACTTCGAGACTGGGTCGCTCTTGCCCGAGCGTGGTGTGGTCGCCATGACCAGGCAGGACGAGCGTCTCTGAGGGCAAGGCCTGGAAGAGTCGAGTATCGATCGATTTGATGATGGTGGCGAAATCGCCACCATCAAATGAGGTGTTCCCCGGACCACCAGGAAACAGCGTGTCCCCGCTGAAGAGCAATGGGGTTCCACTCACAGAGAAACACATCGAGCCCGGAGTATGGCCCGGGGTTGCCAGCGTATGAACCTCAAGCTTGCCAACCTTGAGCGCACTGTCATCATCAAGAATGAGGTCGTAGGACGGCAACATCGCTGCATCTGCCTCGGCGACGTAGACCTCAATGCCGGCCTCCCTCATAGCGGGAACCGCTTGAATGTGGTCATGATGTCCATGGGTCTCGAGGACCGAGGCCACGCCAAGTTCCCTAGAAAGTGCCAAGAGGTGCTCATGCTCGTCAGCGGCATCGATCAGGACTGCCTGGCCGCTTTGGCGACACCGCAAGATATAGACATTGTTGGCCAGAGGCCCCACCACGGTGTGGTGCACCTCGCAGAGGGCATCTTCGTAGATCAGATCACTGTGGAGCACCCTTTGAGGTTCTCACACGAGAAGGGTTCGTGTCAGGCCCTAAATCTCCTTTTTTGGAAGAGGTGGGCCGTGATGTAGTAGACCAAAGGGGGCTGAAAGTGCTTCAAAAGAGCATCTCGCTAAGGTGAAGAACAGGGTTCTAGGAAAAGGATCGACTTATGAATTTCGCATTTAATGAAGAGCAAGATGAACTTCGACGGATGGTCAATAAGTTTCTCGAAGAGAAATCTCCAGAGACCGAAGTGCGTCGACTCATGGCGACAACCGATGGCTACGACCCCGCAGTGTGGTCGCAAATGGCAGAGCAGCTTGGACTCCAGTCATTGGCCATCCCCGAAGAGTTCGGTGGAGCGGGATACAGCTACGTCGAACTGATTGTTGTCTTTGAAGAGATGGGTGCCGCACTTTTGTGTGCTCCGTACTTCGCCACCGTTGCTCTTGGAGCAAACGCGCTGCTGACGAGTGGTGACGATGCTGCAAAAGCAACGTACCTTCCTGGAATCGCATCTGGTGAGACCATTGCCACCTTGGCCTACACCGAAGACTCTGGTCGATGGGGACTCGATGACATCGAAGCGACAGCTACGCAAGACGGAGACAACTGGACGATTTCTGGAGCGAAGAACTACGTCATCGATGGAGCTACAGCGTCATTGATTTTGGTTGTTGCCCGCACCAAGAACGGTGTCAGCCTGTTTGCCGTTGACGGTGACGCAAAAGGCCTCAGCAAAGAAGCACTCAACACGATGGATCAAACTCGAAAGCAGGCCCGCCTTGAGTTTGCGTCAACGCCAGCCACGCTTATTGGGGCCGAAGGAAAAGCAGGCCCTGGCATCGAAAAGACATTGCAACTCGCTGCCGTCGCACTTGCGGCTGAACAAGTAGGTGGGGCGCAGCGCTGTCTTGAAAATGCAGTTGACTATGCCAAGAACCGAATCCAGTTCGGCCGGCCCATTGGAAGTTTCCAGGCCATCAAGCACAAGTGTGCCGACATGCTCTTAGAGGTTGAGTCAGCAAAGTCAGCGGCGTACTACGCCGGTTGGGCTGCCGCTGAAGACAACGACGAGCTGCCTGTGGTGGCGAGTCTGGCAAAGTCCTACTGCTCGGATGCGTATTTCCACGCAGCAGCAGAAAATATCCAGATCCATGGTGGGATTGGCTTTACCTGGGAACATCACGCGCATCTCTACTTCAAGCGTGCAAAGTCTTCAGAGCTACTTCTTGGGGATCCTGCCTACCACCGCGAACTCCTGGCGCAACAGCTCGGCATCTGATCAGCTTTTTGTAGGCGTAACAGTTGGCGCCGAAACCTCTCTACATTGAAGGGCCGGTTGGTCCGCTTGAGACCTTCCTCTCTGTCCCGTCGGGAGGTTCAGAAAACGCACCCCTTCTGCTACTTTGTCACGGGCTGCCACTGAATCGCGAGGGATCTCGCACCGCTGCACTGCAACTCCCTGAACTTGGCGAGCGGCTCGCTGCCGAATCTGGATGGGCTGTTGGAGTGGCATCGCTTCGAGGGGTTGGGCAGTCTCCGGGGACCTTCAGCGCTTCAGGGTGGAAAGAAGACTTGAGCTGCGTGATTGCGTCCCTACGCGACGGGCGGCACCCAATCGTGTTGGCTGGATTTGGTATTGGCGGAGCCCTCGCCCTTCGGGTGGCAAGTGAGAGTGACGATGTCCGAGGAGTGGCAATATTTGCAACACCATCAAATCTGTCGGGATGGTGTGGGTCGGAAGAAGAGTTTGCTCAGTCCTGCGAGCGTGCCGGCGTGATCGGATCAGAAGCACTCCTTGGTCCAAAGGAACTCCTTGCTGACGTCTTGGCGCTTGACCCACGGGGAGCGGCCGAAGGGATTCCTCCCAAACGGATGATGATTGTCCACGGTTCAAATGACGCCATCGTCCCCGTAAGCGCAGCGCGAGAACTTCTTGAGGCAGCCGATGGGCACGGGGAACTACGGATTATTCAAGGTGCAGGACACTGGCTTCGAGCTGATCCGCGAATGTTTGCAACGCTCCTTGGATGGCTTGATCGCCAGCTCTAACTTAATGAGCGAGGACGTGTTCGATAGAGCGCCGAAGTGCGGTCGCCATCTCCTTGGGGTTCGCGGCCTCCGTGAGCGCTCGAACCACGACGAAGTGTCGAACTCCAATTGCCCCGAGATCGAGAATCGACTCAGGAGTGACACCCCCGGTGACAAAAACCGGGACAGGTGATTTTCTGAGTGCTTCTTTGACGTAAGCAGGTCCAGTTCCAGGCCGCCCTGGCTTTGTTGGCGTTGCTTCAACTGGACCGGCCGAGAGATACGTGACGTCCTCATCGATCGCCTGGTCGAGTTCTGAAGAGGCATGGGTGGAGAGTCCGATGATCGAGTCTGCCCCCAGGAGTCGACGGCAGAGATCAATGGGGGCGTCATCTTGACCAACATGGACACCATCAGCGCCTACTTCGAGAGCGAGATCAGGCCGATCGTTCATGATGAATGGGACGCCGAGGTCATTGCAGACACTCCGAGCACGTCTGGCTGCTTCGAGAATATGTTTGGCTTCGCTCTCTTTCTGGCGAAGTTGAACAATGTCGACACCACCAGTGATGCATGAAGCAAGAAACTCCTCGAGGTCATCTCGGATCGGCGTACAGAGATAAAGGTGACGCCCCGTAAAATCAATCACCGAGAAGCCTTGGCTGCTTTCTTCGCAGCGGCTTTGAATTCACGGACTTTCTCAAGGCTGTCGAGGTCCACGATGTCGGCTACCGAGCGGAACGATCCCTTTTCTCCGTAAGGGGCACACGCCTTCTCCCACCCGGGTGTGGTGATGCCAAGCTGCTTGCCCAACAGGGCGATAAATATTTTGGCTTTCATCTCGCCGAATCCAGGAAGTGCCTTCATCCGACGCAGGAGATCGCTTCCGTTTTCCGCACCTTTCCAGATCTCTTCGACGTCACCGCCATAGGTATCAACAATGACTTTCGAAACCTCTTGGGTGCGTTTTGCCATGGAGCCTGGATATCGGTGGAGTGCTGGCTTTGACGAGAAGATTGTCGCCAAGGTTTCTGGATCCATCGAAGCGATTCCCTCGGCAGTTAACGTGCCACCAATCCGCTGAGAGAGCTCGTAGGGGCCTCGAAAGGCCCACTCCATTGGGACCTGTTGGTCAAGAACCATCCCGAGGAGAAGAGCGAGGGGACTCGTCGAGAGGAGTTTGTCGGGCCCCTTCTCTCCTGTGAGGTGCAAACTGAGTGAAGCCATGGATGCATTGTCGCGCATCTTTCACGCGATGGTCGCCGACTCGAGTCCTCAGAAGGGGCAGAATCTAAGGGTGCTCACCCTCCGCATCACGAGAACCCCAAGAAGGGCGCCAGAGGACCTTGCATGGCAGTGATCATCTATACCGATGGATCGTGTCTCGGGAATCCTGGGCCGGGAGGCTGGGCCTGGGCGATTCCGGATGGGGCCTACGGATCCGGTCCAGAAGCGCAGTCGACGAATCAGCGGATGGAAGTCATGGCGGTCCTTGAGGCGCTGCGTTCAAATACAGACGCCGAGGTTGAGATCGTGAGCGATTCGACCTACGTCATCAAATGTTTTCAGGACGCATGGTGGGCTGGGTGGAAGCGGAGAGGTTGGAAAAACTCCCAAGGCAAGCCTGTAGCGAACCGAGACCTTTGGGAGCCACTCTTCGAACTGGCGCTGGACCCGGCGCGATCGATTACGTGGACCTGGGTCAAAGGTCATTCGGGCGATACGTGGAATGACGTGGTCGACCTTTTGGCCCTGGAAGCCGCTCAGAGTCAGCGGCCAGTCAGTGGCACTCGCTAGAAGCGTTCGATCACACCGGGCGTCCTAATCGCTAGTGTCTCTGAGGGAAGCCAAAAGAACCGAAAGAGAGCTCACCGATGGTCGAAATGTCCGAGCAGCCAATCACGTATGACGTGGTGGTAATCGGTGGGGGACCAGGTGGATATGGCGCAGCGCTCTACGGAGCGGCGGCGGGACTGAATGTTGCCCTCGTTGAGCGAGACAAAGTTGGAGGAGCGTGTCTCCATCGTGGCTGTGTTCCCGCCAAAGAGTTCTTAGAGACGGCATCGGTGTGGCGGACGGTTTCGCATGCTGGTGAATTTGGAGTTGAAACTCCGGATCCCTCACTTGATTTTTCGGCCAGTCAACGCCGGAAACAACACGTGGTCGATACGATGTTTAAGGGGTTGTCCGGCTTACTAAAGAACCGGAAGATCACTGTGCTTTCGGGAACTGCTCAGCTGCATCCTGAACATCGAGTGCACGTAGTGGACGGCGAAGATGCAGGAGCCGTACTTCAGGCGCGTTCAGTCATCCTCGCAACCGGTTCGAGACCACGAACGCTGGCCTGCCTTGAACTCGATGGCAAACTTGTGGTCACCTCTGATGAGTTTTTAGCGCTCGAAGAGCTCCCACGCTCTGCAGCAGTGATTGGCGGGGGAGCAATTGGGTGTGAATTTGCGTCGTTGATGGGGGATCTCGGCGTTGAAGTCACCATCGTTGAGGGTCTTGATTCAATTTTGGGATCGTGTGATCACGACGTGAAAGCAGTGATCGCTCGGTCGTTTAAGAAACGAAAGATCTCGGTGCTGACGTCGACCACTGTCCTTGGCCACACGCCGAAAAGTGACTCGAAGAGCACCTCGCTTCTTCTTGAAAACCGTGATCCCCTCGAGGTCGAGATGATCGTCGTCTCGATAGGTCGTCAGCCTTACACCGAAGGGTTACTCGCCGACGGCGTTTCTCTTGATTTTGATGATGCGGGATGTGTGAAAACTGACGAGTTGATGCACACAAGTGCAGAAGGAATTTATGCCGTCGGCGATATTGTGTCGGGCTCGCCCCAGCTAGCCCACGTGGGGTTCGCCGAAGCCATCGTCGCAATCCAGGAGATTCTCGGTGAAGGTGGAACGCCAATTCACTACGACCGGGTTCCTTGGGCAATCTATTGTCACCCAGAGGTCGCCTTCGCTGGTCTGAGCGAAACTGATGCGACTGAGGCGGGCTACGACGTCGTCATTCAAAAAGACCCCTTCGGGGGAAATAGCCGAGCTCGCATCCTTGGCGATACCGAAGGAATGGTCAAGATCGTTGCGGAAAAACAGAGTGATGGGTCTCCTGGAAGAATCTTGGGTGTACACATGGTTGGACCCTGGGTCACTGAACAGTTGGGGGCTGGGTACTTCGCGGTGAACACTGAAGCAAACGTTCTCGATATCGCCAACTTTCTTCAGCCGCACCCCACACTTTCTGAGACCTTTGGAGAGACGTTGTTGGCACTCACCGGACGAGGACTTCATGTCAACTAAGCCACTTCGTCTTCGCAAACTGGGTCTCGTCCCCTACGGCGAAGCCCGCGACCTCCAGCAAGCACTGTTCAAGAGCGGCGAAGACTATGTCTTGGTTCTTGAGCATCCCACGACGATCACCCTTGGTCGGCGCGCCGACACGTCACATATCGTCACTGATCCATCACTCATTGGCGC
The DNA here is from genome assembly GCA_009699875.1 of Actinomycetota bacterium. Taxonomy (GTDB): domain Bacteria; phylum Actinomycetota; class Acidimicrobiia; order Acidimicrobiales; family RAAP-2; genus CAIUMH01. Next base: position 114,232 of record WLNI01000002.1, read on the forward strand.
AGAGGTGATTCAGACTGATCGCGGTGGAGACGTGACGCTTCATGCGCCTGGGCAGTTGGTGGCCTATGCGATCGTGAGTATTGATGATGACCCTCATGCAATATCTGGCCATGTTCGCAACTTAGAAGATGCAGTGATCGCCACCGTTGAAGCCTGCGTCGACTCACAACTCGTTGGAGGGGTCGGCCGACTTGAGGGATGTCCAGGAGTCTGGGTTGGGATTACTACCTCTAACCCAGCAAAGATTGCTGCAGTTGGTGTGAGGACCGAGAAGGTTGACGGGAAGCGGCGAACACTTCATGGAATTGCACTGAATGTCACGAATGATCTCTCACTCTTCTCGGCGATCGTTCCCTGCGGGATTACTGGTCGTGGCGTCACCTCGCTGTTCGAGCTTGGAAGTAGCGTTGCGTTCGAAACGGTTGAAGCCACCCTGGCTTCGCGCTTGGCCCAAACCCTCTTCCCCGAGAGAGACGTCGAAGAAGCATCAGTTCGAAAAGTCAACCGAGAGAAACCTGATCAGCATGAAACAACCTCAATGTCGACACGTCGATTGATCGCTGCAGGAATTGACCTCGATGAGACCGTTAGTTTTTCAACTCGCAAACCAGAATGGCTCCGAGTCAAGGCTCGCCGAGATGACACGTTTCTTTCCACGAACAGCGTCGTGTCAGATCTTGGCTTGGTCACAGTCTGTGAAGAAGCTGGTTGCCCCAACATCTTTGAATGCTGGGCTGATGGCACGGCGACCTTTATGGTCAATGGCGAGCGGTGCACGCGTGCGTGCAGCTTCTGCCTTGTGGACACCCAGAAACCGTTTCCCCTGGACGCGAGTGAGCCTGATCGGGTCGCACAGGGGGTTGAAAGAATGGGACTTGCCCATGCGGTGGTGACGTGCGTTGCTCGTGATGACTTGGCTGATGGGGGAGCAGGCGCAATTGGAGAAACGATCCATGCCATTCGCCGCCGTCGACCACAAACGTCAGTGGAAGTCCTTATCTCGGACTGTAAAGGCGACACAGAATCACTCGCAAAAATCTTTGACGCCAGACCAGATGTACTGAATCACAACATCGAAACCGTTGCTCGTCTTCAGAAGGCGGTACGTCCTTCTGCTGGCTATGCGCGGAGTCTCACGGTCCTGGCGCGAGCATCGTCCGCAGGCCTCGTCACGAAATCAGGAATTATGGTTGGTCTCGGAGAGCGTGATGATGAGATCATCACGACCTTGCAGGACCTTGCCAGCGTGGGGGTTCAGCTCGTCACCATTGGCCAGTACCTGCGACCAACGAAGGATCACGCGCCAGTTGATCGTTACGCGGACCCTTCTGTCTTTGAGGAGTTAGCTGAAGCGGGACGACGATTGGGATTGCGACATGTGCAAGCCTCGCCATTGACCCGTTCGAGCTACCACGCTCGAGAAGCATCAGAGCAAGCACGTGTCCCAGTGCGTCTACGTCAAGAAACCACCTGACGGCCTAACGATCAGGCGACGAAGTATTTGGCTTGTGGATGGTGACAGATAATGGCATCTGTCGTCTGCTCTGGATGTAACTGAAAACCCTCCGAGACTTCGACGCCGATGCGGTCCGCTCCGAGGAGGGCAGCAACTTTCGCATTCTCTGAAAGGTCAGGACATGCGGGATAGCCCCAGGAATAGCGACCGCCTCGATACTGCTGTCGGAAAAGACCTGCGAGGGATGGACCATCTTCGTTGGCGTAATTCAACTCTTCTCGGACGCGATGGTGCCAATACTCAGCCAAGGCCTCCGCCATCTCGACGCCCAGTCCGTGGAGGAAGAGATATTGCTGGTATTCGTCTTTGGCAAAAAGTTCAGCACATCGGTCAGAGATTCTCTGCCCCATAGTGACGAGCATGAAACTTGCGTAGTCCGCTCGGGCACTCTCAGCCGTGGAGAAGAAATCAGAAATGCAGAGCCACGGCTCAACCTTTTGACGAGGAAAGATAAATCTCGTGAGTTCGCTTGATCGAGTGTCTTCTTCGTAGACGACCAGTTCGTTGCCAACCGCATTGACCGGGAAGTGGCCATAGACCACCTGGGGGACTAAGAGATCATCAGCGACAGCTTGGGCAAGTTGCTCTCGCAGTGTTGACGAGACTCGCTCTTTGAACGCTGCGTCGTCTTCGTCGCCCTCTGGGCGAAAACCCCACTGATTTCGGAAAAGAGCAGTTTTGTTGATGTAGGTCGAAATCTCATCAATAGGGATACCTTTAGCGACGCGAGATCCCAAGAAGGGTGGAGTTGGGATCTGATTGTCGTCAACCACCGTTGGTGCTCGACTGGGCTGGCCATCAACGTGCTCTGTTGAAGGGTCTTTAAATCTCCGCTGGACATTCTTTTCAGAGATCACTGTTCCGAAGTCGGGATCGTCAATTCCCTCTTTTTTCATCGTCATGAGTTGATCCATCGTTCGAAGGCCTTCGAAGGCATCCTTGCCATAGAAAAGGCGACCGTCGTAGACCTCTCGGAGATCACGCTCGACGTATGTTCTCGTCAGCGCTGCACCACCGAGAAGAACGGGGACTCCGCTGAGGCCCCGTTCGTTGAGCTCTTCTAAGTTCTCTCGCATGATCAAGGTGGACTTCACGAGAAGACCACTCATGCCAAGGGCGTCAGCGTTGTTCTCCTGCACAGCAGTCGCCATTTCGTTGATGCCAATCTTGATGCCAAGGTTGATGACTTCGTAGCCATTGTTGGTGAAAATGATATCAACAAGGTTCTTTCCAATATCGTGGACGTCCCCTTTCACAGTGGCTAAGACAATGGTGCCGCGTCCACCTTGGTCGGCTTTTTCCATGTGAGGCTCAAGATGGGCAACGGCTTGTTTCATGGTTTCAGCAGAACCGAGCACGAAGGGAAGTTGCATCTCACCAGAAGCAAAGAGCTCTCCAACGGTTTTCATTCCATCAAGGAGAAAATCATTGACGATTGTTAGTGGAGCGAACCCTTCACTCATAGCGATATCGAGGTCGTCATTGAGACCGTTCCTATTCCCATCGATGATGCGCTGGACGAGGCGTCGGTCAACTGACCAATCCGCATGCTCATCTGGCCCTTGGGAACTGATGGTGACCCCTTCGAAGAGACTAAGCAACTCGGTGAGTGGGTCGTAGCCTTCTCGTCGTCGGTCGTAGATCAAGTCAAGAGAAACCTCACGGGCCCGCTCGTCAATCTTTGCCAGTGGAAGAATCTTTGAGGCGTGCACAATTGCAGCGTCGAGACCAGCTTCGACACATTCGTGAAGAAACACGCTGTTGAGGACTTGGCGAGCCGCAGGACTCAAGCCAAACGAAACGTTGGAAAGCCCAAGAACAGTAGAGACGCCAGGCAAGTTCTGCTTGATCAATCGAATACCTTCGATCGTTTCGATGCCGTCTCTCCGAGACTCTTCCATCCCCGTAGAGAGTGGAAGCGCAAGGGGGTCAATCATGAGGTCTGTTGAAGAGAGTCCATATGAGTTCACGGCAAGATCATGAATGGCCGTCGCCGCGCGAAGTTTCCATTCAGCGGTTCTCGCCTGACCTTCTTCATCGATACACGTCGCAACCACCGCGGATCCGAACTCACCTGCAAGGGTCAAGAACTTGTCGAGTCGCGTCCCTTCTTCTGACCCTTCTTCAAGATTGACTGAGTTCAGAAGTGCGCGTCCTCCCAGCCAGCGAAGGGCTGTTTCTGCAACAGGTGCCTCGGTGGTGTCAACCATGATGGGGGCGCTCGACTGCGTTGCGAGCCGGCTCATGAGGGCTTCCATGTCGCCAACACCATCAGCTCCGGTGTAATCGACACAGACATCGATAAGGTGCGAGCCCTCCTTTACTTGGTCTTTGGCCATGGCGACGCACGTATCCCAGTCGGCTTCGAGCATTGCCTCGCGAAACTTCTTTGAACCGTTGGCGTTGGTTCGTTCGCCGATTACCAAGAACGAACTGTCTTGTTGGAAGGGGACGGCGGTGTAGATCGAGGTCGCTCCAGGCGCCGGAGAAGGATGACGCTTTGTTGGTGTCGCTGAACCCACGGCATCGAGAACAGCTTTCAAGTGAGCTGGGGTCGTACCGCAACATCCACCAACCGCATTGACGCCAAACTCGGTGACAAAACGAGTCATATGTTCTGCGAGACCCTCTGGAGTTAAGTCGTAGTGCATCTTCCCGTCGACGACGCTTGGGAGTCCTGCATTTGGGAGACACGAGATGGGGATCGTGGCATTCTCCGCCAAGTACCGCAGCGGTTCTCCCATTTCGACCGGACCGGTCGCGCAGTTCAAGCCGATGACGTCGATCTGCATCGCCTCAAGGGCCATGAGCGCAGCGCCAACTTCGGTGCCCGGCAGCATCCGTCCGGTGAGTTCGATGGTGACCTGGACTTGAAGTGGCACCTGTCGACCAACGTCTGCCATGGCAAATCGTGCTGCATTGATTGCGGCCTTCGCTCCGAGAAGGTCAAACATTGTTTCGATGATGAGAAGGTCAACGCCTCCTTCTAAGAGGCCACGAGCTTGCTCTCGATACGAGTCTCGAAGTTCCACGTAACTGATCTGGCCAAGAGTTGGAAACTTTGTTCCTGGGCCCATTGAGCCAGCGACAAAACGTGGCTTCTCGGGAGTTGAGAACTCATCGGCAACTTTTCGTGCCAGGACGGCTGATTTGCGAGAAAGAGACTCAGCCTGTGATTCAAGACCATATTCAGCCAAGACAACGGAGAATGAACCGAACGAGTCAGTCTCGATGACGTCACTGCCGACCTCTAGGAAGGATCGATGGAGTTGTTCAATGGCGTCAGGTCGAGTCTCAACCAGGATCTCATTGCACCCTTCGAGGTTGGCGCTCCCAAAGTCCTCCAGGGTGAGGTCCATGAGTTGAAGATTGGTGCCGGTTGCCCCATCAAAAACCACGACCCGCTGGCTGAGCGCGGAGAGATATGGGTCGCTCGTGGGGGTCAGCCTGGCGAAGGAAGGAGTTTTTTCAGCCATAAGGAACCAGGTTACTAAGGGTGACACTAACCTTGGACCGATGGGCATCTATACCCGCAAGGGAGACGACGGGACCACGGGACTTCTCTTTGGAGGTCGCGTCCGAAAAGATGCTGACCCTATAGAGGTCAACGGAGCCGTTGACGAAGCCCAAGCAGCCCTTGGGCTCGCTCGAGCACATGGGTACCGTGATGCTGAGTTGAATGAAATCTTGATGGATCTTGAGCGAGATCTTTACGTCCTCATGGCTGAGGTGGCGACTCTCCCTGAAAACCGTTCGAAGTTGTCTGCGGGCACGTCGCTCGTGACCAAAGAGATGGTGGACAAGTTAGAGACCTTGATTGACTCTTTGAGCGAACGATTCGCCATGCCAACCGAGTTTGTGATCCCGGGTCAAAATATTGTCTCGGCTTCTCTCGATGTTGCTCGGACCGGTGTCCGAAGAGCTGAGCGGCTGAGCGTCTCTTACAAACTCGATGACTCTCTTGTGACTCCGTATCTCAATCGTCTGAGTGATCTCGTGTGGACGATGGCTCGCTGGCAAGAAGGTGACGACCACATTTTAGCGAAGGGGGAGTCATGACAACCACGCTAAAAATTGCGGTCGCAGAGAACGTTGACCTTGCAAGCTACGACACCATTGCGTTTGGCGTGTTCACGTCGGACGCAGGGCTTGAAGTACCTGGCGGCGATGGAAGCGATGCCATTCCCTCAATTATTGATACGGCATTCGCGAAACGTCATCACTTTGAGGCGAAAAAAGGCCAGACCCTTGTCATTCGCCAAGAGCAAGAAGGACCAACGGTCCTCGCTGTCGGGTGCGGTGATGGATCGTCGCAAGAGAACTGGCGCCACGTTGGTGCGAGCGTCGTTCGATCCTCTGTCGGGCGTCGTGCCTTGTTGTTACTTCCAATTCTTGAAACCCCAGCGACGGGCGTTCTTGGCGAAGCGGTCACCACAGGAGCACTATTGGCTTCCTATAGCTATTCCGTTCGATCAGATGACCCACACGAGGGGCTCGAGAGTCTTGATGTCGGATTTGTGAACGGTGGAGAGAACCCTGAACTCTTAGTCGGAGTGGCTGCAGGGATCGCAGTGGCGCATGCTGTGTCGTTTGCTCGAGACATGGTCAATGAGTTCCCAAGTTCAATGACACCGACCAAGTTGGCTGAAGAAGCAACGACTTTGCTCAGCTCAGCTCAGCGTGTCACGAGCGAAGTGTGGGAGCTCGAGCGGATCAAAGATGAAAAACTTGGTGGACTTCTTGGGGTGGCACGCGGGTCGCATCAAGATCCCCGTCTCGTGGTGGCGACGTACTCTCCAGAAGGAACGCCCACTCACCATGTTGTCTTAGTCGGCAAAGGCGTAACGTTTGACTCTGGCGGTTTGTCACTCAAGACCGCTGGTGGTATGACCACGATGAAGACCGACATGACCGGTGCAGCGGTTGTCTTGGGAGCACTCTCGGCCTGTCACGACCTTGGAGTGAGAGCAACAGTGACAGCCATTGCCCCAATGACAGAAAACATGCCAGGCGGCGAAGCAATAAAGCCAGGCGACGTCCTTATTGCTCGCAATGGCACGACCATTGAAGTCCTCAACACCGATGCTGAGGGCCGACTCATTTTGGCTGATGGACTTTCTTTGGCAGTAGAGATGAAGCCTGACGCGATTATTGACGTGGCAACGTTGACCGGAGCGGCAGTCGTCGCGCTCGGCACTGGCGTTGCAGGCCTGCTTTCGAATAATGATGAACTTGCTCAGTCACTCGACGAAGCAGGGAAATTGGCGGGCGAACCACTATGGCGCCTTCCTCTTGTTGAAGAATACGAGTCCCATATCAAGTCTGAAATTGCGGATATTAAGAATATTGGAGCGCCTGGCGAGGCAGGGACAATTTCAGCAGCACTCTTTCTCCAGAGGTTTGTCGACGAGACTCCATGGGCGCACCTTGATATAGCTGGTCCTGCTCGATCAGAGAAAACGAGCGGGTATCTGGTCAAAGGTGGAACGGCGTTCAGCCTTCGGACAATCCTCTCTTACCTTCGCTCCCTCTAACTCGCTGAAGGGTTAGGCGAAAAGAGAGCGCGATGGACTCGCTCAGAGCGAGTCGGGCCTGGGAGATCGAGCGAAGGAGAGCGGTGGTCATTGCCGTCAGGCCGACCGAGAAGGACTGAACCGTAGATTTCGATGCCCTCAGGAATCTGCGAGAGATCTCTGAGGAGTTCGATCCCTCGAAACGCGCCAAGAAAACATGCAGCGAGCCCTCGAGCCTCGGCGAGTAACAATGCTGCCAACGAAGCAGCACCAGCATCGCCGATCCAATAGGGGACTGGCCATGCTGCAACATGCTCTCCTAGACCAGAGCTCTTCTTGTCGTCTTCGCTGTATCGCTTGGTATAGAGAGTGGGATCAGCGAGGCAGACTCCAACAGCGGACGCTCGCGAGAGTCCTTCAAATCGAGTCGACGTCGCTCGCCACTCAGCGTCAGTCGTCACGCTGAAATAGGAAGCCACTTCGTCAGATCCAGAAAAGAGCAACCAAGAAATGCCTCTCGAGTTTCCTGCGGTGGGGGCTCGAAGGGAGTCTTCAAAGAGAGAACTCACCAGATCAGCCTCGAGTGCAGCGCCATCAAAACTTCTCACCATCCGTCGACGCCGCAGCGCATCACTCACGTCCATTGGCCCCCCTTTCCGCTTTATTGTGCCCGTCATAGAAACCCGACTAGTCTGGTAGGGTATTGATTCCACACAACCTGTTAGAGAGCATCCTATGGCTACCCCCCGAGAACTACTCAATGACGCAAAGGCCCAAATCCGAGAGGTCGAGCCCGCTGACGTGCTTGACCAAGTGGGCTCCTCAATCTTTTTGGACGTACGCGAGCCTGATGAATACGAGCAAGGGGCGATCCCCGGTGCCGTTCACATCCCTCGAGGTCACTTAGAGTTCCAAGTCGAGGGACGGCTGTTAAACAAAGACGAGCCTGTTGTCGTTTACTGCGCGGGCGGTGCACGCTCAGCCTTTGCAGCGAAGACCCTTCAAGAGATTGGCTTCACCAACGTGGTTTCGGTCATCGGTGGGTTCAATCGCTGGAAAGACGAAGGGTTGACGTGGACGACACCAAAGACGCTCACGCCTGACCAGAGAAACCGCTATCAGCGTCACCTACTCCTCCCAGAAGTTGGAGAAAAAGGTCAACAGAAACTTTTAGAGTCCAAGGTCCTAATGCTGGGAGCGGGGGGACTGGGCTCTCCTTCCTCGTTGTACCTAGCCGCAGCAGGTGTTGGAAATATTGGCATCATCGATATGGATGTTGTGGATGCATCAAATATTCAACGACAGATTCTGCACAACTTGGATCGGGTTGGTGAACGAAAAGTTGACTCAGCAAAGAAAACTCTGACGGCGTTGAATCCAGATCTCAACGTGGCGACCTATGACGTTCGGCTTGGTGCTGACAATATTCTCGACATCATCGACGGCTACGACATCATCGTGGATGGAACGGACAACTTCCCGACTCGTTATCTGGTGAACGATGCGGCACTCTTGAAGAAGATTCCCGTCGTCCATGGTTCAATTTTTCGATTCGAGGGACAAGTCACAATCTTTGATCCCTACAACGGTCCTTGCTATCGCTGCATGATCCCTGAACCACCTCCGGCTGAGCTGGCACCAAGTTGTGCCGAAGCTGGCGTCCTTGGCGTTCTCCCTGGAATCGTGGGTTCGATCCAAGCCTTGGAAACCCTCAAGATGCTTTTGAACCTCGGCGAGACGCTTGTCGGGCGACTCTTGGCCTTTGATGCCTTGGAAGAGTCCTTCCGAACCTTCAAAGTTCGACGTGACCCGGCTTGTCCGGCCTGTGGCGAGAATGCTGGCGAGATCGTGATCGCAGAATATGATGATCTCTGCATGCCGCACACTTCTTGAGACGCTGAGTCACTAGAATGTCCTCACAGCGCAACAGTGCGCGTTAGAGGAGGAAGACCCATGGCAAGCAAGCAAAGCGCCGGTTCACCAGGATCACAACAGACGTTCAACAAACTGGTTGAACAGTTTGGCCCGCTTTCGGCATCTACCAAAACGCTGAACGAGGGTGGCTCTGGAGAGCCAACGCAACCTAGCGTGAGCGATGTCGCACCGTTTGTTGCTAGCGACGTCTTGAACAAGGTCGCCCTTCTCGGAATTATCGCCTTGGCATTTGGCATTGGTGCTGCATTCTTTAAAGTGTCGCCCGTTATTGGATTCGTGGCGATGCTTGTTTCATTTGGTTTCGTGCTGATCAGCTTCTTCAAACCAGCGGCTGCGAGGATCACTGCCCCGCTCTATAGCGTCTTTATGGGTGTTGGCCTTGGAGTGATCTCTCGCTCTTATGCCCAAGGGAACTCAACAGTTGTTCCCTTGGCCATCGTCGCCACAACTGCCGTCTTCTTCGCAGTGTTATTCCTCTACCGAACAGGTCTCGTCAAGGTGGGATCAGCATTTGTGAGGGCAACGGTCATTGCAACAGTCGGCCTTCTTGCAGCGGCACTGGTATCCATCATCTTTGGCATGGTGGTGTCATTCGCACATCAATCACTGATCTATCTCTTGATTTTTGGCTACATGTACTTGATCGTTGGCGTGATGAACCTCTTTGTGGACTTTGCCTATGTGTACAAAGCACAACAAGCTGGAGTCAGCAAAGAGGGCGAGTGGTTCGCAGCTCAGTCGATCATGATCTCTATGGTCATGATCTATTTGGCTCTCCTGACCATCTTCACCGGCGGAAATCGTTAAAATATAGAGCGTTGCGTTCAATCTGCACGCTCATGTTTCTGGACTTCTCACCACCCGGCCCCGGTGGCGCATTCGCTTTTTAGCTCTAACCCCGACGTCAATGACAGTGACCAAGGTTCAGGTTCATCTGCGTGGCGAAAAGCGAGGAGCCATGGCGTCGCTAGGGTCCTCAAGGTAGATCTGCGGGCGTTGTGCATTCCTGGGTTTGTCCGCCGCGCCTGAGTCACGCAATTCTCAGGAAACCTCCATATTTCATTGAGAGTCCGGTACGGTGCTCCCGAGCGCATAACCTGCGTCCTGTGAGTGATTCATCAACCCCAACAAGTCGGCACACAGATTCCGGCATTGAAATAAATGAGCTCTATACCGAGAAGGATCTCCAAGGCTTTGACCCCGCAACAAAGTTGGGTCTGCCTGGGGCGTATCCCTACACCCGTGGTGTTCACGCAGAGATGTACCGCAAGCGCCTCTGGACGATGCGCCAATACGCGGGGTTTGGAAACGCAGAGTCCACAAACGAGCGCTTCAAGTTTCTCCTCGACGCCGGTCAAACTGGTCTGAGTTGCGCCTTTGACCTTCCCACTCAGATGGGATACGACTCGGACCACCCGAGGGCTGAGGGTGAAGTCGGCAAGGTTGGTGTTGCCATTGACTCACTCGCTGACATGCGCCTCCTCCTGCAAGGGCTTCCACTCGACCAAGTCACAACCTCAATGACAATCAATTCAACAGCGTCAACCCTGCTGTTGTTGTACCAGTTGGTTGCAGAAGAGCAAGGCGTTAAAGGCCCTCAGATTCGCGGCACCATTCAAAACGATATTTTGAAGGAGTACGTGGCGAGAGGTACCTACATCTATCCGCCACGACCCTCCATGCGGCTGATCGTCGATACGTTTTCCTACTGCGCAGAGAACCTTCCAAACTGGAACACCATCTCAATCTCGGGCTATCACATTCGAGAAGCGGGATCGACTGCGGTCCAAGAGATTGCCTTCACGATTGCCAATGGCATTGCCTACGTCGAGGCGGCTCAAGCGGCCGGTCTCGACGTCGATGCATTCGCTCCACGGCTCAGTTTCTTCTGGAATAGCCATAACAATCTTTTTGAAGAGGTAGCGAAATTCCGAGCAGCTCGACGCATGTGGGCCAAGATCATGACGGAACGATTTGGCGCAAAAGATGACCGATCAAAGGTGATGCGATTCCACACGCAAACTGGTGGTTCAACCTTGACGGCACAGCAACCTGAAAACAATATTGTGCGAGTGACGGTCCAAGCCATGGCTGCAGCTTTGGGGGGCACGCAAAGTCTCCATACCAATGGCTACGACGAAGCCTTGGGGCTCCCGACGACGAAAGCCGCGAAGATTGCTCTGCGAACCCAACAAATCGTGGGTTACGAGTCAGGTGTCGCCGATACGGTCGACCCGCTTGCGGGGTCGTACTTCCTCGAAACGCTGACTGATGAGACTGAAGCCGCAGCCTTTGCCTATCTCGAGCAGATTGACGCAATGGGTGGAGCAGTCGATGCCATTGAGGCAAGATTCATGCAAGAAGAGATCGAATCCGCAGCGTACGCCTACGCGAAAGACATCGACAGTGGTCAAAAAGTTGTCATCGGAGTCAATAAGTTTGTTGATGAGACCAACGAACCTACCGATGTCTTCCCAATCGACCCTCAACTCCAAAAGGACCAGGTTGCTCGGCTTGCTGACGTGCGAGCCAAGAGAGATCAAAGTGCGGTTGACGCTGCGCTCGGCGACTTGGAGCGTGCGGCATCGGGGACACAGAATGTGCTGGTCCCAATGAAGGATGCACTTTCTAAGATGGCAACTCTCGGAGAAGTCGCCGACGTCTTGCGTGGGGTCTTTGGTACCTATCAGCCTGGAGGCTGAGAGTAAGTTTTCTTACTCGCTCGCCACGAGGTTGAAATGTTCAACCTGAGGAGCGGGTTCATAGAACGGATGAGTGAGTTCTCTCCAACGCTCGTAGGCAGGAGACTCTCGAAATCCCTTTGTATGGGCTTCAACGCTCTCCCATTCGACAAAGAGGACGTAGCGACTTGGAGACTCAATGCCGCGAACGATTCTGAGCGAGTGAAAACCTGGCGACGAAGAGATAAACGGTAACGCTTCTGCAAGGGCCGCTTCGTAGGCCTCTTCTTGGCCAGGGCGAACGTCCAAAACTCCGTGTTCTACGATCATCTGCGTACCTTATTACATCGAAGCGATTAGGCCATGCGCTCGCTGTAGTCCCAGCTGACGAGCCTCGAGGGCTTGAGAATAAAACTCACTTCGTCGTCTGACTGTGACCGTAGTTTTTTCCCGAGGGGAGTTTCAAGGGACCCAAGATAACGAAGGAGAAGTTCATCAAGAACGCGAGCGCCCGATGAATGCTCAATCTCAACAGTGGCGCTGCCTCGAACACCACGATACGGAAGCGAATCCGCTGCTATCTCAAAACCACACTCGGGATTCCTTGTGAGGCATTTGATCAAGGTTGACGTCGGCCGAGTTGCTCCAATGATGTGGTCGCCATCCCTGAGAAACCAAACCGACAGAACAATGGGTCGCCCAGACGAGGCGACAACTCCAATGCGCATTGGTATTGTCACTTCATCCAAAAATGCTCTGACCTGTGATGAGTCCCACGGTCCCCGGATTTCTGTCTCAGCGAAGTCGTTCACATCCATAATCTAATAGTCCTTTCGCTCAGACCTTCGATTCCTCTCATCAAAAGGTTCTTCTGTCGAACAATGAGGGGAGAGACCCATCACCAGAGGCGACGAGCAAGGCTGCATGACCTTTGTTCTAAAGACCTTGTCGAGAGAGAGGACTGATCTAGATGTGTCGAGAGAGCAGCCGAGAGCGGAGGGGCTCAGTGGTCGCAGCGTCGATACCGGTGAGACACAGCGCAACAGCACCATCAATCAGCGCGGTTTCAGCAGAGGGGCCAATGCATGCTGCAGCAAACTCTGGTTGATGATTGACGGCCCCGTTGGAGTCGATACCCACAAGCGGATGAATTGAGGGAATCGCTAACGAGATATTGGCCATGTCGGTTGAATATGTCGGAAGCGGAGCACCCGCATCGTCGAGCTCAAATCGTCGGCCTCGCTCTTCGGCATGGGTTCGATAGAGGCCAACAAGATCATGGTCTTGTTCCATGTGCGTATAAACCGGTGCAATCTCCTCCATCTCGAGGCTGCACCCAGTCGCGAGCGCCCCTGCTTCAAAGCAGGCATTGACTCTGGGTCGAAGCATCTCTAAACCTTCGACGCTTCGAGACCGACACATAAAGCGAGCGGTGACTTTGGCCGGAATAATGTTGGCGGCATCTCCACCGAAGGTGATGACGCCATGAATTTGATCACCAGGTGGAAGTTGTTGGCGCAAGAGCCCGATGGCGACGTGGGCCAAGGTCATTGCGTCACTGGCATTCACTCCTTCTGAGGGAGCAGCGGATGCGTGAGCGCTTTGGCCAAGAAACGTGACGTCAAAATGGTCAACGGCTAAGCATGCTGATTCCAGACGGTCGAACGACCAGGGATGCATCATCATGGCGAGATTCACGCCATCAAAGACGCCGCGTTCAAGCATCAGAACCTTTCCACCACCACCTTCCTCTGCAGGTGTGCCAAACACTCGAAGCGTGACGTCGCATTCGTCGGCGACGGCTTTGAGTCCAAGTGCGGTTCCCACCCCAGCGGCGGCGATCAGGTTGTGTCCACACGCATGCCCCACTTCAGGGAGAGCGTCGTACTCTGCCATGACCGCAATCGTGAGCGCCCCGGAGCCAAAGGTTGCATCGAACGCCGTCGGGAGGTCACCGACACCATCGGTGACCTCGAACCCTTCTTCTCTCAGCATGTTCGTGAGAAGCGCTGCCGCATGGTGTTCTTCAAAGGCCAGTTCCGGATCAGCGTGGAGGGACTCAGAGAGGGAAACCAGGTTTTCTCGATTGGCTTCAATTGCACCGATTGCTGTTGAGGAGAGGTGGGCGTTCATTGAGAACTATTCAATCATGGCGATGACGTCACCACCGGTCACTGAGTCGCCGGCACTGACCTTGATCTCCGTGACGGTTCCTCCAGCACTTGCATTGATGGCGTTTTCCATTTTCATCGCTTCAAGAACGCAGATGGTCTCACCTGCTTCCACCGTGTCGCCAACTGCGACCAGGACTTTGACGATGGTCCCTTGCATCGGAACGGTGACCGAGCCGGTCAATGCGGCAGAAACCGACCCGCTACTACCTCGACGACGCGTGGGTGAGCTGGGTCGTGGAGCACTTCCGCCGCCACTTGACTCGGGCATCCAGACCTTGACGTCATAGCGACGACCCGCGACTTCAGTAGTGACGGTGCGAAGAACTTTGGCATCTCCTTCTTCTTGCGGAGGATCAATCGTGACGACAAGCCCTGAAAGATCCAAGGTCTCTTCGACCCACTTGGTCGAGTGAATACCGTTCGCAAAATCAGGATGCGAGAGAATCGCCTGTGCAGCAGGGATCGTCGTGGCGACTCCTTCGATGATGGTCTCCTCTAGGGCCCGCAACATCCGTCGTCGAGCGCCTTCTCGGTCTTCAGCCCAGACCACCAACTTGGCGATCAAGTTGTCGTAGTACTGAGAGACGGTGTCACCAGATTCGTAACCGGCATCAAGGCGCACACCCGGCCCAGACGGCTGAGCAAAGCGAGTCAATGTTCCAGGCGAAGGAGTGAAACGACCACCACTGGGGTCTTCGGCATTGATCCGAACTTCTATCGAGTGCCCAAGTCGACGGACATCGCTTTGGGCAAAAGGAATCTCTTCGCCCGCAGCGATTTTCAGCTGCCATGCCACAAGATCGAGTCCAGTGACCAACTCAGTGACAGGGTGTTCGACCTGAAGGCGCGTGTTCATCTCCAAGAAGAAGAACTCCCCGTCTTGATAGAGGAACTCCACGGTTCCGGCATTGAAATAGCCACACGCCTCAGAAACCTTGACAGCTGCGGCGCCCATGGCCTGGCGGACTTCGTCTGGGAACTCAGCAGCGGGGCTCTCTTCGATCAGTTTTTGGTGACGACGCTGGCAGGAACAGTCACGCTCTCCGAGCCAGAGGGTGTTTCCATGAGTGTCGGCCAAGATCTGCATCTCGATGTGCCGTGGCCAAGTCAGGTACCGCTCGACGTAACACTCGTCACGGCCAAAGTAGGAGAGCGCCTCTCGCTGTGCAGACTCCAACGCAGCGGCAGCTTCTTCAGGGCTCTTGACAACCTTCATTCCTCGGCCACCACCACCAAAGGCTGCCTTGATCGCAACAGGCCATCCAACTTTGTTTCCGAACGCGATGACTTCTTTTGCAGACTTCAGTGGCTCTGAGCGGCCAGGTACGCCAGCAACGCCAGCTTTTTCTGCAGCGATTCGAGAACTGATCTTGTCACCCATGACTTCAATCGCTTCGGGTGGCGGTCCAATGAAGGTCACACCCTTCGCGGTGATGGCACGAGCAAAGTCAGTGTTCTCAGAAAAGAATCCATAGCCAGGGTGCACGGCATCTGCGCCAGACTGCTCAATTGCGTTGAGGATGGCTTCGGTGTTGAGGTAGCTCTCTTGAGCGGTACTCCCGCCAAGGGCGTAGGCCTCATCAGCGAGTCGCACATGGAGCGCATCTCGGTCAAGCTCTGAGTAGACGGCAACTGTTCCAATGCCCAGCTCTCGGCACGTTCGGATAATTCGAACCGCAATTTCTCCCCGGTTCGCAATCAAGACTTTCTTCAGCACGCTGGCCCTTTCTTGGTATTCGCTTCTCTCCAGAGGAGGTCCCTCCGGCGGAGATGTACGGCCTCCATAGTCACACGGAATCTAGGCTACGTGCCATGTCTGTACCAGGCTTTCAAATTCGGCACTTCGAAGAGATCGATTCCACCAATACCTACCTTATGAATGAGGCCCGTCACGGGGCTGCCGATGGCCTGGTAGCGGTGGCCGATCATCAGTCTGCGGGGCGTGGACGCCTCGATCGGACGTGGGAAGCCCCCCCTGGGGCATCACTGCTCGCCTCGATCCTCTTTCGGGTCACCCTTCCTCCTGAGCGGCTCTATCTGGCTACCGCGGCGGTAGCGGTGGCGGCTCATGCTGCATGTTGGGACGTGGCCAAAGTCGACGTCGAACTCAAGTGGCCAAATGACCTCTTGGTAGGCAACGCCAAGTTGGCAGGAATCTTGGCGGAGGTTGTCCCAGATGCATCGGGTGAGTCGTTTGCTGTCGTCGTGGGCATCGGCCTGAACTTGACCTGGCCAGGCCCACCTGGAGTCAACGGGACATCGATTTTGGAGGTCTCTGGAACGCATGTAGGGAGAGACGAGTTCTTAGAGGCCTTTCTCACGCAACTTGGCGAGAGGAAGGCACAACTCCACGACGATGCAGGGCATCTCGAGATTCAACGCGAGTTTCTCGAGCGGCTCTCGACCATTGGCCAAGAGGTCAGTGTTGAACTGGCCACGGAGACAATTGTTGGGACCGCAGTGGGACTCACTGACCATGGGTTCTTGATTATTGAGAGTGATACGGGAGTCCGGGAACTCTCTGCCGGTGACGTGATTCATCTCCGGAGGGGTCCTCTCGGTGAAGAGTCGCCGAGTAGATTGAACCTATGAAAATTCTTGTCACTGGAGGAGCCGGGTTTATTGGGTCAGCGTTTGCCCGATATTGGAGCGAATACCACCCTGATGATGACATCGTCGTCTTCGATGCGATGACCTACGCAGGAACCATGGGGAGCCTTGCGTCGGTTATGGACTCGATCGAATTCGTCAAAGGTGACATCTGCGATTTTGACGCCGCAGAAAAGGTGCTTCGTGAATTTGGGATCGACACCGTGGTCAACTTCGCTGCCGAATCGCATAACTCCTTAGCGGTATTGGATCCTGGTCGTTTTTTTATGACGAACGTGATGGGTACTCAGCGAATGCTCGAAGCATCACGACGTGCTGGGGTAAGCCGGTTCCATCACATCTCAACCTGCGAGGTCTATGGCGACCTAGACCTCGACGCAACGAACGCGTTTCACGAAGAAAGCCCGTATCGACCTCGCACCCCTTACAACGCGTCAAAAGCTGGTTCAGACCATGCCGTGCGGGCCTACTCGGAAACCTACGAGTTGCCCGTCACGATTACCAACTGCGCGAACAACTACGGTCCGTATCAATTTCCTGAAAAAGTGATCCCTTTGTTTGCCACCCGTGCCTTGGCTGACCAAACGCTCCCTCTGTACGCATCAACGCAGAACCGGCGAGAGTGGCTTCACGTCGACGACCACTGTCGAGCCATTGAAGCAGTCCTCCTCAAGGGACGAATTGGCGAGACCTACCACGTTGGTTCAGGGGTCGAAGCATCAATCGAAGAGATCGCTGATGCTGTGTTGGCGGCTAGTGGGAAGCCGCAGTCGCTCAAAACAATTGTCCCTGACCGCCCAGGTCACGATCGCCGGTACTTACTTGACACAACCAAGATCCGAAACGAACTTGGCTGGGCGCCAACCGTGGAGTTCGAGCAGGGAATTGCTGAAACCGTGGAGTGGTATCGCGACAACGAATCCTGGTGGGCGCCGCTCCTCGAACGCGCACCTGTTGTCGAGACCAGCTGGGGCGGCGGGGCGGCGTAGATTTTCGTGCGCGTTCTCTTCACCGGAGCGGGGGGACAGGTCGGCCAGGATTTTCGAGATGTTCTCTCGGGCATCATCCCCTCTGGCGGGAGTGCTACCGCTCTCATGGGGAGCAAGGAAGTAACCCCCGGAGAGTTCGAAGTGTTCGGGATCGATCACGCCAGCCTTGACGTCAGCGATGCATCCGCCGTCCAGGGAACCATTGAACATATCCATCCCGATGTCATCGTGCATTTGGCGGCCTATACCGCAGTCGACAAAGCCGAGGAAGACAAAGAGGGTGCGTACGTGGTGAATGCCATCGGGACCAGAAACGTCGCGCAAAGCGCAGAGCGCGTGGGAGCACACATGGTCTACGTCTCGACTGACTACGTGTTTGCAGGGGATAAGGGCCGAGCGTTAGTCGAATCAGATGAAACAAATCCTCTTGGGGTCTACGGTGCCACCAAGCTCGCAGGCGAACAGGAATGTCCCCCCTCGGCATCGATTGCTCGTACCGCTTGGGTGGCGGGAGTGAGAGGGAAAAATCTTTTCCACCTTGCAGCCGCCGTCGGCCAAGACGGGAGGGAGCTGCGATTTGTCGATGACCAGATCGGATCGCCAACTGCCGCTGCAGATCTCGCCGCTGGTCTTGTCGCTCTTGTACGAGAACGACCTGCCGGTCTCTTTCATGTAGCGGGGTCCGGTCAGGCGAGTTGGTTCGACGCTATTTCTTTCGCTGTTGAAGCTGCTGGCGGCTCTCGCTCTCAGGTCAGTCCGATCGCGACTGCTGAACTCGATCCCCAGCCGGCCGCCGTTAGGCCGGCATGCTCTTCCCTGGCCTCAGAACGACTGGCGTCGGTGGGTCTCTCGCCACTTCCTGAGTGGCAAGATGGGATTGGCCGGCTCGTTGCCGCCATTATCCAGGAGAGTTCAACATGAGCCGCAGCCATACGCCTCGACGTGCCGCCCGAGCCCCCCAGTCAAAGATCTGTGTGATTGGTGCGGGCTACGTCGGCATCCCCACCGCAGGAGTCCTCGCATCCCGAGGCCACGACGTAGTTCTCGCCGAAAGAGATGACTATAGATTTGAAGAACTCGAAAAAGGCAATCTCCCAATTGTTGAACCTGGCCTTCAAGAGTTGATTGATGAAGGTCGGATCGCAGAGAGAATCCATTTCGTTCGCTCAGCTGTTGAAGGAGTCCAAGATTGTGATTTCGTCTTTCTCTGTGTGCCGACTCCTCAAGGAGACGATGGAGCAGCAGATCTTTCCTACGTGAAAGAAGCCTCGCTGGAGATCGGGCCACACCTTGCTCCTGGCTGTGTGGTGATTAACAAATCAACGGTTCCAGTGGGAACTGCAGATTTGGTGGCCCGAGCAATTGGTCGGACTGATATCTCAGTGGTTTCGAATCCAGAGTTCCTGCGGGAAGGAACAGCCGTCGCAGACAGTCTTCATCCAGATCGAATTGTTGTTGGCTCCAACGATGCGCATGCCGCAAGTGCAGTTGCAGAGCTCTTCGCTGGGATGGGCGGAGCGATGGTGCTCACCGACCCGACGACGGCCGAGACCATCAAGTACGCATCAAACGCTTTTCTTGCAACCAAAATTAGTTTCGTGAACGCCATGGCGGCGCTGTGCGAAGCAGTCGGTGCCGATATTAAGGATTTGGTGCTCGGACTTGGCTTTGATAAGCGAATTGGGTTTGAGTTTCTTTCGCCTGGTCCGGGCTGGGGAGGATCGTGTTTTCCGAAAGATACGGCCGCTCTTGTCCACATAGGAAAAGAACACGGCTATGAGTTCTCTCTCCTTCAAGGGGCTATTGACTGCAACGTGGAACAGATCGAGCGCGTCACTGCGAAGATCGCCACCATGGCAGGCGATCTCAAGGGCGCCACCATCGGCGTGTGGGGCGTGACCTTCAAAGCTGAGACCGACGATCGCCGATCGTCGCCCGCAATTGCCATTGTGAGAAAACTTGTTGATGCCGGAGCACGAGTGCGGGTCTATGACCCCACGCTTTCTGAGCGCGACCGAGACGCCGAGGATCTAGCAGGAGTAGAAATCACAAGCGACCCTTTTGAAGCCGCTCGAGATGCCAAAGTGGTCGCTCTCTTAACCGAGTGGCAGATGTTTCGCTGGCTTGATCATGCACAGGTGAGCGAAGTGATGGAAGTCCCGGCCATCGTGGATGCTCGAAACCTCTTGGACCCCGACTCAATGAAACGCCACGGGTTCCGCTACATGGGTATCGGGCGTTCATGAAGGTCGTTGTTGCTGGAGGTGCTGGGTTTCTTGGCTCGCACTTAGTGGACGCTCACCTCGATAAGGGTGACTCGGTAGTTATCTTGGACAACTTCTGCACCGGATCTCCTTCAAACATCAAGCACCTCGCTGAGAATGACCGAGTCGAAGCGATTGAGGTTGATGTCAGTGAACACGTGCCAGATCTCAAGGAAGTAGATCTTGTGTACAACTTGGCGTCGCCGGCCTCACCACCGGCGTATCTCGCCCTTGCCTTAGAGACCATGGCCGTTGGATCAGAAGGAACTCGACGCCTCCTTGAGCTCTCGGAGCGCTCGCATGCTCGATTCGTCATGGCCTCGACGTCAGAGATCTATGGCGACCCAAGCGAGCATCCACAACGCGAGTCCTACCGTGGCAACGTTGATGCCACGGGGCCTCGCAGTGTCTACGACGAAGCCAAGCGCTTCTCTGAAGCGATGACGTTTGCGTTTCATCGAACCTTTGGAACCAACATCGGCGTAGCAAGAATCTTCAACACCTATGGCCCTCGTCTCGCCCCCGGAGATGGCCGTGTGGTGTCGAACTTTATTGTGCAAGCCTTGAAGGGCGACCCGTTGACCATCTACGGGGATGGCTCGCAGACGAGAAGCTTGTGTTTTGTTGCTGACCTCGTGAGGGGACTGATGGCCCTCGGAGAGAGTTCCATCACTGGACCTGTGAACTTAGGAAATCCTGATGAGCGTTCGGTGGGGGAGATCGCTTCATTGATTCTTTCTTTAACGAATTCAAATTCGTCAGTTGAATACCTCCCCCTGCCAACTGACGACCCCACTCGTCGCTGCCCTGACATTGCCGTAGCGAAACGCGAACTTGGCTGGGAGCCGAGAACGATGACTGAAGATGGCTTAAGGGTGACAATTGAACATTTTCGCTCGCTCCTCGCTTCCTAACGCCCAGAGTCACTGGCTGTTCTCGGCTAGATTTTCTTCTACTGATTGAAAGTGAGACGCACGTGAAGGTTGATCCCAAGCTCGAAGCTAAAGAGATGAAGACGCTCAGCGTCATTGTCCCTGTCTATAACGAAAAATCGACAGTAGGAGAGGTGCTTCGCCGCATTCGAGCGGTCGATGTTCCCTTGGAAGTCGAAATCATCGTCGTTGACGATGGATCGTCTGACGGAACGAATCAGGTGCTCGCTGTTCTTGAGGATTCGACGATCAAGGTGCTGACTCACCCGGTCAACCAAGGAAAAGGTGCGGCGCTGCGCACGGGGATTGAGTCGGCGACCGGAGACATTGTCATTATCCAAGATGCTGACCTTGAATACGACCCCGAAGATTGGCCCAAGATTCTGGCACCAATCTTGAGAGGTCGAGCTGCAGTGGTGTACGGAAGTCGATTTACGGGTGAGCGAATGAATATGTTCCCGGCCCACTGGGTGGGAAATCGAATGTTGTCACTTCTGACGAATGTTCTCTATGGATCGACGTTGTCGGATATGGAGACCTGTTACAAGTGTTTCGACAGACGAGTCCTTGAACCCATTCACATTGTTTCAAACAAGTTTGACTTCGAACCCGAGATCACGGCCAAGGTGTTGCGCCAGGGATATCGGATCTACGAAGTCCCAATCGGTTATATCGGTCGTGAGTTCGATGAAGGAAAGAAAATTACCTGGCGCGATGGCTTTGCAGCAGTTCGAGCACTCGTGAAATATCGCTTCACGACCAAACTCTAAGAGCCGAGCCATGAAAAAGAGGAGTGAGTCATCGTGCTCGCAGCGGTAATCGTCGACTACAACGTTGGACCCGCTCTCAAGGATGCGGTGCGTTCACTGCAAACAGAGGGCGTCGACAACATCGTCGTTGTTGAAAACGGAAATCCAGGTTCGACGACGCAAGCACTTGGATATCTGAGCAAAGCGGTTTCGGTACTCGAGATCGGTGAGAACATCGGCTTCGGTGCAGGAGTGAACCGAGGCGTCGCGTCGCTGGCACCTGAAGTTGATCAAATCATTGTCTCAAACCCAGACGTGGTGGTCCACGCTGGAGCGATTGACGCGTTAGAACACGGACTCGCGCACCATCGCGAATGGGCCATCATCGCCCCAACCATTGTCAACGGAGAAGGTGGTCTCTATCCTTCGGTGCGCCAGTTCCCTTCGCCCAAAGATGCAGCGGGTCATGCGCTGTTCGGTCTCGTTGCTCCAAGAAATCGATTTAGTACTCGCTACCGATCACACGTCACTCGATCCGACGGGGGAGTGGACTGGGTCTCCGGTGCATTTTTTGTGATTCGTCGAGAAGCGTTCGAGCGGCTTGGAGGCTTTGATGAGGAGTACTTCATGTTCGCTGAAGACATGGATCTCTGTTGGCGTGCGCATCACATCGGTTGTGGCGTTGGCGTTGCTCCGACGGCCTTTATTACCCACGTTGAGGGGCTCGCTCGGCAAGCTCATCCCTATCGCATGATCGTCGCCCATCACCGTTCGGCGCTGCGTTTCGCCTCGAAATCCACGTCGGGACCGCAACGACTGTTGCTGCCGTTGGCGATGGTGGTCCTTGGCGTGCGGTTCCTTGGCTCGCTTTTTCACACGGCTCTTTCTCGTCGCTGAGTTAGTTCTTGCTCTCTCAGGCCAAGAAAATCTCTAAAGTTGACAAGATTGGTCATATTTGATCTACTAGAGATTCCCCTCGAAAACCCCGGGGGATTGCCAACCCAAGGAGTAGCCGTGTCAGACGCACGAGGATTCGAGACCCGACAGATTCACGCTGGATCTGAGCCAGACCCCACCACCGGAGCGAGGGCCACGCCGATCTACCAGACAACCAGTTTTGCCTTCCGCGATACCGAGCACGCCGCCGCACTCTTTGGCCTGGCTGAGCCCGGGAACATCTACACCCGAATCATGAACCCAACGCAAGGTGTCATGGAAGAGCGCCTCGCGAACCTTGAAGGTGGCGTTGGCGCACTGGCCGTTGCCAGTGGCCAGGCTGCTGAAACTTTGGCCATCTTGAACCTCGCAGAAGCGGGTGACCAGATCGTGGCATCTCCTTCGCTCTATGGGGGTACCTACAACTTGTTGCACTACACCTTGCCCAAGCTTGGTATCACCGTTGACTTTGTCGATGACCCTGATGATCTTGATCAATGGGCCAAGGCGGTAACGCCGAATACAAAAGCGTTCTACGGAGAGACGATCGGGAACCCTCGCGGCGATGTCTTGGACATCCCTGGTATCTCTGGTGTGGCCCATGCAAATAACGTGCCACTCATCGTTGATAGCACCTTGGCGACGCCGTATCTGGCAAGTCCGTTGGCTCATGGTGCCGACATCGTGGTGCATTCGGCGACCAAGTTCATCGGTGGCCACGGAACGGCCATTGGCGGTGTCATCATTGACGGCGGTTCGTTTGACTTTGGAGCCTCTGGGCGACACCCCGGCTTCACCGAACCTGACCCGAGTTACCACGGCTTGAAGTACTGGGAAGCGCTCGGACCTGGTGCCTATATCGCCAAGGCCCGAGTGCAAGGGCTGCGTGACTTGGGAGCGGCGATTACGCCCTTCAACGCGTTTCTCTTTATCCAGGGTATCGAAACGCTGAGTTTGCGAATGGAGCGTCACGTTGAAAACGCAGTGGCCGTGGCAAAGTTCCTAGAGGGCCGAGACGAAGTCTCATGGGTGAGTTACCCAGGCCTTGAGTCATCTCCATGGCATGAGCGGTCCAAGACCTTGTTGCCGAAGGGTGCGGGAGCGGTTCTATCGTTTGGCCTGAAAGATGGTCCAGACGCTGGGTCAAAGTTTATCGACGGCCTTGAACTCTTTAGCCATTTAGCCAACGTCGGTGACGTTCGGAGCCTGGCCATTCACCCCGCAAGCACCACGCACTCTCAGCTCAGCGCTGAAGAGCAGGCGGCGTCGGGGGTGAGCCCAGAGATGGTTCGGCTTTCCATTGGAATTGAGTCAATTGGCGACATTCTGGCCGACCTTGACGCAGGGTTCCGAGCTGCCAAGAGCTGAGGGGTTACGGTAACGAGTCTGTGACCGATGCATCCGAGGCCTTTGTCCATGACCTTCCCCCCGCATCAGGGGCATGGAGAGTTGGAGACCCGGTTGGGCATCGCCAGTTTGTTGATGTCTTTTGTGAAGAAGAGCTGTCCCTAGAAGCCGGCGGCGTTCTTGGTGGCGCAGCGCTGCCAATTACGGTGGCCTATGAAACGTGGGGAGAGTTAAACGCAGCCCGTGATAACGCGGTACTCGTACTTCACGCGCTGACAGGTGACAGCCATGTTGCGGGGGTGCGTGATGATGCCCATCCAACTCCTGGTTGGTGGGACCCATTTATTGGGCCAGGGCGAGCGATCGATACCGACAAGTATTTCGTCTTGGCGCCGAACGTTCTCGGTGGCTGCCAAGGCACCACCGGCCCGTCATCGCTGGCGAGCGACGGTGAGCCATGGGGAGGTCGGTTTCCAGCGCTGACGATCCGAGATCAGGTCCGAGTCGAACACGCACTTGGAGATGAACTTGGGATTGAGTGCTTTCATGCAGTGGTTGGTGGATCAATGGGAGGCATGCGAGCTCTTGAGT
Source organism: Actinomycetota bacterium (assembly GCA_009699875.1). Lineage (GTDB taxonomy): Bacteria > Actinomycetota > Acidimicrobiia > Acidimicrobiales > RAAP-2 > CAIUMH01. Next base: position 138,469 of record WLNI01000002.1, read on the forward strand.
GGGGGGTGATGTCGCCTCATCGAGTTAAGAAACTGGTTCTCTTGGCGACGGGCCCCGCAGCGACCGCAGAGCAGATTGCACTGTGTTCAATTCAGGCGCACGCTCTTCGCCTTGACCCCTTATTCCGCGACGGTGATTACTACGGAGCCGAGCGTGGTGAGGGCCCGTGGCGGGGGCTCGGCGTCGCTCGGCGAATGGCACAGATCTCGTATCGAACCCGAGATGAATTTATCGAGCGCTTTGGCCGTGACCCTCAGCCCGGAGAAGATCCGATGGAGGGTGGAAGATTTTCGGTTGAGGGTTACCTTGACTATCAAGCGAGAAAGTTGGCCTGGCGCTTCGACGCCAATACCTACCTCGTCTTGAGTCGCGCCATGGATCTCCATGACGTAGGTCGAGGTCGTGGAGGAATCCAAAAAGCCCTGGATCTCGTTGAGGCCGAGACGCTGGTGATTGGTTTTGACTCAGATCGGCTCTATTCAATAGACGAACAGCGCCTTTTGACGATTGGGATTCGTGGAGCTGAGCGCCTCGTGGAGCTCCCTTCGTTCTTGGGCCACGATGCGTTCTTGCTTGAAGTCACGGCCTTAGAACCATTCATCTCATCGTTCCTTGGGTGAGAGGGCCCCTCGCGAGAAGCGAGCGACGAGTGGCCGGTAGGCTGGAGGATTCATGAGCGTCCTCTCAAAGGTTCTACGCGCCGGTGAAGGCAAGAAGGTCCGCCGACTGGCGGAGCTGGTTCCTGCAATCAATGAACTCGAACCAGCCATGGAAGCGCTCAGCGACGACGAACTCAAAGCAAAAACCCAAGAGTTCCGGGACCGATTAGCTGAGGGCGAATCGCTCGACGATCTCTTGATCGAGTCCTTCGCAGTGGTGAGAGAAGCGGCGTGGAGAGTGCTCGGACAACGTCACTTTGACGTCCAACTTATGGGTGGAATGGCGCTTCACTTTGGATGGATCGCAGAAATGAAGACCGGTGAAGGAAAGACCTTGGTCTCGACGCTCCCCGTCTATTTGAATGCACTTGCGGGTAACGGAGTGCACGTCGTGACGGTGAATGACTACTTGGCAACTCGTGACTCCGAGTGGATGGGCCGTTTGCATAGCTGGCTTGGAATAAGTGTCGGTCGAGTCGGCCCAGACATTAATGACTTTGACGCCAAACGTGCGGCCTATGCCTCAGACGTGACCTACGGGACGAACACGGAATTTGGTTTTGACTACCTTCGCGACAACATGGCCCGCTCGAGAGAGCAAATGGTCCAGCGAGGTCACAGTTTCGCCATCATTGACGAGGTCGACTCGATTTTGATCGACGAGGCGAGAACACCATTGATCATCTCGGGACCTGCCGATGAAGCAGCTCGGCTCTACTACCAGTTTGCTTCGATCGTTCGAACGCTCAGCCCAGAAGTCGACTACGAAGTCGATGAAGAGAAGCGATTAGTCGTGCCTACTGAGGCGGGTGTCGAAAAAGTCGAGCAAGCGCTCGGTGTTGCCAACCTCTATGACGCGGTAGCGATCAATTACGTTCACCAACTCACGCAAGCGCTGAGAGCTAAAGAACTTTATCGGCGTGACAAGGATTACCTCGTGGCCGACGGTGAGGTCAAGATCGTCGATGAGTTCACGGGTCGGACGCTTGACGGTCGTCGATGGTCTGACGGCCTCCATCAAGCCGTTGAGGCGAAAGAACGCGTGAGGATCCGTGAGGAAAACCACACGTGGGCAACGGTGACGTTGCAGAACTATTTCCGACTCTACGAAAAACTCTCCGGAATGACAGGAACTGCTGAAACAGAGGCGGGTGAGTTCGCAGGAACCTATGACTTGACCGTCGTGCCAATTCCAACGAACAGAGAGATGCTTCGAGACGACCAGGCTGACCTGATCTTTAAAACAGAAGCAGCGAAATTTGCAGCCGTGAGTGAGGACATCTCTGAACGCAACGCCCTTGGTCAACCCGTGCTCATTGGAACGGCTTCGGTTGCGAAATCAGAGCAACTCTCTCGGGTCCTGAGCCAAAACGGAATCGCTCACGAAGTCTTGAACGCGAAACAACATTTTCGAGAAGCCGAGATCGTCGCTCAGGCCGGTCGACTTGGCGCAGTGACGGTGGCGACGAACATGGCCGGACGAGGAGTTGACATTTTGCTCGGTGGGAGCCCCTCAGGCTTGGCCGTTCGCCAATTGAAAGATGCAGGAGTTGACCTGGAATCAGATGAAGGCCGAGCGCAACTCGTGGCCCTTGAAGAAGAGTTGAGTGCGGCATGTAAGGCTGAAGGTGAAAAGGTTCGAGAACTCGGCGGACTCTACGTTCTTGGAAGCGAGCGCCACGAAAGTCGGCGAATCGATAATCAGCTCCGTGGTCGTTCTGGTCGTCAAGGGGAGCCAGGGGAGAGCCGATTCTTTCTCTCACTTGAAGATGACCTCTTGCGGCTCTTTGCCAGTGGCGCCATTAGCTGGGTCATGGATCGAGCACTCCCAGAAGATGTCCCCATCGAGGCCAAGATGGTCACAAAAGCGATCGAACGCGCACAGAACACGGTTGAGGGCAGAAATGCTGAGACCAGAAAAGAAGTTCTTAAATATGACGAGGTGATGAACCAGCAACGAAAGGTCATCTACCAGCGAAGAATTGATGTTATCGATGGCGACGATCTCCACGACGACACAGTCGACCTTTTGAGCCAAACCTTGACCAACTTGGTGGTCCAGAGTTGCCCAAGCGACTATCCAGAGGAGTGGGAACTCGACCAACTCCTCACTGAAGTGGCGCTCTACTATCCCTCCCAATTTACTCGAGATGACTTAGCGCAAGCCTCAACACAAGATCAAGTAATTGAGTCACTGCTCACTGAAGCACTGGCGTTCTACGAACTCCGATCATCGTCGATGCCCGGCGGAGAAGAGATGGCTCGAGAGATTGAGCGTGACGTCATGCTTCAGATCATTGACCAACGATGGCGAGATCACCTTTCAGAAATGGACTATCTCCGAGAGGGAATCAACTTGCGGGCGATGGGCCAACAAGACCCTCTCGTGGCCTGGCAACAAGAGGGTTTCTCTATGTTCGGGAAACTGATGGAGGCCATCGACGACGACTACCTCCGCTACGTCTTCCACGTTGATGCGGTCACCGATGAAGCGGCGGATCCCGCACTCGAGCAAGCCGTCTACGCAGCAGCAGAAGACCCTGTTGATGATATGAGTTTTGCTCAGGCGACGCTGGCTGCGGCACAAGGTGAGACTCAACAAGTCGCATCAGCACAGATGTCTGACGAAATGGGCGAAACAATGGCGCCCATTGTCAAAGATGCCACCCAAAAAGTAGGTCGAAACGAACCGTGTTGGTGTGGCAGCGGTAGGAAGTTCAAACTCTGTCATGGCGCAAGCTGATAACCAGGGTGGCTCTCGTGATCTCGCTGAGGTGCTCGACGAGCTTGCCGTTCGAGTCAACGACGCCAAAGCATATTTAAGGATCGACGAGCTCCGAAGCCGGCGAGATGTTCTCGAGGCCGAGGCGGGAGAGCCAGGGCTCTGGGACGATCAAGATCGAGCCCGTCACGTGACGACAGAGCTTGGTCGAGCGAACGACGATCTCACTAGCTTCGATACCTTGGCGACAAGTCTGGAAGATGCCAGAGTGCTGATCGAAATGGTGGAGGGCTCCAAAGCTGAAGGAGCCAGCGATGAGAGCCTTGAAACAGAGCTGACATCCTCCATTCAGGAACTGGAGCGTGCAGTTGGTCGCCTCGAGCTCCAGAGTCTCTTCCAGGGAGAGTACGACGAGTCTGACGCCATTGCTGAAGTTCACGCCGGCGCTGGCGGTACCGACGCCCAGGACTGGACCGAAATGATGTTGCGAATGTATTCGCGTTGGGCGGAGCGTCGTGGATTCAGCGTTGAGGTTGACGAAACAACTGAAGGCCAAGAGGCAGGACTCCTCTCTGCGACAGTCATCATCAAAGGACGCTTTGCCTACGGCCTCCTCTCAGCAGAACGTGGCGTGCACCGTTTGGTTCGCATGAGTCCCTTTGACTCGCAGCATCGGCGCCAAACGAGTTTTGCCTCGCTAGACGTGACGCCCTTCATGGAAGATCTCAGTGACGAAGTAGAGATCGACGAAAAGGATCTGAGAATCGATACCTATCGAGCATCTGGGGCAGGTGGCCAGCACATCAACAAAACGGACTCGGCTGTTCGCCTGACGCACCTTCCAACAGGGGTCGTGGTCTCATGTCAGAACGAACGAAGCCAGCACCAGAATAAAGCTCGTGCGATGCAGATTCTCTCGGCCAAGTTGGCCGAGAGGGTTCGCGCTGAACGAGCTGCGGAGATGGATGCATTAAGTGGTGATCGCACTGATAATGCGTGGGGGAGCCAAATTCGAAGTTACGTCATGGCTCCGTATCAACTCGTGAAAGATCTGCGAACAAATGTTGAGACGGGAAATGTCGAGGCAGTGCTCGACGGCGATCTTGATGATTTTATGGAAGCAGAACTGCGACGCCGCCGTGGGACTCGTCCCTGAAGGCACCCTGAAGGGCGTTTCTTAGGGGACACCACTTTGGGCGAGGAAGCCGGTAGGCTGGAGTCCGGCCCAATGTTCTGCTTTTTTCACCGCGAAAATCAGTTGAGAACTTGGATTTCCCTCTAAATCATGATTCGACTCGAAAACGTCACCAAAACCTACAAAGGCTCAACGGTCGCTATTCGAGACCTCTCGATAGAGATTGAAAAGGGCGAGTTTGTCTTTCTCGTTGGTTCTTCCGGGTCTGGAAAAACAACCTTCCTTCGGCTACTCCTTCGAGAAGAACTCCCAACGAATGGTCGAATCATCGAAGCAGGACGAGACATCGTGGCCCTCCCGAAGTGGAGGGTGCCTTTTCTGAGGCGCAATATTGGCTGCGTCTTTCAAGACTTTCGCTTACTTCCAAACAAAACAGTGTTCGAGAATGTTGCCTTTGCTCTTGAGGTAATTGGACGTCCAAAGAACGTCGTTCGCTCACAAGTGCCTCAAGTTCTCGAACTCGTCGGCTTGGGGCACAAGCATGAATCCCTTCCAGGTGAGCTTTCAGGTGGAGAACAACAACGAGTGGCGGTGGCGCGAGCGTTTGTGAACCGACCCCTCATTCTTTTGGCTGACGAACCAACTGGAAACTTGGACCCTTCCACGTCTGAGGGAATCATGAGCCTGCTTGATCGAATTAATCGGACGGGTACGACGGTCGTTATGGCAACGCACGACAAGGCCCTCGTTGACCGAATGAGACGACGAGTGTTGGAGCTCGATCACGGCACCCTGGTCAGAGACCAGGCCCGTGGGGTCTATGGGATTGATGAATCCGTCGTGGGGCAGGTCTAGAGATGCCCGTCTTCGCTGAATACGCAGTTCGAGAAACAGCCTCGAACCTTTGGAGAAATCGACTCATGACGATCGCCGCCGTCCTCACCGTGGCAGTGTCGCTTGCCCTTGTTGGCTCAGCGTTGTTACTGAAACAAGGAGCAGCAAACGCTGAAGCCGAATGGCAGCGAGGGACGCAAGTCACCATTTGGATGGTTCCAACTGCGTCGCCGTCGGAGATTGCCGCCGTTGGGTCGCAACTCAAGACACTGCCGTATGTGAATAGTTGTGTCTATCGAGGTAAGGCCTACGACTATCAAGAAGCACGCAAACTTCTCACACCTTCAGAGTTTTCTGTTCTTCAAATTCAGGATATGCCGACGTCGTATCGATGCACTCCCGACCAGCCGTCCGACGCCCAAATTGTGGCGAACAGATTCACCGGGCAGCCAGGTGTTGGACAAGTCGCCGCACCGTTCCAACAGATCCACGCAATGGAACAGACGATTACTGTCTTGCAGTGGGTCTTTTTGATCATCGCCTTAGTCCTTCTGCTCTCCGCAGCAGTCCTGATCCTGAATACCATTCGGCTGGCTATATTCGCCAGGCGACGAGAGGTCTCGGTCATGAAGCTGGTCGGAGCAACGAACTGGTTCATTCGGGTTCCCTTCATGTCTGAAGGACTTATCCAAGGGCTCCTCGGATCCATCGTCGCGGCCGCAGTTGTGCTTGGGCTTCATCTCTGGCTCAACACCCTTGGAGATCCCAATAACCCGAACTCCGTCTTGACCCAGATGCGACTGACAGGTTGGGAAGTGTTTTGGACCGATGCCGTCCTCGTCATTGTTGGCGTGGGGATCGGTGCGGTGGGTTCGTTTACCGCGATCCGCCGCTTCCTTGACGTCTAGGGCATTTTTCTCATTTGTTGTGACCGTTGTTTTGAGCGGTGAAGCAATTGAGCTCGCTGCACATTGACAATGAGGAGTCACAATGATGAATGGCACAGTGCTTGCGGGGAACCTCACGAGGGATCCAGAGATTCGCTATCTCACCGATGGGGTAGCAACCTGCAGTTTTGGTCTCGCGGTCGACCGGCGGTGGCAAGATCGAGAGACCGGGGTATGGGCCGAGGCCACCTCGTTTTTTGACGTTGCATGTTGGAGAGACCTTGCAGAACATGTCACCCTCAGTTTAGAAAAGGGAGCGAGAGTCATCGCCACGGGTCGACTCGAGCAACGAAGCTGGACAGGTGATGACGGCAGGGTACGGACAAGGATCGAACTCGTCGCTGACGACATCGGAACGTCATTGAAGTTTTCTCCCCTTGAGACGACAAACTCGTCGAGGGTCTAATTAATCTTTCGTCTCTGGATCGAACTCAAGAGAAAGTGAGTTCACGCAGTAGCGAAGACCCGTCTCAGTGGGTCCATCGTCAAAGAGGTGGCCGAGGTGCCCTCCACATGCTCCACAAAGAACTTCGGTGCGGACCATGCCGTGGCTTTTGTCTTGCTTTTCAATCACAGGACCGACCGCAGTATCGAAACTGGGCCAGCCTGAACCAGAGTCAAATTTCGACCCCGACATGAAGAGCAAGGTATTGCATCCTGCACAGTGGAATCCACCATCTTGGTCAACATGGAGAAGAGGCCCAGTAAAAGCTGGTTCTGTGGCAGCCTGGCGAAGGATGGCGTAGCGCTCTGGAGAGAGTTGACTCTGCCATTCTCCTTCTGATTTTTCGACCTGGAATTCAGCCATAGGTGCCTTTCTGCTCTGTGATCTGGCGAAACGGCAGATCACCTCGTGTGTTGTCTGTACGCTACCGGGCGATGGAGTTCGCTGATTCACCCGAAGATGCCGCCTTCCGCCAAGAGGTGGTCAGTTGGCTGGCCGAGCATGTGGTCGGCGAGTTCGCCGAACTCGGTGGCAGAGGCGGCTCGGGTGATGAAACCTTTGGTTTTGAGGTGCGACGAGCTTGGGAACGTGAACTCGCAATCGGCGGCTGGACCTGCATTGGCTGGCCTGTCGAGTACGGCGGCAGGGGCGCATCGATTGCCCAGCAGGTCATCTTTTTTGAGGAATACGTCAAGGCGAAAGCTCCAGGTCGAGTTGGCGTCCTTGGAGAAGGATTGCTTGGGCCAACGCTTATTCACTACGGCACCGAGGAACAAAAGAAGCGATTTCTTCCCGCAATCGTTGCGGGCGAGGAACTCTGGTCGCAGGGTTACTCAGAACCCAACGCGGGTAGTGACTTAGCGTCACTGAGCACCAAGGCCGAACTCGATGGAGATGAGTGGGTCATCACAGGTCAGAAAGTTTGGACCTCACTGGCGCATCAGTCGGACTGGTGTTTCGTTCTGTGTCGAACTGACCCCATCAGCGAACGCCACAAAGGCCTTTCGTATCTGTTGGTCCCGATGGATCAGCCAGGTATAGAGATTCGCCCCATCAGACAGCTCACAGATACGAGTGAGTTCAATGAAGTCTTTTTTGATGGGGCTCGAACGAAGAAGGAAAATATTGTTGGAGAGCCGGGCCAAGGGTGGACCGTGGGTTTAGCGACATTGGCCTTTGAACGCGGCGTTGGACTCTTAGGACACCTCTTGTCGTTCCGACGAGAGTTTGATGCGCTTTTGGCGGTGGCCAAAGAAAATGGCATGAGCCAGAGACCCATCATGCGAGATCGCCTCACAAGATCATTTGTCGAATTAGAGATCCTTCGGGCGACCACTCTTCGGAGTTTGACCGGCGTTGATGGGCCCGCAGCAGCCCCCGAGGCCTCAGTCTTGAAGTTGTTTTGGTCGACATGGCACCAGCAGTTCGGAGAGTTGTGCATGGACATTCGAGGCATGGAGGCAACCCTGGTGGGTGATTCGTATGATCTAGGACAAGAGCATCGAACATTCTTGTTCTCTCGTTCTGAGACGATCTACGGAGGCTCCAACGAAATCCAGAAAAACATTATTGGAGAGAGAGTCCTTGGACTCCCTTCTGAACCAAAACCGCAACCCAAAGGAAACCCATCGTGAGCTTGAATAATGATTTTCCTCCTCCTCCGCTCATCACGCCTCCATCGGGGCACAATCTCTTAGAAAGCAAAGTTGTCATCGTGACTGCTGCCGCAGGAACTGGGATCGGCATGTCCACCGCACAGCGCTGTCTTGAAGAGGGCGCCCAGGTCGTTGTCTCTGATGCTCATGAGCGCCGCCTCGCCGAAACTGTCGAAGAACTCTCTGGAAACGATAGCGATCACGTCATCGGCATTCCCTGTGACGTCACGAAAGAGGATGACGTCCAACACCTATTCGCGGGAGCCAAGGAGCACTTTGGTCGCGTTGACGTGGCGGTCAATAACGCAGGTTTAGGAGGGACGGCACTTCTCACCGAGATGACCGATGAACAGTGGCTGCGGGTCCTGGACGTGACCTTAAATGGAACGTTCCGCTGCACTCGTGCCGCCATGCAACTCATGGGGGCCCAAGGAGCAGGGGTGATTGTCAACAACTCGAGCGTTTTGGGCTGGCGCGCACAACCAGGCCAAGCGCACTACGCCGCAGCCAAGGCTGGCGTCATGGCGCTGACACGTTCTGCTGCGGCAGAAGGTGCGCCACTTGGCATTCGTGTCAATGCGGTCGCACCTTCATTGGCCGAGCATCCATTCCTGAATCGGGCGATCAGTGATGAAGATATCGCCATTCTTCGAAATCGTGAGCTCTTCCACCGAGGAGCTGAAGTCTGGGAAGTAGCGAACGTGGTGATTTTTTTGGCGAGTGATTACTCCTCGTATCTCTCGGGAGAAATCATTTCAGTCTCAAGCCAGCATCCATGACCATGCCCGCCACGCCGGTTCTCGGTGAGAGCGAAGACCCGAGGGGTGATCTCGCGTGGGGGACCATTCCAAATCTTGTTGAGTGGGCCGCCACATGTTTCGCTGACAGCGAAGCGCTGGTTGATGGCGATCTCCGTCTTAGTTTTGCTGAGTTGGCTCACGCCGTCGATGACGTGGCCCGGGGCTTTCTCGCCCATGGCCTTGTTGCCGGCGACAGAGTCGCACTGTGGGCACCGAACTGCGCCGAGTGGGTACTTGGAGCACTTGGCGCCCTGAGGGCGGGAGGTGTCATTGTGACGCTGAACACTCGATTTAAGGGTCCTGAAGCGGCCTATATCTTGCAAAACTCGAGAGCTCGCTTCTTGATGAGCGTTGAAGGATTCTTAGGGTTCGACTACCCCGCAATGCTCGAAGGACTCGACGTCGGCGATCTCGAAGAGATCATCATGCTCAAAGGAACGAGCGGTGGCGCTCACCCTGAGGGGGTTGCAGTGCTCACACTTGATGACTTGATTCAAAGTGGCGAAGCCGTCTCGGCGAAGGACTCTGCCGAGAGAAGTGCACTGATTCAGCCGGGGGACGTGAGTGATTTGATTTTCACGTCGGGGACGACGGGCCACCCCAAGGGAGCGATGACGTCTCATGCGCAGACCTTGCGCACCTTTGCAACGTGGGCTTCGATTGTTGGCCTGCGTCAAGGGGATCGCTACTTGGTGGTGAATCCGTTCTTTCATACCTTTGGCTACAAAGCGGGACTCTTGGCGTCGCTCATGGCGGGGGCAACTGTTATTCCCGAGCCAGTCTTTGATGTCGACCGGGTCCTTGAAACAATTGCGACAGAGAAAATCAGCATGCTCCCGGGGCCGCCCACGCTGTACCAATCGATCCTGGTGCATCCTCGACGCCACGACGTAGATCTGAGTTCCCTCCGCCTTGGCGTCACTGGGGCAGCAGTCGTGCCCGTCGAACTCGTGATTGCGATGCGTGAAGAGTTGCAATTCGAAACGGTCCTGACGGCCTACGGGCTCACTGAATCTTCTGGTGTGGTCTCGATGTGTCGACGTGACGACCCACCAGAGATCATCGCAACAACGTCTGGTCGGGCAATCCCAGATCTCGACGTCAAGATCATCGACCCTGAGGGCAATGAGCTGGAACGAGGTGAGGCCGGCGAGATTGTTGCTCGGGGCTATCCAATTATGCAGGGCTACTTCCAAGACGCCGAAGAGACCGCCAAGGCGATTGACGCAGAGGGCTGGCTGCACACCGGCGACGTGGGGACGATGGATGCGCAAGGGAACCTTGTTATTACTGACCGCTTGAAGGACATGTTTGTGGTGGGGGGATTCAATGCGTACCCGGCCGAGATTGAAGCCATCCTTCGGGGCTACGAGGGTGTCGCCAACGTGGCAGTGATTGGTGTTCCTGACGAAAGGATGGGGGAGGTGGGATGCGCCTATGTTGTGCGAGCTACTGCAACCCCAAGCGATGAGGTGTTCCAACAAGAACTTTTGAGTTTTGCCAAAGAACAGATGGCGAACTACAAGGTGCCACGATCCATCGTGTGTATCGATGAGCTGCCGTTGAATGCAAGTGGAAAAGTGCTCAAGCGAGAGTTGCGAAAAGAACACAAGGGTGAGACGTCCTAAAGTGAGAGATCAACGAGAGGGGTACAGATGAAAGGCATCGTTTACACCGGAGATGGTGTGGAGATTTCAGATGAGTTAGGGATCAGGGATCCTGGGCCGAAGGAAGTCAGGATCAACGTGATGGCCGCGGGTGTCTGTCACTCAGACCTCTCGGTGATCAATGGAACGATTCCATGGAAGCCACCTGCGGTGTTAGGTCACGAAGGGGCGGGCATCGTTGAAGCGGTCGGTGCTGAAGTTCGCTCGGTGAAGCCCGGCGATCACGTGGTGATCGCAACATTGGCGAACTGTGGTGTGTGTCGAGCCTGCTCGACTGGCCACCCCACGTGGTGCCTGCGCTCACTTGGAAATGTCTCGAAGCCATTCACCTACAAAGGCGAGCCAGCATCAAACTTTGCTGCGGTCAGTGTCTTTGCCGAACAGACAATCGTTTCAGAGGTCCAAGCAATCCCAATTCCAAAAGATGTGCCATTCACTTCAGCATGTCTTATCGGTTGCGGTGTCTTGACCGGTGTGGGTGCAGTCCTTAATCGTGCGAAGGTGCGACCGGGTGAAACCGCCGCAGTCTTTGGCGTGGGCGGCATTGGCCTCAACGTGATTCAAGGACTCGAAATAGCGGGGGCTACTCGTATTATTGGCGTCGACACCCAAGCATCGAAAGAGTCGCTCGCCCGGCAATTTGGAGCGACTGATTTTATTGACGCCTCCACCACCGATGCGGTGAAAGCGATCCGAGAACTGCTTCCTGCAAACAGCGCATCTGCTGCAGGAGCCCTCAGCCCAATGGGTGGTGCGACCTGGGCGTTCGACTGCGTCGGACATCCAGCGGTCTTGCGAAACGCCCTTGACGTCCTTGACTGGGGCGGTGGAGCGGTGGCTCTCGGTATTCCTCCTCAAGGAACCGAAGTCTCGGTCGATATCAACTCCTTGGCCTACGTGGATCGCACCCTGATGGGCTGTCGTTATGGCTCATCTCGGCCTCATCATGACGTAGGAATGATGATTGACCTCTACAAGGCGGGCCGGCTCAAGCTCGACGAGTTGGTCTCGCTGACCTGTCCGCTCGAGGATTTCCGAGTCATTGTTGATGCCATGCATGAAGGCACCGTGGCCCGGGGCGTCCTCGAAATCGGCGTGCTGTAGGGTCAGTCCCGTGCGAGGCATTCTTTTGGCTGGAGGGACGGGGTCACGTCTGCAACGACTGACTCGGATTACGAACAAGCACCTCTTGCCGATCTATGACCGATCCATGGTCGAGTGGGCCGTTGAGTCACTCGTGGCCGCGGGAGTGACCGAGTTGCTCTTGGTGACCGGCGGAGAACATATTGGCAGCTTCCTTCGAGTTCTTGGCGACGGCTCCTCCTATGGCTTAGAGAACCTCTCGTTCTCAGTTCAAGAACAAGCTGGAGGAATTGCCGAGGCGCTTGGTCTCGGTGAACGATTTGCCGATGGACAGCCTGTCGTCGTCATGCTCGCAGACAACATCTTTGAACAAACCTTTAAAGCAACGATTGATGCCTTTCGAGAAAACCCGGTTGGCTGTCGCTTGGTGTTGTGCGAGATGGAAGATCCCGCTCACTTGTCACACTTAGGTGTGGCAGCGTTCGACGAAAATCGATCGATCGTGTCGATCATTGAGAAACCCTCGGACCCACCGAGTCCTTATGCGGTCACTGGCGTCTACTGCTACAGCGCAGATGTCTTTGACGTTGTGAAAACTCTGGAGCCGTCGGCTCGAGGAGAGCTCGAGGTCACGGATCTCAATAATCACTACATCTCAACAGGGCACGTGGCCTATGACGTTCAGCCAGGTTTCTGGGGTGATGCCGGCGAATCGATCGATGCGTACCAACAAGTTGGCGAGTACGTCGCCCGTCATGGAGCAAATCACCCAGCGATCTAACGGAGCTGTTCGCTACCAGTCTTACTCCGGGAGCGTTGAATGCATGATCTCGACCATTCGAGAGGCCGATGGTTCTGGCTCCCCACGAAGGGCTCGCTGGGCGCTTGCGGCAATTCCTGGTGCATCGAGACCAAGGGTGGCCAAGATCTCTTCGGGGTGGCCGTGGGTAAGGAACTCTCGAGGAGTCCCGAGCACGCGAATCGGTGGCACAACGAGTCCATGCTCGGCAGCCACTGTTGCGAGAGCATCAGCGAGGAATGATCCGGCACCTCCAACTCGAGCCCCGTCTTCAGCGCTCACGATGACGCGATGGCGAAGGGCATCGAGAAGCATCTCAGGATCGGGAGGGCTGATCACTCGGGTGTCGTAGACAGTGGCGTCAAGGCCCTGGTTGGCGAGGAGTTCTGCGGCGACGAGGCAGCGTTGCGTCATCTTGCCGATCCCCAACAAACACACGTCACCATCTCCGTGGCGAAGAAGACGAGCGCGAAGACCTTCTCCCACCAGGCCGTCGAGTTCAACGGGGGGAGTCTTCGGGAATCTGATCGAACACGGACCATCAATGTCGAAGGCGGTGGCCAACATCACGGACACTTCTTCAGGAGACGAAGGGGCAAAGACGGTCATGTTGGGGATGGCGAGACAGAGTGCCATGTCGAGAACCCCATGATGGCTCGCTCCGTCATCACCGGTGATTCCTGCACGATCGAGAATCAACGTCACGTTGAGTCGGTGGAGTCCAACGTCGTAGTAGGCCTGGTCGAACGCCCGGGTAAGAAACGTTGAATACACCGCAACAACAGGGCGCAGTCCACCCATGGCCATCCCCGCCGCAGATGTCATCTCATGCTGCTCGGCGATACCGACATCAAAGAATCGCTGGGGAAATCGAGCCTCAAAGGGCAAGAGTCCCGTTGGTCCCGGCATCGCCGCAGTGAGGGCGACGATCGAAGGATCTGCCTCGGCGTGTTCCATGAGGGCCTTTGTGAAGGCATCGGTATAGGAGAGCGGCTTGACCGAATCCTCGATGGCGGGGGTCGCTGATTTTTTAACCTTGTAATCGTGAAGCCGTTGGACGTCATCTGCTTCGGCGGGAGCGTAGCCCCGGCCTTTTTGCGTGACAACGTGAACAACGATTGGCCCATCCCACTCCGCAGCGTTTCTCAGTGCAATTTCGGTTGCTTCAATGTCATGACCGTCGATGGGGCCGGCGTAGCGAACGCCTAATGCCTCAAAGAACGTATGGGGGGCAATGAGTTCTCGGAGTGCGCTGGTCACGCCATGGACACCGCTGTAGGCCGCTTCTCCAACCCCAGGGATATCTCTCAGGAGGGTGCGGATCCGCTCTCGGGCTTGGACGTAGGTGGGATTGAGTCGCAGGCTCGTGAGGGACTGCGACAGATGTGAGACCGTTGGTGCGTAGCTGCGACCGTTATCGTTGAGAACAATGACGACTCGGCGACCTGAGTGGCCGAGGTTATTCAGTGCTTCGTAGGCCATCCCGCCGGTGAGCGCTCCATCGCCGACGATGGCAATGACTCGGCGATCTCCGCCATGACCAGAGAGCTCTCCGTTGAGCTCATAGGCAGTAGAGAGACCATGGGCGTAGGAAAGGACGGTCGACGCATGACTGTTTTCAATCCAGTCATGTTCCGATTCTTGACGATTTGGATAGCCCGAGAGCCCACCAGATTTGCGAAGATCTTTAAATCCGTAGCGTCGACCGGTGATCAGTTTGTGGACGTAGGCCTGATGCCCGGTATCCCAGAGCAAGGCATCTCGAGGTGAGTCGAAGACTCGGTGGAGGGCCAAGGTGAGTTCGACGACACCCAGGTTTGATCCGAGGTGGCCGCCGGTGGCCGTGACGGACTCAACGATGAACGACCGGATCTCTTCGCTCAACTGGTCAAGTTGGTCGTAACTGAGGCCTCGAAGGTCAGATGGTGTCTCGATAAGGGGAAGAATCATTGGAGTAGTACCTCTCAAGAGGCTAGTCCCGCTGGGCCTCTGTCCAACCAACATGATCGAAAGGCTTGCAGGAATGCCCGTGGCGAACGGTACGCTGGTTGGCGTGAGCATCGCCCCTGAATTAGTAGCCCCTGACGTCATCGATCGAGTCCTGGCCGAAGCGGTCGCTCGGGGAGGGGAGATGGCAGAAGTCTTCTGCGAAGACCGGACCTCGAGAACGGCCATGTTTGATGATGGACGGGTCGAAGAACTGGCATCAGGGCAAGAACGAGGAGCAGGAATTCGAGTCATCCTCGGCGAGACGACAGGCTTTGCACACACCGCTGATCTTTCAGAAGCCGGCCTTCTCGAAGCTGCACGCGCTGCTGCGGCAGTTGCAAAGCAGGGCGGGGGAGGAACAAATGTGGTTGGCCTCGAAAAGCGTCGTGCGTACTCCACCAATGCAGTTCGACTTCATGACGACGTGGCGACGAGTGAAAAACTCGAACTCTTAGCGAAGGCCAATGACGCTGCTCGAAGCGTGGGTGGCTCTATTAGCCAAGTGCAGGCATCCTACGCAGAAGGGCGAAGGAGAATTTTGGTGGCCACCACAGAAGGGGTCAACGCATCTGATGACCAGGTGCGAACTCGCTTCAATGTGATCTGTGTGGCAACTGGTGACTCTGGCCTTCAAACAGGATTCGAATCGGTTGCTCGAACAGAAGGTTTTGAACTGTTCGATACCGTCAATGTCGATGAACTTGGACGAATTGCTGCCACTCGAGCGCTCTCCAAACTTCAGGCACGTCCGGCACCCTCTGGTGAAGTGCCAGTGGTATTGGCGGGAGGCAGCGGTGGCGTCTTGTTCCACGAAGCATGTGGTCACGGTCTTGAAGCAGATCACATTGTCAAAGACTCTTCGGTGTACTGCGGCCAGATGGGTGAGTTAGTGGCGAGCCCGCTCGTGACCTTGGTTGACGACGGGACGGTGACAGGCGAGTGGGGTGCATTCTCCATCGATGATGAGGGTCGACCTGCCCAGAGAAACGTCCTGATTGAAAATGGTGTCTTAACTGACTACATGTGGGACTGGCTCCGGGCTCGAAAGGAAGGTCGACCATCAAGCGGGAACGGTCGGCGTGAGACCTATCAACATCTTCCAATGGTTCGGATGACCAATACGTTTCTGTTAGCGGGCCAAGAAGACCCCGAGGAGATTGTGGCGCAGACACCTCATGGGGTCTACGTGGCCAAACTCGGGGGTGGGCAGGTCAACACGGCCACCGGTGACTTCGTCTTCGGGACAACCGAGGCATATCTCATCGAAGACGGAAAGATTACGGAACCGTTACGAGATGCGAACTTGATCGGGAACGGACCAGAAGTCCTGCGTCGTATCGATGCCATTGCCGATGACTTCTCGATGATGCCTGGTACCTGTGGCAAAGATGGCCAAAGTGTGCCGGTTGGCTGTGGGCAGCCAACCCTTCGCATTACTGGGGTGACCTTCGGAGGGACCGCAGCGTGAGCGAGTTGTTGGAGTTAGCTACCCGGGTTATCGAACAAGCGAACGGCAAAGAAGGTATCGAGGCCTACGTTGCGAGAGGCACTGATACTGAACTTCGCATCTACGACGGCGCTATCGAATCTCTTTCGACGGCGACGTCAGCGGGAATTGGCGTTCGTGTCCTCATCGAAGGCAACGAGGGAGCGCAAGTCGGATTCGCGTGGTCGGGCTCGCTCGATCACGAAGCTGTAGATCGAGCGCTTCGAGAAGCTCGAGAAAATGCTCATTTTGCGTCACCTGATCCCTACGTGGCACTTGCGCAACTCGATGGAGTTGCTCCGTCGGATCTTGCACTCACCTCTGCGACCTTTGATGAGCTCACACTCGATGACAAGATCGCCATGACGACGGAGCTTGAAGCAATGACGAGGGGTGGCGATCCTCGTATCCGACAAGTTGATTCAGCAGACTTCGGCGATGGCATTGTCGAGAGTGCGATTGCCTCTACGACCGGCATTCGAGTGTCGTCTCAGCGCTCCAATGCATTTCTCTCAGTGTCCGCGTTGGCCGGCGATGGCGACGAGACCCAAACGGGAAGTGGTTTTAGTGTGGGTCGGAGCGCCGGGGAACTTGATCTGAGAGAAGCATCAAGCCAAGCGATTGAGCGTTCCGTGAGAATGCTTGGCGCCGCAAAGGTCCCTTCTATGAAGACGACTGTGGTCTTTGACCCACGAGTGACGTCGACCATCCTCAGTGTTCTTGGAGGCGCGCTCTCTGGAGAAGCCGTCGTCAAGGGGCGCTCCTTCTTTGAAGGACGACTCGGTGAGCGAGTGGCCAACCAGGACGTCAACTTGGTCGATGATCCAACAAATCCCTTGGCCTACGGTGCCGCCATCTTTGATGGAGAAGGTTTGGCATGTCGACGAAACGTCTTGATCAATCAAGGGATCTTGGAGGCATTTGTCTATGACACCGTGGCGGCTCGCCGAGCCGGCACGTCGTCGACTGGTTCGGCAACGCGAGGCGGATATGGCGGAACACCGGGAGCAGGATGTCGGGCCATCGTTCTGTCGCCCGGCGAACAAGGGGCCGCGGAAATCCTGAGCGGGATTGAGCGTGGCCTCTACGTACAGTCGATTACCGGCGTGCATTCGGGAGTGAGTCCTGTGAGTGGCGATTTTTCGGTGGGCGCTGAAGGTTTGATGATTCGAAACGGAGCTTTCGCCGAGCCGGTGAGAGAGGTCACTGTGGCGTCAACGATGCAGGCCATGCTCTTGAACTTGACCGCAATCGGGAACGATCTGACCTGGCTTCCTGGAGCGGCCTGTGGCCAGACGCTGGCAATTGCGGATTTTCAACTTTCTGGGAGTTGATCACTGCGGCGAGTGTCGCCGCGCAATCCCGTCAGTCTGAAGCAGCCGGCGTCGAAGAACCAGAACTTGTGGAGTCTGACTTCTTCACGCTTGAAGATTCACTTGATGACGAATCGCTGCTTGACGAATCAGAAGACGGAGACGCAGCAGCTGGCGTTGAAGGTGTCGTGCTCGAGGTAGAACCTCGAGAGTCGTTCTTATAGAAGCCGCTGCCTTTAAAGACGATCCCAACCGAGCCGAAAACTTTTCGAAGTGGCCCTTGGCATTCGGGGCAGGCCGTAAGGGCATCGTCCGAGAACGACTGAATGATCTCGAACTGATGACCACAACTTGTGCATGCGTATTCGTAGGTTGGCATTGTTCTCCTGGGTTCAAAGGCGGTACCCCGCCCTCATTCCAACTGAGCATTCATCCTACCTGGGCGCCATTGTCGTGTTGACAAGGTCTCTGGCGCGGAGAAAAACTTTGGGCTAGTCAGTCTTCAGCGACGCAATGGCGGTGAGATCAAGTTCGGTTGTCGCCTCGCCACCGCATGAGTCACAGTGATCTAAATGACGCCATGACCGAAGTCGTCGTGTTCCGTCCTCATTGAGCCAGACCACAAATGAGTCGGTTCCCTCTTCAAACTCAAGTTGGCAGAATGCCGTCCACTCGCTCGCTGCAATGCTGAGGGAGTGGTCGGTCTTGATGACCCGGCAGAACATGAGATTCTCGTCGTCAAAGAGCCATGTTGAATGGCACGACTCCAACACTCTGGTGGCATGGTGTTCCATAGCCTCAGTATGAACCCTTTTTAGGGAAAATTCTGAAAAATCTTCTTTTTGTGCCTAGAAAAGGAGAACAAAAGGGGATACCGTGCCCTCAGCCTGGAAGGGTGCGCTCGTCGTAGCCACGCTTCTCTCGGCGTTCAGCACGCTCGAGCGAGCGTTCGACGTCTATCCAGTGGAGCGGTTTGGTGTTTTCTTCGGGCTCTTCGTCTGGCGCCTTGAAGAAAAAAATGAAGGCCACGATCCACAACACGCCAAAGGTGCCCAATTTGGCGAGATAGCCAGAGAGCTGTTGGTCACCCAAGGGAGTGAGTCCAAGCACATGCTGTTGGTGCTGAAGCGAAGGGTAGAGCGGGCGCAGGGCAAAGATCCAGGCGAACGACAAGAAGGTCGGAGCAAGAGATTGAGCAAAGAGGTAGGCCCCTTTTCCGAGAGGTCCCAGAGGAGTAACCCCAGGGACTCGGTCAACAACGGGGAGCCAGAGTATGAAACCGGCCAGCAAGGTGAGAAGAATCATTACCGCATCAGCGAAATGGCTCTCACTGGCCCAGGTCACTGCAAATGGCAGTCCAGTGAGACCAAGGAGAAGCGTGGTGGCGACGAGCGCTCGAATTGGCGTGATGATTCGCGTGACCACCGCATCGATGATGGGTGGTCGAGTGAGCCGAGCCATGACCATTTTTGGGAGTCCAATGAGGAGAAGTGGCGCAGCAGCGAGAACCAATATCTCTCGCTGGAAGACTAAAACGAGCAGGGATACCGAATGAGCGAGGTCAACGATGGGCCAGGTGGTCGCGAGGAGCAGCGCAAGGAGGCCGAGAACAAAGCAACGTTTCTGGCCTCGAGTCGCCGACGACGCGCTTCGAGACGTGGTCTCGTGGTACCAGGCAAAAAGCCCGAGGACGAGCACAAAAGAGACTGGGTGGAACGTGGGGTCAGCCCAGGAGAACGACACCACGTATCCTCGTTGGTATGGCCGGAGACGATGCAAAGCTTGAGCGAATCACAGATCTTATTCTTGCACTCTTAGACGCGCCTCGGCCCATTCCACTGAGTCAACTCTCAGAAGAGATACCCGGCTACCCAGAAGGCCATGAAGCACGACGACAGGCCTTCGAGCGTGACAAACGACTCCTGAGGGAAGAAGGGATCATCGTTGAATCTGTTCCTATCGATGGAGTCGAGCAGTTTGGGTACCGGATCGATCCCGCAACATTCTTCCTTCCAGATCTCGGCCTCGATGATGCTGAGCAAGCAGCACTGAACTTGGCAGTGGCTGGCGTCCAACTCAGTGATGATCTCGGTGGAGACGCGCTCCGCAAGTTAGGCATCGTCGAGCTAAACAATGTGCAACACATTGCCGCACTCGGTGTGGTTCCTGGACTCGACCGTCTCTTTCAAGGAATTGCTGCAGGGGCAGAAGTGCGGTTTCTTTATCGAGGCGAACAACGAACGGTGTCGCCGGCTCGGTTGCGTTTTGTTGACGGGCATTGGTATCTCTCAGGGTGGTCAAAGGAGCGTTCGGCGGGGCGAAACTATCGAGTCGACCGAATTGAAGGTGACGTGACTATTGGTGCTCCAGGATCTGGGAACGTGTCAGCTGAAGAGCGAGTCACTCTTGATCTCCCAGACGGAAAATGGGACGTCGAGGACGAATCTGAACTTGCGACAAGCATCACGGTGCTCGTCGATTCACTTTACGCCGCTCGAGTTGCCAGTGAAGTAGGAAACGAACATGTGCTTGAGACCAACGAGGATGGGTCACTCGTTCTTACAATCGCCGTTCCACGAGAAGAAGTGGCGCGCTCATGGATTCTCTCGCTCTTAGATCACGCGGTGGTACTTGAGCCTGCTTCTTTTCGAGAAGGAATGGTCACCTGGCTTGAAGGGGTGCGTGATCAGCCGGCCTCCAAACAACACGTCCCTCGGAGAGAGGATCTCAATCAGGGAGTGGCTGCACCACCACCAGCTCGTTCGGTGCCTCCAGCACAACAGCGAGTCCGCCGCCTTCTCGCAATGTTGGAGTGGCTGGCCTCAGTCGGAAGCGCATCAACCAGTGATATGGCGACAAGGTTTTCGATGAGCGAAGAAGAAGTAGTGGCCGAATTAGAGCTTGCGGCGTGCTGCGGGCGCCCCCCGTACTCACCAGCGGAACTGATGGACATCATTGTTGACCCCGATGAGGTCTCTGCTCGCCTCCCTGAGATGAGTCGTCCTCGGCAACTGACGCCGGCCGAAGGTGTCGCCATCGCGGCTGCGGCCAGGACAATTTTGGCAATGCCAGGTGCTGACGAGAGCGGGCCCCTCGCTCGAGCGGTGGTGAAACTTGATGCAGCGCTCGGAAAACGGCCCGCAATTGAAATTGACCTTCCGAGTCCGCCACTCCTTGAAGAGATCACTCGGGCGACGACCGAGCGACATCAACTCGAGGTCGAGTACTTGGCACTCTCAAGCGATGAGTTGACCCTTCGAACGATTGACCCACTTCGGGTGATGGCCCTCGACGGGCGATGGTACGTCCAAGCATTTTGCTATCGAGCCAACGCGTTACGAACGTTTCGAGTCGACGCATTTCAACGTATCAACGTGAAGGGCCCGCAACCTGATTCCCCACGTGATCTCCCGAGTGAACCAGAACGGTTCCTTCCAAGCGCCGATGCCACCACTGTTTTTGTTCGAGTCTCACCACGGGCGTTGTGGATTGCCGACAGCATCCCCATTGAAGGACGGCGAGACGAGAGTGATGGTGGCGCCACCATCGCCGTTTCGGTTTCTGGTCGATCATGGTTTGAAAGAATTCTTCTTCAGGCGGGTCAAGACGCTCAGGTCCTCGGCCCGGAAGAATGGGTGTCACTTCCCTCCAACGCAGCAAAGAGGATTCTCGAGCAGTATTGAGCGACCGTGTGTCTCCGTGGGGAGTCGACGGTGCTGCGAATCAACGGACTAAGCGATCAAGAGGGACGATACTTTCTTGACGACCCGGCCCGAGAGGTAACGGACCTTTTTCACTCGTCGAGCCCCGGTGTCTGGATTGGCCAGGGGGCCTCTCAATTTCATCTTTCAGGAGAAGTCGACTCCAACGATTTTACGAGCGTCTTGAACGGCCGACCACCTCGAAGCACATTGGTGCCACGCCATCGGCGACGCCGTGTTGGCTACGACGCAATCTTTGCCGCCCCAAAGTGTGTCAGCGTTCTTTTTTCCTCTTCTGACCATGATCAAGCTCGAGCAGTGGTGAACGTGCACCATGAAGCACTTGAGATGGCACTTGGCTACCTTGAGCAACGAGCCCTCGGTATCCAGCGAACAGATGCCGTCTCGAAGGAACGACACGTGCTTGGCATCCAAGGAGTGACGGCCGCTCGGTTTACGCATGGAATCAGCCGTTCGGGTGACCCGCATCTTCACAGCCATGTCGTGATTGCCAATCTCGCCCATGGAGATGATGGCCGCTTTGGGGCGATTGATGCGCGAGGGTTCCTCGGTCACCGGCGAGCAGCCGATGCTCTGTATCGAACCCATCTCCGCTTTGGTTTGACGAGAGACCTTGGCGTTCACTTCCAGCACCGCGTTGACGGGCGAGAAGAGATTTCTGGCGTGAGTGATGCAGAGACGCTTGCTCTGAGTGGTCGAAGCGCTGAGATTCGAAGCGGGATTCGGACGTTCCCTGAAAAGACACGTGCTTCACGTCACGACATTGAGCACCTCTGGGAACAACGCCGAGGGATGCGCTCGGAGATTGATGACCAGCCCCGCCTTCAGTCAAGCAGCCGCCATTTGGATGAGCATCACTATGCAGCAGTGATTTCACGAGAGAGTCCAACTCCTCGCTTGGTCGTCGAAGCATGGGCCAACGGTGCAAGGGCAGGGATGCATGCGGGTGTTGTTGCTCGAGTACTTCGCCGTTTTGATATCCCGATGGGTCGAGGTGTCTACGAGCCCTCACTCCTGAAACGACAGGTGAGTGAATCTCGCTCCATCCATAGAGTCTTAGGGCCACGACCCGTTGAACAGGCCCGACTCGACGCATGGTGGGACCAACGAGATCGTCTTATGGAGCGTTTTATTCGCGAACCACGCCTTCGAAGGAACGAGCAGCCCGCTTTATTGTTCGACCGCCAACAAGTGATCGCCAGGGCTCGTCGCGATGGGCCTGAGAGAGTCGGATCCAGCCGAGACGCTTTGTGGCGTCAAGAACGATCCCATGGTTAGCGCGGCCGTGCGCAATTTCATCAATGCCGAGTCGGTTCTCTCTCTGGGGTGAAAGTGAGCGACTCTGAGTACGAAGCCCTTTTGCGTCTCTTGAAAGACTTTCACTTTGACGAATGACGGTATGTTCGCCAGCGAGTTCGCTGATCGAGCGAAGTGTTTTCATATCGGCAACTCCGCCGAGGAGCAATGTTGTGGAGAAGAGCGACAACAGACCGTCAGCTTCGGCGCCCCAACGAGCGCGTGCCTGCGAGAGATCTTGTAAACAGCCGATCGTCAAGACACCTTGCCCCCCTCCTTCGCTGACGAGTTGTGGGAGGTCGGGGAGCGGGGCAATGTTGGCCAACTCGTCGAGGGCGAAGAGCAGAGGCTGCTCGGGAGTGTTGCGTCGGTAGCCCGCTGACTGGATCTCGCTAAGGAGTCCGACGACCAGCGGCGCAAGCAATGTTTGTTTTCGACCAGGTGCACAGATGTAAAGCGTGTTCGGATGCTCAACAAAGAGATCTGCATCAAGCAAGGTTTCTCTTGTTGCATTGAGTGCACCGAGCGATCGATACGCACCGACAACTCCCGAGGTCGTTGACCAGATACTCGAAAGTTCTCGAGAGTCTGACGCGAGAATTCCAGAGAGGAGTGACGTTGATGGATGGTCGTCTCCAGCGACCGACTCCAAGATCTCGAGGGCTGGCTCACCTCGACGTCGATCGATCCACCCCACGACGGTCGCCATATCGAGTTGCGCGTGATGGGCTGCATAGAGAAGAGGGGCCAGCAGCGCACCCGCACGTTCCGACCAGTGATCTATCCCAGCAGCGCCGCTCGCCCGACGTTGACTCGAACTCACCATGGCGCTCGAAATATCGAGCGCTCCGTCCCATTGTCGAGCAGCTCGGAGGGGAGACCACCCAATCCTCTCGACTCCTTTCGAAGGTGACGTTTCTCCCGTTGGGTCGAAGAGAACGCAATATCCGACATTTTTCCGTGAATTTGACGTTGATTCCATGACGTCTTTTTTGGTTGAAGTGCTCACGACGGCACGAGGGGCACACAAGACGTTCGGAACGATGATGCTGGACGTTTTTCCAGAGCGTGTAGGCCCGATAATTAGCGCACTTCGTTCGTAACCGGACCAAATCCACTCTTTTTCACGCGCTCCAAGAAAAATGCCTCGCGAACGTGAAATCGTTGACTCATTTGGTGTGAAATCGACCATGATCGCAACGGTCGCGCGGTCTCGAAATACCGAGAATGCTTGACACGGGCTCTTGTAGCGATTCTGATAGTAGGTAGCCAATAAAAAGAGGTAACTGGAAATGGGCAACGTGAGTGAACAATCGAGCAAGCAAAGCGTGCGGAGACACGCTCTTCGCGCTCGGTCTTGCTCGACTCGTCGCTCAGTTGTTGTTGCGTCAATTTTGAGGCCGTGTAGAACTCCGTTCGTTGCGACAGCCGAAACGCTGGCGCTCGTGGCGTGTGACTACACCCAACTGCAAGTGGTGATGAATCCGGCCGCTTCACATTGTGGAGTGACAAACCGGATCGTGGCCAGTTTGTAGGAAAAGAAACCGTAGGAGGTACACCCGTGGCGACAGCCGCAAAGAAAAGGAAGGCTCCGGCCCGTAAAGCCGCTGCCAGGAAAGTGACCAAGAAGAGGGCCCCGGCACGTAAGACAGCCGCTCGTAAGACGGCGAAGCGTCGGGCTCCGGCACGCAAGACGGCCGCCAAAAAGGCGACCAAAAAGCGCGCTACCAAGAAGAGGGCTCCGGCACGCAAGACGGCCGCTCGCAAGACAGCAAAAAAGCGAACGACCAAAAAGCGCGCTACGAAGAAGAGGGCTCCGGCACGCAAGACGGCCGCTCGTAAGACAACCAAAAAACGAGCGACCAAAAAGCGCGCTACCAAGAAGAGGGCTCCGGCTCGCAAGACGGCTGCCAAAAAGGCAACCAAGAAGCGTGCAACCAAAAAGCGTGCACCAGCACGTAAGGCTGCAGCTCGCAAGACAACCAAAAAGCGTGCAACCAAAAAACGTGCTCCTGCACGTAAGGCAGCACGTCGTAGGTAGTAATAATTGCGACAGCAGTTTGTCGCAACAGTCGATTAGTGGGGGCCTTCGGGCCCCCACTGTCGCGTCTGGGCATCAAGAAGCGCAAAGTCCTCGGGGATGTCGATATCGAGACCGAGGTCATCATCTTGGATGATGTGGAGTTCGAATCCCAACCGTTTGACTTCTTCAATGTGCCGATCGAAGGATCCTTTCCCGTAAGAGAAACGGAAGCCTGCCTCTCTAGGCAACACGATGATGTTGGTTCCGTCTCCGTGCCGATCAGGCACAAGGGTGACTCCTTGCAACCGGGGGAGCGAGGTGAGTCCCTTTGGGTACGGCAAGTCTGCGTGGCACACGGTGATCTGCTCGAACCCCAAGGCTTCTAAGTGGGCAACCCCACTCTCTACCGCCACATTCAGTCCTCTCCCTGGCGCCCAGACCACGATGGCGTTGTTGTCCGTCGCCCATTGCGCCACGTCGGCATCGTCACAGACAACTGCGACGGGTAGTGGCGACGCGGCTTGAAGGACGCCTTTCGCCAGGAGGTGAGCGAGTTTGATTCGTTCATCACGATCAAGAACAGGCGCAAGTCGCTCTTTGGCTGCGTCAAAGGCCTTCACGGGAATCAACACGGCATCTCGGGTGCTGTTCTTGTGCGGATCGCCATGAGCAGTCTCGAAGGAGTCGCTCATCATGGTGCTGAGTCTATGGCTGCGACCCCCGTTCGAGAAATATGGGGCTGGGGTTGTCGACAAGTGGTTGTGGGAGTCGCTCCAATACGACGATTCTCCGCACGTTCACGTGACCCCGTACCATGCCTCCTATGACGCAAGATGCCCAGAGCTCGAGGACACTGCCGGCGAGGTGGGTTGAGAACTGGCGTGCGCATCCCACCCGAGTCGCTCTTTCTTGTGATGGCGTGTCTCTGAGCGGCGAAGAATTGGAACATCGATCTCGTTACTTCGCAGGAATCCTCACGAGTCTTGGCGTGGGTCCAGGGGATCGAGTCGTTTGGGAAGCAACAAGTTCCACAGAGTCGGTGAGTCTGGCGATTGCCATCATGCGTCTTGGAGCGGTGCTTGTCCCGGTCAGCGAGCGCCAGCGCACCCACGAGCGCCACACAGTAGTGAGCGATGTCTCGCCACGTCTCGTCGTTTCAGCCAACGGACTTGATCTTGGAGATCTTGATGTTCGACAACTCTCTCTCGACAACCTTCATGACATCGCCTCAGATGAGTGCGTCCTCGATCACGTGGGCCTCGATGAGCGTGCGCTGATCGTCTATACCTCTGGGACCACTGGAACACCAAAAGGTGCGGTGATGACGCACCGAAATCTCTCTGCGCATGCGTCGTCACTCGAACAAGCCTGGGGATGGACCGCTGATGATCGACTGCTGTTCGCTCTTCCGTTGTTCCATGTTCATGGTTTGGTCGCTGGACTGTTCACGTCGCTGAGTTGTGGTTCGAGCACTCTCGTACAGTCTCACTTTGAGACGCAGCGTTTTCTTGGAGCAATGCGAGATGAACGAGCCACCATGAGTTTCTGTGTGCCAACAATGCTGCATCGCCTGATTCTCGATCCCGACGTTGGCAATGTTGCGAACCTCCGACTTTTGGTTTCGGGCTCTGCGCCACTCTCCGTGCAGCTCTTTCATGCATTTGAAGAGCAGGGGAGCACCATCTTGGAGCGCTATGGAATGACCGAAACCCTGCTGACTCTCTCCAACCCGCTTCTCGGGCCTCGTCGAGCGGGCACCGTGGGCCTGACACTCCCTGGGGTCCAGGCCGATTTGCCCCAACGAGGCGAGCAAGAACGCGAACTTCGAATTTCTGGGCCCACGGTATTTCAGGGCTATTGGAATCGGCCCGAGGCCACGGCAGAGATCTTGGAAGACGGCTGGCTCTCAACGGGAGACATCGTGCGACTCGACGACGCAGGCTACGCCGTGATCTGTGGACGGATGAAGGAGCTCATCATTACAGGTGGCCTGAATGTCTATCCAAGTGAGGTTGAAGACATGCTCCGCCTTCAAGAAGGGATTCTCGACGCCGCAGTGGTGGGCGTGCCCTCTGAGGAGTGGGGCGAAGAAGTGGTGGCCTACGTCATCAATGATGCGGCCTCACTGGACGTTGAAGGGATTCAAGCGAGGTTGGCGTCCGTGATGAGTTCGTACAAGATTCCAAAACGCTTTGTCACTGTCGATGAACTTCCGAGAAACGATCTTGGAAAACTGCAACGTCACCTCCTCCCATGAGTACCCCCATCCCAGACCTCAGCGTGGAGCGCCAGGCCTTTGCGAATGGGGCTCAGCGGGTGGCGGGTATGGACGAAGTAGGTCGAGGTGCGTGGGCTGGCCCAGTCTCGGTCGGCGTCGTGATGATTGAGAGCACGGTTGGTCCTCAACCAGAGAAGGTACGCGATTCAAAGGCAATCGCGAAGTCCGTTCGAGAGAAGCTTGTACCTGAGATTACTGAGTGGGCCCTCGACTCCGCCGTGGGGCATGCATCGCCCTCTGAATGTGACCTCTTAGGTATGAGGGCAGCTATCGCTCTCGCTAGCTCTCGAGCCCTCGATGCACTCGGCAATGTCCCCGACGTTGTCATCGTCGACGGACCACTCGATCTTTTGGCAGCCGAATCAGTAGAGTTCAATGCACTCGTGCGGAACCACCGTTGGCGAGAACGCTCGCCACGTGTCGAAGCGATCGTCAAAGCAGATCAGACGTGCACCAGCGTCTCGGCGGCGTCAGTCATCGCCAAAGTCACCCGTGATCAGATGATGAGCGCTCTGGCGGAGAACTTTCCACCGTTTGATTTCGAGATCAATGTTGGCTATCCCTCTCCTCAACACCAACGAGCCCTCCGAGGATTTGGGCTGACCCCACTTCACCGTCGGTCATGGCGTTTCGTGGACTCGATCCCGTGGCTCATGGGCACAGACCGCCCTCGCTCCGAACCCACTCGGTAGACTTGGCGTTGTGGCGACCGTCCTCTCCGTTCAAAATCTCGTCACTGAGTTTCGGATGCGCAATTCGACGCTGACCGCAGTCGATGGGGTTTCATTTGAGATCAATGCAGGAGAGTGCGTCGGCCTCGTGGGCGAATCCGGATGCGGCAAGTCAACGACGGGACTCTCAATCATGCGTTTGCTCCCAGCAAACGGAGCAGTGAGTTCGGGACACATTGAGCTTTTAGGGAGCGACCTGGCATCGCTTTCTGAGAGCGAGATGCAAAAGGTCCGAGGGAACGACGTGGCCTTGATTCCCCAAGATCCCATGACGTCGCTCAATCCAACCATGCGGATCGGCAAGCAGATCGCTGAGGGAGTCCGTCTCCATCAGCGGGTCTCAAAACAACAAGCTCGACAGCGTGCCTTGGAGGTCCTTCGTCTCGTCGAGATGCCACGACCAGAAGAGCGACTCGATCAGTATCCCCACGAGCTCTCCGGTGGGCTGCGTCAACGAGTCATGATCGCAATGGCGTTGGTCTGTGAACCCAAGCTCTTGATCGCCGACGAGCCAACGACGGCACTCGACGTGACGATTCAGGCTCAGATCTTGGACTTGATTGATTCTCTGAGAGAACAACTTGACATGGCGGTTCTGTTGATCACCCACGACATGGGAGTGATTGCCGGGAGGACCGACCGAGTTGTGGTGATGTACGCCGGCAAAGTCGCAGAAGAAGCGACCACGGAGCGACTTTTTCTCTCAACCCGCCACCCGTACTCGGCAGCACTCCTCGCGTCGGTGCCAACCATTGAAGAGCGAGGAGAGTCAAGACTGCTCAGCATCCCTGGCCTCCCTCCCGACCTTGCTGAAGAGATCATCGGATGTCGCTTTGCAGCTCGATGCCAGTTTGCCGACGCCACATGTCGGGCCAGTGAACCGATGATGAGCCAAGAGCCTGGCTCAGTTCATCGCTATGCCTGTTTTCACCCCGTTGACGGGGTTTCGTCGGTTTTTGTGCGTTCAGCGCCTTCTGGGCGATCAGAAGGCGCTCTGAACGAAGCTTCGAAGGGAGAAACGCTGCTTCGCGTTGCGCATCTTGTGAAAGAGTTCCCAATCTTTTCTGGTGGCGTTCTACGAAAGAACACTGGCTCGGTGAAGGCAGTCTCGGACATATCGTTCGAGGTCGCACGTGGTGAGACCTTTGGCCTTGTCGGTGAATCAGGGTGTGGCAAGACAACAGTGGCCAAGCTCCTGACCCTTCTTGAGACCCCGACGTCAGGGAGCATCACCTTTGAGGGGACTGACCTGCTCAGCCTTGGAAGTAGCGAACTGCGGCGACAGCGCAAAGATATTCAGTTGATGTTCCAAGATCCCTATGCCTCGCTCGATCCACGGATGCGAGTGGGTTCTATTTTGCGTGAACCACTCAAGGTCCAACGGATCGGCAGCGATGCAGAGCAACGGGCTCGTGTTCTTTCCCTCTTAGACGATGTTGGATTATCCCCGTCGGCCGTGCAGCGCTATCCGCACGAATTCTCTGGGGGGCAACGCCAACGCATCGGTTTTGCTCGGGCACTGGCGCTTGGACCTCGCCTCCTTATCGCTGACGAGCCGGTGTCTGCGCTCGACGTCTCGATCCAAGCGCAACTTTTGAACCTGATGAAGGACCAACAAGCGGCTCGGGGCCTGACCATGATCCTTGTCAGTCACGACCTTGCGGTCATGCGGTACATGGCGGACACCATTGGCGTGATGTATCTCGGCAAACTGGTCGAAGTCGGCCCCGCAGCGACCATCTTGGAACATCCTGCCCATCCCTACAGCCAAGGCCTCTTAGACGCGGTTCCTGTCCCGGACGTTGCCGAGTCTCGTCGACGGCGTGGTCTTCAGATTCAAGGAGAGCTGCCGTCTCCTATCGATCCACCACAAGGATGCCGCTTCTCGACACGATGCCCTCGGGCTCAAGCGATCTGTTCCATCGAAGAGCCTGCATTCCAGGAGTTCGCCGGAGGGAACCGGGCCGCGTGTCACTTCCCATTGTTGGCACCGCTTCGCCAGAGTTCAGTGGCACCAAACGCGCCACACTGAACCGGTAAAGAAGCCTGCGAGACGTGGGTGGCGTTAGATCCTGGAGTTGTACTTTGCGATGATTGAGTTCACCGTGGTTGACGCCTTGCTCAGCGCCGTTTTTGGAGAGGCACCGCCGGTGTACATCGAGTTCTCCGCATTAGCAATCGCAATACGAACTTGATCGTACGGGCCGACAACGGCACCAGAAGTGGCATTGTTCGTCACGCCCGTGCTCAGCATTGTGTAGGGAACTTTGTAGCCAGGATTCGCAGCCCAATAGGTCTGAACCTTTGAGGTGGACGCAGCATCAGTTCTGATGGGGATGTAGCCCGTCTCCGTTGACCATGTGGCTTGGTTCTCCGCTGAGTCCAGCCATGACATGAAGTTCCACGCAGCGGCTTGTTGTGCGGCGGGGACTTTGTTGGAGATATACAGAGCGGCTCCACCAGCTTGGGTTGCACCTTGTGGGTTGGCCTTGAGCGTTGGGAATGGCGCAACACCGAGTGTGACGTTCGGGTACTGACCAGAACCAAGGAGCTGGCTAATGGTCCCGAGTGCGGCTGACGTGTCAATCGTCATTGAGTACTTCCCGGCACCGATGCCCAAGAGGTTGTCGTAGGCGCTTGCACCGTTTGCTGGGTTGGTTCCGGCATTGCCTGAGCCAACAAGGGCCTTGAGCTGTGTAAAGAGCGAGCGCCCCGTTGAGGTGTTGAAGACAGAGCTCGTGGCCCGAGATTGGCGACCGTTTCCGTTGTTGACGAAGAGCTGATTGGCGGTTGCTAACCATGCTTCAAGGTGCCAGGCGTCGAGTTTGAGACCCATGGTCCCTTGACCTTTGCTCTTAAGGATCTTGGCGTCAGCGATCAACTCAGGCAAGGTTGCAGGTGGCTTCGCAATGCCAGCCTTTGAGAACGCTTGGGTGTTGTAATAGAAAATTGGTGCACTGACGTTGAAGGGGAGTCCTTGTTGTACGCCGCCGACTTTCCAGTACGAGAGCACTCGAGGCAGGAAGGTCTTCGTGTTGTACTTCGTGGCATTGATGCAGGACTGCACTGGAAGAATTGATTTGCTGTCCACGGCGCCTTGGAGATTGGAATCACCGATCATAGCCATGGCCGGAAGTCCACCGGTCGTGAGGCCCGCTTGCCACTTGGACCACGTCACGTCGTAGCCACCTTGTTGGACAAGGTTAACGTGCACCTTGCTCTGAGAACTGTTGTAGTTCGCAACGAGGCCTTCAAGGGCCGTTTCATTGGCTCGGGTCATTGCTTCCCAGAAGTCGATGTTCACGGTGCCTGATGCTTTCGAGAGTGCAGACGTTGGGCACGCCGGCAACGAGGATGCGGCTCCTGCAGGAGCGGCGCTCAGCACAACGGTGGAGAGCATGGAGGCACCAAGCGTGGCGCTCAGGGCAAGGGCAGTCAGTGATTTGATTGGTCTCATAGGACCAAGATAAGCACAAAAAATGGTCGGCGTGGATGCGGCTATTTCACCGAGCCAGCAGTGAGGCTTCTCACCAGTTGTTTCTGGAAAATAATCAAGAGAATGATCAGGGGCAGAAAGGCAATAACTGTCCCCGCCAGCGAGACGTTGATCTGGTCGAGTTGGGTCGCAGCGAGTTGCTTTAGGCCGATTTGGACGGTTCGAATCTTATTGTCATTGCCGCTGACCAAGAGGGGCCAGAGGTACTGATTCCAGGAGCCGAGGAACGAAAAGACTGCCAAGGCGGCAATGACGGGTCGGCTCAAGGGGAGGACGACTCGCGTCAAGAACCGGACGTTCCCATAGCCATCCAAGAGAGCTGCTTCGCGAAGTTCTGGAGGCAGCGAGAGGAAGGCTTGGCGAAGGAGGAAGACGCCAAAGCCGGTGGCCAAGAATGGGACCGTTAATCCCTGAAAGGTATTCATCCAGCCAAGCGATGAGATGGTGGAGAGGTTTTGCGTGACGGTCACCTCAAAGGGAATCATCAATGTTGACAAGAAGATCACAAACAGCGTTCGTTTAAAAGGAAACTCCAAGAAGGCGAAGGCGAAGGCGGCCAAGACTGAGGTGACGATCTGCAGCGACACGATGATGATGGTCTGGATGAGCGAATTTCGAATGTAGACGCCGAGGTGGCCGCTGCTCCATGCGTCAGGGTACGTATGCCACTGCGGATTCGTGGGGAAGAACGGCGGAGGCTGGTGAGCGAGCTGAGAGGGAACGAGGAGTGAGTTCACAATGGCGAGATAGATCGGAATGATGACGATCAAGGAACCCAAGGTCAAGATCAGATACCGAGCGATGAGCCGGAGACGATAGTTCAGAAGGTGATGTGTCACCTTGGGTGCTGGACTGGCGAGTTGAGGTGGCGCACTACTTGCCGGCATAGTGAACCCTCCGTTCGACAAATCGAAGTTGGAGCAACGTGAAAATCAAGATGATGACGAATAAGACAATGCTCAGGACCGCTGCTTGACCAGGGTCTGGATTTGTCCCTTGAATCGATTGATAGATGTAGTACAACAACACATTGACGTGAAGTTGTGATGCATTTTGAGAACCAATGAGGATGTCGATTTGGCCAAATGTTTGGAACGCGTAGATCGTTCCGACGACAAGGCCAAAGAAAATGGTCGGCGAAAGCATCGGGACTGTCACTCGCCAAAATGTCGTCCACGCCCCCGCTCCGTCCACCCGTGACGCCTCAAGGACGTCGTCGGGAAGCGACTGGAGGCCAGCGAGCATCACAATGAATGAAAGGCCCAGGAACTGCCAGATCGCCATGGCCGCAATTGACGGTAACGCCCAGGTGGGGCTTTGAAGAAGTGGCGGGTTGGGGTTAATGCCGAGCCACGGCAAGAATCCGACGATGGGGTTCATCAAGGTTCCAAAAATCAGGGCACCAACCGCAACCGAGGTCACCACCGTCGAGGAGAAGATGACTCGAAAGATAGCCATACCTCGCAATGCCTTGTGAGCTGCAACGGCGAGTGCCAGGCCTAAGAGAAGTCCGGTTGGCACCACCAAAAGTACGAAGAAGAGAGTCGAGAGAAGTGACTGCATGAACTCTGAGGAAGAGAGAATGCTCGCATACTGCGAGAAGCCGATGTATTTCGATGGGAGGCCCGGGTAGGGAGGCGTCTGGAACATTGCCAATCGGAAGTTTTCAAAGAACGGATAGAACGTGAAGACGCCGAAGATGAACAGCGACGGGAAGAGAAACAACGCAGCCAAGCCCCAGTTCTTCCGCCTGGCCTTTGGCGTCAGAATCATCGGCGCTCACCAGTCTGAGCATCAAATGCCAAGACCTTGCCCGTGACTGCGAGATGAACGGAATCTCCCAGGGAGGGAATGACTTCGTTCGCCGCTTGGCGAACAGTCAGGATTTCTCCCGTTTCAATTGTGACGACGACATGGACTTCGCTTCCGAGGCGTTCAATTAAGGAGACGCTTCCCGGGAGGCCAGTTGAGCTCAACGCGACTGATTCTGGACGAAAACCAAGAGAGAGAGGACCGTTGAATTGATATGCGTCGTCATGAAGAAATCCTGGCGACGCGTCAACACCACCGAGATGGATGCTGCGTGCCTCACTGTCAACGACACCAGTCACGATGTTCATCCCTGGGTTGCCAACAAATCGTGCGACGAAGACATTCTGGGGGTTCTCGTAGAGTGCAGAGGGCGTCGCCACTTGCTGAAGAATCCCGTCGTTCATGACCGCAATTCGATGCCCCATTGTCATCGCTTCGACCTGATCGTGGGTGACATAGAGCGTGGTGGTTCCAAGCCGTGCTTGGAGTGCGACAATCTCGGCTCGCGTTTGAATTCGGAGTTTGGCATCAAGGTTGGAAAGTGGTTCGTCCATCAAGAATGCCGCAGGCTGGCGAACAATTGCTCGAGCGAGGGCTACTCGCTGGCGCTGACCACCAGAGAGTTGGCCGGGCTTTCGATCGAGGTACTCGTCAAGATCAAGACTCTTGGCAACGTCGAGAACAAGTCGTTGGCGCTCTTCTTTTGAACTGATTCTTTTGCGGAGGGGAAACTCAATATTGCGAGCCACACTCAAGTGAGGGTAGAGCGCGTAACTCTGAAAGACCATAGCGACGTCTCGGTCTTGAGGCTCCAAGCCTGTGACGTCGTTCCCGTCGATGGCAATGATGCCCTCGGAGACATCCTCAAGTCCAGCAACCATTCGCAGTGCTGTTGTTTTTCCGCAGCCTGAGGGCCCAAGCAGGACAAGAAACTCGCCGTCTTCAACGTCGAGGTTGAGCGCATCAACTGCGGTGACGTCCCCGAACCTCTTCGTCGTTCCTTGAAATGAAACTGTGGCCACTTGTCCCTCGATTCTTTATCAACGTATTCCTAGCAAAGAATTTGAACCAGGAGGTGAGGAGATCGTGACCGTTGGGGTCTGTCGATGACCTAGTTGGTGTGGCTCAGGCGGAGGGTGGCTATTTTGTTCGGGCCGAGTTCAAGAGACCCTTCAAAAGCTGAGAGCGGAGCCCCTCTCAGATCAACCAGCCACCCCTGACGCCCTGGAATCCTCACGTTTGCGGTCGAATCAGTTGGATTAAAGACCCTGACTTCCAGCAGTCCATCGACTCGCCGCAAGCTTGAGACCTCGCCGCCAGTGACCTCCAAGCGAGAACCTTCGGGCTCTCGAGTCCCTCCGCCGGGGGCTGTCACCACTTCGAGAGGAAGGAGGACGTCGTCAGCGAGCGCATAAGGTTCGACCTGTTCGACACTCAGGGCGTAGTTCGATGTGATGGTCTTGCCAACGAGTTGCAGGCCATCAACGGGAGTCAGTGGACCAGCGGGGAAGGGCCGATAGGTCATTCCAAGCCGAGAGAGCATTCCCGTGGAGCGAAGGAGCGTTAGAGCGAGACCGTGCGCGTGATCGCTGTCAATATCGATCAACTCGTACTCGTTCAACCCTTCGTGCACGACGGTGAGTCCGCCGGCCGAGACGAATCGGCGAGAAGGAAATGTCGGTAAGCCAAACTCATCAGAACGACCTTCCGCGCTGAGACTCCGTTCTACGACGGTGAACGCACACTCAGCCGAAGAGTGATCGGTGGGTGCTGGAAGGGGAAGGTGAACACGGAGTCGGTGATCTCGCGACGGATTCATAAAGGTGCTGGTGACGCGCACAAACGAATCATCGGCGACGAGTGACACGGTGGTCGTGATGAGAACATCGTGGGCACCCACTCGTTTCTGCGAGGCACCGTCAACATGGTCAGGCCATGAGTAGTGGCTCTCGATTTCAGCAGAAACTCGGACTGGTCCCGACTCGGTGATTCGGACGACCACTGAATCGGGCCTCTCAACAACGGTGTCATTGGCGGGCGGTGAGTAGTTATAGCTGTCGCCGAGATCTCCCACGTCAACAAGGCGACCAAAGCCCGTCAGTCCGTTAAGCGAGAACGTTCCATCGATCGGGTCGATGACGACAGACGTCGCTCCGTTTGAGAGGGTGACGACACCCTCGTCTTCATGGGCGTCAGCGGAGTGAACAAGCGTGGCAGGAGTAAACGCGCTCCACCCAAAACCCGGAACCTCTTGAGCGCGAGCGAGTACCCGACGAATCCGTGGTTGGTCGAGCGACACGTGAACCATGACGTCAGGTCGAGCGCCCAGGCGTGTGTAGATATCCTGCTTGGCCTCAGCAATGGGAACGTTGGGACGTTCATCTGGGCCAACGGTCACGGTGAGATGGAGACCGTCATCTTGATCTTCAATCGAGACCTCGTGAACCCAGGCGTCATTGTCAATTTTCGGACCTTGGAGCATGCCGAGAATGGTCTTCGTGGTGGTGGCGTCGAGGACCAGTGTGCCCGGGAGATTCATCCGCTCTGAGAGGACCTGGACGCGTTCATCGTCGATGTCATCGCCAGTCACGACGAGTTCAACGAGACCACCTCTCGGCCGACTCGATGAATTGACAACGACATTCCCTGGATCTTTGAGGGAGCGCGCAAACGTTCCGAGCGCTCGGGTGGCGATTCCTTCGCCGATATGGCGGGCTTCGGAAAAACGGTGGAGAACGGCATCGACGACATCATCGACTGAGCAGGCACAGATTGAGTCGTGTGCGCTGTTGCGAATCATTTCTTTCCAGGCCAAGTCCAAGAGTCTCGTTGGATAGTTCGCTTCATCGACGAAGAGCGCAGCCAATGGCTCAGCTCGGCGCTCGAGCGCTCGCTCTGTGATGGCCACTGATCGCTTAACGTCGACGCGATTCGACGTCACTCCCATCAACATATTGGAGCGGAAGCCAGAACGAAGCTCGCCCTTCCAGCGCTCGAGATTCTCTCGAGGGGCACGCGCCATGTAGTCAGGGAGGGACGTGATCTCAAAAACAAGGTCATCTTGAATTTCGTTTGCTTCGGCAACAACACGGCCCAGCCACTCTTGAGGGTGAAGGTGGTCAGAACCATTCATCAGCAACAGTTCATCAAGAAGAAAATCATCAATCTCCTCGATATGATCGCGAACTCGCCGTACAAAATCTTTGGCGTCTTCGGGGAGAGCGGCCCCGTTGCCGTAGCCCACGGGGAGGTATTCGGCTCGAAGCGTTGATCCGTCAGGGCCTTCCCACAGAAACCCAGTCTTCGTGATGGCAGAGGGAACCCCTCGCCACAGCACCGTGTTGTCAAAGCCTGCCTGCGTCAAAATTTGAGGCATCTGTGCGATATGGCCAAACATGTCAGGGAGATAGCCAACGCTCATGACCCCTCCAAATGCGGCACCGCGTTTGATGCCAAGTTGAAGATCTCGAATAATGGTCTCGCCAGAGACCAAGAACTCGTCCATCAAGATGTACCAGGGACCCATCGTGAGGCGACCAGAACTGGCCAAGTGACGAATTCTCTCTTCGGCTTCGGGGCGAACTTCTAAGTAATCGTCAACGACGGCCATCTGGCCGTCAAGAAGAAACTTTGCGTATGAGGGGTCGGTCTCTAACAGGTCAAGCAGTGTATCGAGCATGTCGACCAAGTTCATCCGAAACGTCTGGTACGGCTCGTACCACTCTCGATCCCAGTGCGAATGAGGAACGATGGAAACTCGGGAAACGGTCATAGGCAATAGATTATGACCCCAGATTGGCCTCTGGCGCACGCCAGAAAGGTGCGCTTAAAGCCCTATCGCCGCTGAAGGCGAACTTCGAGTGAATCCCTCAGGGCATCACCGATGTAGTTCAGGGCCACCACGACGAGAACGATGCACAGCCCAACGGGGTAGATCTCCCACCAGTAGCCGTTCGAGGCGAAGTTCACGCCGTTCGAGAGCATCGTGCCCCAGTCCGTCTGAGGGGCGGGGACGCCGAGCCCCAAGAATCCGAGCGCTGCGAGCAGCAAGATCGAGTCGGCGACGTCAAAGGTGGCGAAGACAACGATGGTGCCAACTGAGTTCGGGACGATGTGGCGACCAATAATTCTCTTGCGTGTTCCACCCATCACTCGCACGGCCTGCACGTATTCTCGAGTTCTCAGTGTGAGTGTTTCGGCCCTGATAAGTCGGGCAGGCACGAGCCACGACACCGCAGCTATAACCACAATCAACATTGTGGCGGTGGGACGATAAATCGTGACGAGGGCAATGAGCAAGAACAACACGGGAATCGAAAGGCCGATATCAACAAATCGCATGAGGGCCGCGTCAAACCAACCGCCGAAGAAGCCAGAAAGTGCTCCATACGCTATGCCGATTACGGTGGCCACGAGGGCCGCAAAAAAACCAACGATGAGTGAGATTTGGCCTCCGTACATCAGCCGTCCCAAGACGTCGAAGCCACTTTCGTCCGTCCCGAGCCAGTGGGCCGAACTTGGGGGAGAGTTCTGCGTCGAATTTAAAAGTGCATCTTGGGTATTTGTTTGATTGGTTACGTAAAGATCGGGCCCAATAAAACAGAACACGACAATAAAGATGAGAAAGACGGCACTGATGACGGCAAGTTTGTTTTCAGTAAACACATGGAACATGTTCCGTAGAAAGCCTCCGTCGCTAACGGCGTTGCCACCTTCTGGTGCGAGCGCCTCTGCGTCGCTGCTTTCAGGTTCAGGAAGGGGGAGTCGCTCGAATGGGTCCATCGACATCAGTCGTCTCCTCCGAGGCGAATACGTGGATCAGCCGCAGCGTAGAGCACGTCTGCAAGAAGCGATCCGACGACGGTGGCGATGGTGGCAATCAGGGTCGTCCCCAAGACGAGCGGGATATCGTCGTTACTCGCACTCTGCACGGTGAGCAGTCCCATCCCTGGGTAGTTGAAGACGTCTTCGACGATCAACGCACCTCCCACGATGGCCGGGAGTGTCAGGCCGAGCAGCGTAAGGATAGGGAGGAGGGCATTGCGAAAGGCATGGCCGTAGAGAATCCGACGAGGGCTTCCTCCCTTCGCCTTGGCGGTGCGGATGTAGTCCTCGGTCAAGGTATCGAGTACCGACGAGCGCATGTAGCGACTAAACCCCGCCACCGTCAGTGCGGCAAGAGCAACGACGGGAAGAACGAAGGCTCGTGGATTTGTGAAGACCGCCCAGGCGGACGCGTCTGAAGGTGGCTGCGAAGGAAACCAGTGGAGAGTGAACGCAAAGAACAAGATCAAGAGCTCACCGATCAAGAATGCGGGCATTGCGTAGAGCACGAATGAGACGGCAGTCATCGAGTAGTCAAAGACATGGTTTCTCCTGACCGCCTGCGCCATGCCTAATGGGATTGCGATGACCAAGGCCAGCAAGGTCGAGACCCCGACGAGCACGACTGTCTTTGGAAGACGGTTGATAATGAGCGCCGTTACGCCTTGATTGTTGCGATACGAATATCCAAGATCACCTCTGAGTAGGCCCAAGATGTAGTGCCAGTACTGCACCCACAGTGGCTGATTAAAACCATTCAAAATATTGAAGTGAGAGATCTGACTCTGGGTGGCCTTTGGGCCAAGGGCGGCCCGAGCTTGGCCACCAGGAATGAGTTGGCTCAGTACAAAAACAATCAAGGTCACACCGAGAATGACAATGATGGCTTGGCCAAGTCGGCGAAGGAGGTAGCCAAGCATTAGAGACGCATCTTACCGAGGAGTGCTCGCAATGAAAGAGTCCCCCGACCTAGGTTGGCCGGAGGACTCTTCTTCAACGACATGTCGTGGCGTCTCAATGGATGCTTAGAACCGCCACCGCTCTGGCGTGAGTTGTTGCAAGGGATCGAAAGGAGCAACATTTTTCAACGACTTCTTGACCTCAACGACCGCAACACTGTTTGGCTGCCACACCACTGGGAGTTGCTTGGCGAGGTAGTTTTCGTACTGCGTCAAACTTTGGTTCGTTGAAATTGTCTTTTGAATGTTGTTGTCGTTTGTCGTGTTGGAATAGTCCCCGGAGTTTGAACCTGCATTGGTCTGGAAAATAGCCTCTCCGGTTGGGTAGTAGTCCGGAGCAAAGATCCAGCCTCCGCCCCAGTTCTCCAATGTCCATGAACAGGCACTTTCAGTTGAACTGCAAGGAACTGCATTTCCGAGCACCGTGTTGAATGACGCTGAATTCAACGTGATGTTGATGCCGGCCTGTGCCCACGAGGACTTCTCGGCGTTCATCAGCTGCGTCAGCGAGGTTGATCCACTGGCGTACTCAAGATTGAAGGCCAATTTCGCACCCTTGGCGATTCCTTTTCCACACTGGTTCGAGCCTGTTCCAGGGTTCTGGCAGGTCGAGGTTCCGTTGGGGACCACTTTCCAACCATGACTCGAAAGCAGCGACTTGGCCTTTCCAGGGTTGTAGGGGTAGGGATTCGACTTTTCATACGAAGAGGCAAAACTGTTCTTTGGTGCAACTGGCACCGGCCCGTAGGTCGGAATTCCATAGCCCTTCGAGATCTTCTTGATGTAGAGAGGCTGGTCGACCAAGGTCTGCATTGCCTGTCGGAAGTAGAGCTGGTTGATGATTGGCCCAGCATTTCCACTATTCGCATTTGAGTTGAAGTTATAGGGGAAGTAGTTCACTGCCCACGAGGGTGATGCGTAGATGTTGTAGTTCCCAGAGAGTCGCGAGTTGTTCTCGGAGGGGTTGAGCGGATCACTTGTTGGACTCGTGATGTTCTGTGCGGGCAGGTAGCCAACGTCAATACTCCCACTCACGAGCGCATTGAACTCAGCAGAGTCTGTCGTGAACGGGACTTCTTTGAACTGACTGATCGTTGGCTTGACGGGACCCGAATACGTTTTGTTTGGAACCATGGTGATATTCCCAGAGGAGTCAAACTTTGTCAGTTTCCATGGACCATCGACCACTTGCCAGATGGGGTTGGTGGCATAGGTGCTGAGGGAGTTGTTTGTACCTTCGGGGTCGGCTGGGTCATAGCCTGCTTGCTTTGAAAGGAAGTTGTAGACCGCATCGCACTTCGCGTCTGCCGTTGCATACGCTGCTGCCGAACATCCGCCAGATCCTGGGGCCGCACCGGTGGCTGCGATATCCCAGGCCACAGGCATGGGAGTGATCTGTGAAAGTTCGTTGTAGGTAAACCAATAAGGGTTTGTCGACGAGGTAAGGGTGAACGTCACCTGGGTTGGAGAGTCAACTGTGACGGACTTGAGGTTGTCGGGGAGGGCTCCTGAAGAATAATCAGCCCAATTTTCTTTGTCGGCGTGCAACATATTCATCCAAAACATGATGTCCTGGGCGGTCACGCTTTCACCATTGGACCACTTGTAGTTCTTCAACTTCACAACAACGGTGGTGTTGTTATTGGAGTAGGTGGGGTTCGACGCAAGCGAGAGGGAAGGGTTGAGATTTGGGGAGGTGCCATTTCCGAACCAGTAGAGAGGCCGGTACATCAAAAACTGGAACTGGTTGATGTTCGAAACGCTAAAGAACTGAAGGCCCATGAAGGGGAAAATGTAGTTAGGCGGTGATTGGGGTGCTTCGGCCCAGGTGACCACGGAGCTGCTGGCCGCACCAGCACTTGTTGCGAGTGTTGGTGCCACAGTAATGACGCCCATCGTCAACGCACTTGCGGTAATTCCCGAGACGACGAGACGTCGAAGTGAATGCTTCATCATGATTCTCCCTCTTCCAACAGACCGTTGGTTCACTATCGTGCCCTCTCCCCAGAGGGTGATGCTGAGTGTATCCGAGAGCGTCCGGGAACGCCCAAAAAGAGAACAACTTTGGCGGAACGCTCACTTTCTAGGCTTCCTGGTCGATGACCAGAGTGTGGACGACCGAGTTACACGAGTGCGGCAAGGGCTCCTGAGAGGGTGGAATGAGAGAAGACAAAGCCCTGTTCGAGGAGCACACGTGGCAGCACCCTCTGCGACGCCAACAATGCTTCGTCAACCAATTCGCCCCCGAGAGCGAGTTTCAACGCGGGTGCTGGCACGCGAAAGAGTGATGGTCGATTCAGTGCATGACCAAGTTCTTTTGTGAACTGAGCGTTGGTGACCGGCTCAGGGGCCGTCAGATTAATCGGTCCCGAATATGACCTCGAATCGATGAGGGCAAGGAGTGCTCGGATCTCATCATCGAGAGAGATCCAACTCAGCCATTGTCGTCCAGAACTCAGTTGCCCTCCCAGACCCAAACGAAACAGCGGAAGCTGCTTCGCGAGTGCACCTCCAGAGGTGGCGAGCACAATGCCAGTGCGCGCAAAGGCGCATCGAATCCCTGCGTCGACTGCTGGTGAGGCCGCAGCCTCCCAGGAACGACACACGTCGGCTAAAAAGCCTTCGCCTGATGCCGACGCCTCGTCAAGGAGTTCGTCGCCCCGCGAGCCATAGATTCCAATGGCTGATCCAGAGACAAATACTTCTGGGCGTGTGGAGAGTTCACAAAGCGCACTGGCTAAGAGTTCTGTCGAGCTTGTTCGGCTCGAAAGGATTTCAGCTTTTCGCGCCGACGTCCATCGTTTGTCAGCAATGCCCGCACCGGCGAGATGCACCACTGCATCAAATGGACCTTCACGCTCAAGGGCGTCGCCATCGATGAACGAAACAGAGGGATCCCACGCCACGTGGGTTGTCTGCGCAGGATGTGTCGAAGGCCGCACCAGTGTGACGACATCATCGCCGCGTCGAACGAGTTGCTCTTGGAGTGCAGTTCCAATCAGTCCGCTTGCTCCGCTAATTAAGATGCGCATGTTGACTCCTCTTCTATGGCCCTACTCCAAGCGACTGCTTCGGAAATGCGCCGAGCTAATGCATCGGGATGAGAGAGGTGTGCTCCGTGACCAGCATCCTCAATTGTTACGAGTTGACCATGTGGAGCTGCGGCAACCGCAAGTGGTGCAGTGACGGCGGTATGGCTCAAGTGACTCGAGGTCCCGATGATTATGCTCAGTGGGGCTGGGAGTTCTGCGAGTTGAAACTCAGTGAAGGGTGTTTCCATCCGAACAATGCGTAAGTCGCCGATGAGGGCGGCTCCATCGGCTCGTCGGTCGTCTCGCTCTTCCTCAGAGAGACGCTCCCACGCTGCATCCGAGACAATTCTTCGGAAAAATCGTTCTGCTTCCTCTGAGGCATCTTCATCGAGTTCGACGCCACGGTGCGGGTGGAGTCCTTCGACCATCCACGGGAGGGGTGGTTCGTATGCGATCACTCCAGAGATTCGCTCAGGGTGTTCTAACGCTGCGGCGAGGGCAATGACGCCGCCAAAGCTATGGCCGAAGATGAACACCCGGCGCCTTTCATCGATTGTTTCAAGAAATTGCGCAACATCATCGAGGTGAGCACGCAGCGTTGGAGCCGCTCCAAGACTCCGTGATTCCTGATAGCCACGTCGGTCGTACGCCACGACATCGAGGTCGGAGAGACGACGAGCAATTCGACGAAAGCTGAGACCCCGATCCAAGGTCCCATGAATACAGAGGAGAACGTCCCCCTGTGGATCTGATCCCATGCGCTCAAACGTGGCCAGGTCAGCCACCTTGAGAGTGCTGGCTCTGATGAGGCCTGGGCTCGGCTGGGTGGCGAAACTCACCCTCCCAACCTAACGCCATGGGAGTTTGACCACGACGGGGCCGGTGCCAACAGGCCTCACCCCGACACCTCAGAGAAGGTGGTTGACTGGCAAATATCATGAGCATTCAAAATGTCGTCGTTGACGGCTCCAACCTCGCCACTGAAGGACGCACGCTCCCGAGCCTGACCCAGCTTGAAGAAGCGGTGCAGGCCTACGAAGAAGAGCATCCAGAAGCCACGCTCATAATCGTGGTCGACGCAACGTTTGAGCACAGAATTGACGCCAAAGAACGTCCCCGCCTCAAAGAAGCCGAACTCCACGGTGAAGTCGTGGCTCCACCAGCGGGAACGATCGGACGAGGAGATGTCTTTATCTTGAAGATCGCCCAACGCCAAGGTGCGGTGGTTCTCTCGAATGACTCATTCCAAGAGTTCCACGGCGACCATCCCTGGCTCTTTGACGAAGGTCGACTCGTTGGCGGCAAGCCGGTACAGGGAGTTGGTTGGATCTTTACCGAGCGGACTCCCGTCAGGGGAGCGAAGAGCCGAGCGGCCACGACGTCGAAAGCGGCAAAGGAAACGGCGAAGCCCTTGAAGAAACTGGCAGTATCTCGCCCAGATGGCTCAACCCCAAAGGTGGGGGACGTCCTGACGCCATCATCTTCTGGGAAAGTCGTTCCGATCGAAAAAGTCCGGGCGTATGAACTCGCGAAAGATCTCGGCCTTGATGCCAAGAGTCTCCAAGCGTTGGCTGGGAGTGCGGGAGTTTCCATAGCGAGTCACTCATCGTCACTGAGTCCTGACGAGGTGGAGGCGGTGCGAACAGCGGCGGCACTCAAAAAGGTGCGAGTCCACGAACTCGCGAAAGATCTAGGCATTGAGTCGAAAGAAGTGATCGAGGTAGCGAAACGACTCAAGATTGAGGTGGCAAGCCACGCATCGTCGCTCAGCGAAGCAGAGGTGGGCAGAATTCGCACGTCACTCGAGACCTCCGCGATGGTTGCTGATGTGGCGCAATCCCTTCCCCTCAAAGAGAAGA
Organism: Actinomycetota bacterium; assembly: GCA_009699875.1. GTDB lineage: Bacteria > Actinomycetota > Acidimicrobiia > Acidimicrobiales > RAAP-2 > CAIUMH01. The sequence goes on from WLNI01000002.1 coordinate 182,035, forward strand.
AGGGAGATCGCCCCAGGCGAAAGCAGGGGAAAGCCCGCAGCGAGGAGTCCTCAAAAACGAGTTCTGCAAAGAGCTCGAAGAACGTTGCCAAGTTATCGGCAAAGAAAACAAATGCTCCAACGCCCGAAGCTAAGAGCACGAAGAAGCAAGCATCACCAGCCAAGAAAAAGAAAGCGAGCAAGAAGGCAAGTGACGCCGACATTGCGAATCAGCCATTGGATCTCGTCACCTTCCTTGCCAACTATAAAGTTGGCTCGTCATTGAAAGGTGTCGTCACGTCGTTTACCAGCCATGGCGCAATGATTGAGGTGAGCCTGGGGAAGAGCCAGTCATTTCGTTGCTACGCCCGAACTGCTCGGTTGGGATCACCACCACCCCCTCGAGCTCGTGACGTCCTGACGAAGGGTGACACCTACAAATTTAAAGTCGTTGCGATTGATGCCGCTCGTCGAGTGGCAGAGTTAGAGCTTGCATAATCAAAGAGAGAGATACTGAGAGATGGACCCAAAAGAGATTCTTCCTCACCGAGCGCCGTTCCTGCTCGTTGACGACATTACGGAAATTGTTGCGGGAGAGCGAGCCACCGGACTCTGGCACCTCACCGGTGAGGAATGGTTTTTTCCAGGTCACTTTCCTGGGCGACCGACCTTGCCAGGGGTCTTGATGGTGGAATCATTGGCCCAAGTTGGCGCAGCAGCGGTCCTCCAAGATCCCCGATACGTTGGAAAACTCCCACTCTTTGGCGGTGTTGAACGAGCTCGATTCCGACGACAAGTGGTTCCTGGTGACACGCTTGAACTTGAGTTGAACGTGACCCAGCTCTCGGCGCGAGCGGGAAAAGGAACTGGTCGGGCCAGCGTCGGCGGTCAGTTGGCCTGCGAAGCACAACTTCTCTTCGTTATCGTCGACGCACAAGAGGGCTGAAGTGCGGATTGCAACGTGGAACGTGAATTCCCTCAATGTGAGACTTCCGCGTGTTGAAGAGTGGGTGGCACTCCATTCTCCAGACGTCCTCTGCCTCCAAGAGACCAAGCAGACCAATGAGAAGTTCCCAACGAAGGCCCTTGAGGCGCTCGGATACGACTCAATTCATAACGGCGAAGGGCGCTGGAATGGTGTTGCGATCTTGAGTAGCGTTGGCTTGGAGAGTCCTGCGTCAGGGTTTGGATCGAAAGAAGACGAGTTTGGGGCTCGACTCGTGGCAGCAACCTGTGGCGGGGTTCGCATCATGAGCGCATACGTTCCAAATGGTCGCTCCTTAGATTCAGAACACTTTCAATCCAAATTGCAGTGGCTTGCTCGCCTTGGAGAGGTGCTCAAGGAATTTGGCGACAGCGATGAAGTTGCGGTCCTGGGAGATTTCAATGTGGCCCCAGTTGATGCAGATGTCTGGGACATTGGGGCACTTGAAGGAATGACTCACGTGAGTGCTGAAGAGCGCGCTGCGCTTGAGGTCTTGGCAGAAGCTGGGTACGACGACATCTTTCGCCGATTCCACCCTGACGGTGGCGTGTACTCATGGTGGGACTATCGAGATGGTGCATTCCACAAGGGCCATGGGATGAGAATCGATCTGGTGATGACTTCAGCAGCACTTTCAAAGCGAGCAAAAGATGCGTTTGTCGATCGAGACGCACGCAAGGGTGTCAAGCCATCAGACCACGCTCCGGTGGTCGTCGACTTTTCAGACTGATTCTTCCCCTTCGCGCTGTCGAGCAAGTTGTTCTCGAAGTTTCGTGACGTGGTGAACTCCCTGCTGAGAGGCAACCGGTCGTTGCTCGGCCCTGAGGATGCTGAGCGCTTCCTCGAAAGGATCGAGGAATGGTGAGCGTCGACGCGCTGGCGACGAAGTTTCATCTGCAACTTTTCTCGCTGACCACGTGACGATCAGTTCTTGTTCGGCACGCGTCATAGCCACGTACAGCAGCCTGCGTTCCTCGTCGTTCGCCTCGGGGCTTGATGCTCCTCGGTGTGGGACAAATCCATCAGAAACTCCGACGACAAAGACGCTCGACCATTCAAGACCTTTTGCCCGGTGGAACGTCCCGAGGGCCACAGCATCACCATGCTCTTCCACGACATGTGGGCGTTCAAGGTCAACTGGTTTTCGAACGTCGCTCGCTCTTGCCAAGTCCGGTGCCAAGTATTCACAGGGGATGCCGTTGGCTTTCAAGGTATCGGCAATCAAGACAAGTTGAGCGTTCGTTCGAGCAAGGACAGCGAAGGATCGCCAGCTCCGACCCGAGACTCGAAGACCGCGGAGTTTTGACGCCACGAAGGTCGCTTCTTCAAAATCGTCGACAGAACTGACGAGTTCAGGGATTGCTCCTGAGTTCTGAGTCGCTCGAACGTCGGCACCGCTATTGCTTGGGAGGACTGCTGCAGCGCTTGAAACGATCTCTGGTGAGGATCGATGATTGGCGTCGAGAACAATAATTCTCGTCCCTTCGATACGTCGATCAAGTGTTCGCAAGAGTGATGGATCCGCACCGTTGAATCCGTAGATCGATTGGTTGGGATCACCGACACAAAACAAAGTGGCCGCTGGTGAGAGGAGCCGAGTAATCATTGCGAACTGCATCGGATTGACGTCTTGGAACTCGTCAACGAGCACGTGACGGCTTCGCCAATGGATGGCTTCTGCAAACGTGGGGTCTTCTAACGCGCGAGCAGCTTCAATAATTAAGTCATCAAAATCAATCCAACCCTGCCGTGTTTTCTCCTCCTCGTAACGAGACCAGACATCGACGACGACTTGGGCGCCCAAGGTGGGGCGCCGACGGGTCTGTGCAACAGCACGGGCGTAGCTTTCTGGATTCAGGCCTGTTGACTTTGCCCACGTGATTTCTGTATCGAGAAATGCACTTGCCATTGTGTGATGAATTGAAGGAGTTTCTTCGACGAGTCGCTCGAGGACGCGTCTTCGGTCAGAAAGCAAACTCAATGGAGAAAGTGATCGTTCAGTTCGATAGATCTCTACAAGTTCTAAGGCCGTGCGGTGAAAGGTTCCAGTGCGAATTCCTTCAATTCCTAAATTCCAAAGTCGACGTCGAAGTTCTTGTGCAGCTTTTCGAGAAAAAGTGATCGCTAAGACATGAGTCGGATCAACACCATCATCAACCATGCGCGCGACTCGAAGCGTAAGAACCCGCGTCTTTCCAGCTCCCGCTCCGGCAAAGACCGCCAAGCGCTGATCCTCGGCAGTGACTGCCTCTCGCTGGGGTGGCGTGAGGCGAGCAAAGGGGTCGTTCTCTCTTGGCACAGCAGGCTCCATTCCCTCAACCGTAGCCAGGCCATTTCCTGAGCGTTCCCGGTTTTCCGAGCATGGCTCGGTAGGGTGGCGGGGGAGAGACGACCGCCACGACCCCAGAGACGGAGAACTGCCCCGGTGAAAGAGAGACGACCACGATGCTGAGCGCGTTCAATGACGGGGCGCTGTTTGGCAAACGCCACGGTCAGGCACCAGTTCGCGTCCTGGCGCTCCCTGGATGGGGGCGGACCCATACGGATTTCGACCTGGTGCTTTCCCCGCAGGGTTCGCCCGTACTCGATGCCATAGCGCTGGATCTTCCGGGCTTTGGTGCGACCCCAGTTCCTGAATCCTCAATGTCATCGATGGATTATGCACAATGCATCGCTCCGGTCCTTGACGAAGCCTCCGACGGCGTGATCGTGGTGGGACATTCTCATGGCGGCAGGGTCGCTGTGTGTTTGGCGGCACTTCGCCCAGAGAAGATTGACGGCCTGGTTTTGATCGGTGCACCGATACTGCGCAGGGCAGGTGGCGCCAAGCCTTCGTTGAAATATCGAACGCTGCGATTGTTGAATCGTCTGCGGTTGCTCTCAGATCAACGATTCGAGGCTCGGAAAAATACGATGGGCTCCGCCGACTACCAAGCAGCCCAGGGCGTGATGCGAGAGACATTGGTCCGGGTCATCAATGAATCGTTTGAAACAGAGTTGCCCGAGCTTTCATGTCCGGTGACCTTGATCTGGGGGAGAGACGACAGTGACGTTCCTCTTGAAGTCGCAGAACGGGCACTCTCTCTTCTCCAATCTGGCAAAGCAGATGTCCAACTCGTAGTGATCGACGGCGTTGGACACCTTGTGCCAACGAAGGATCCAACGACTGTTCGTCGAGTGCTCGAAGAGATGCTGGCGAAATGAATCTCGTGGACGTCGCCTTTTCACTTCTCTGTCTTGGCGCTGGATCTTTCGCGTGGCTCCGATGGCTGCGAGTCGCACAGCGCGAGCACTACCTTCCTGGAGCTGCGACCCAATTTGCTCTTCGGTGGTGGAGTGATCGGCCCGCGAATCAAATGCTTGGCATCCTCGCCGTGTGCGCAGCGATCGCGTCATTCTGGCTACCAGTCATTGGGATCCTCGCTGCTGCCATTGTGGCAATCGGTCCGCTTGGCCTTGGCGTTCGAGGCAGAACCTCGCCACTGAACTGGACTCGGCGCTTGAGAACGTTGGCCATTCTCTCAGGGGTGGTGTCAGTGGTCCTCGTGATCATCGCCTTGCTGCTTGGGATCGGTCCACTAGGAGCGGCAATCGTTGTCCTTCTTATTCCAATCATTGTTGACGCTGCCGACGCCATCTTGCGGCCACTCGAGAAGCGTGCGTCGGAGCATTTTATTGAGAGTGCAACCGATCGGATCTTACGGATTCAGCCCGACATCGTCGGCATCACGGGGTCCTATGGCAAGACGTCGACCAAAGAACATCTGGCTGCACTGTTGAGCGGAGATCGAGCAGTGGTGCCGAGTCCGCGTTCATTTAATAATCGAGCGGGGCTCGCTCGAGCAATCAATGAACATTTAAGCGAAGGGACAGAGATCTTTATTGCCGAGATGGGGACCTACGGGAAAGGGGAGATCCAAGAACTTGTCTCATGGTGCCCCCCGGAGATCGCCGTGATCACCGCCATTGGACCCGTGCATCTTGAGCGGTTTGGCTCACTTGACGTCACCCTGTCAGCCAAGGCGGAGATCCTTGCTCCAGCTTCGGTAGCGGTACTCAATGTTGATGATGAACGGTTGGCTGAATTAGCGGGACGCCTTGACGCCACCTCAACACGGATCGTTCGTGTGGGGAGTCACTCTCGTGAAGCTGACGTCGTTGTTGCAGTGCAGGGGAGTGAGTGGAATATCGAGATCGCCGGAGAAACGATAGGAATCATCCAAGCCCCCCGTGGCCTTCAACCAACCAACGTGGCCTGCGCTCTTGGCGTCGCTCTCGCGCTCGGCGTTGATCGCCGAGTTCTTTCCCAGCGAGTAGCGACACTGCCGAGCGTCGAACATCGATTGACAAGCACGGTCGCTCCAAGTGGCGTTCTGGTCCTTGACGATACGTTTAACTCGAATCCAGCAGGTGCAGCCGCGGCTCTCGAGGCACTCGAGCACGCTCCGATCACCGGCCGCCGAGTTGTCGTGACTCCGGGGATGATTGAACTTGGGAATCTCCAACGCAGCGAAAATCAGAAGTTAGGGTCGCGAGCGGCAGCGGTAGCTGACGTTCTCATCATCGTTGGAAGGACCAACGCTCGATCTCTTGGACTGGGGGCTCATGAGCACTCGTCGTGCGAGATCCGACGTGTTCGAACCCGCGAAGAGGCCGTGGCATGGGTGAGAACCTCGCTGGGTGATGGCGACGGTGTCCTCTACGAGAATGACCTCCCTGACCACTACTCTTAGAGAGAATTGTTTTTTGTGGACGACGACACAAGGGAGTTGAACTGAGTGGGTGAGCTTGCAGTTTTGTTTGGTGGGCCATCGCCCGAGCATGACGTCAGTATCTTGACTGGCCTCCAGGCTGCCCGTGAACTCGCGTCGTCAGGAAAGCCCCCGCTGTGTATCTATTGGACGAAAATGGGATCGTTCGTCTTGGTTGATGGTGCCCTCGAAGCAAGTGCGTTCCTTGAAGGCCCTCCCTCTTCGGCAACACCTCTTGTCTTGAGTGTTGAAGAAGGTGGTGGGTTCCAATCTGAAGGAAGTTCGAGACGCAAAGCGTCTCAACGACTCGCCATCGATGCGGTGATTCTGGCGACTCACGGGGGGCCTGGCGAAGACGGGACACTCCAAGCGGCATTAGATCTCGCAGGTCTTCCCTACAGCGGACCAACGGTTGCAGGGGCTGCACTAGGGATGGACAAACTGGCATTCGGTGCGGTGATCATGTCGGCTGGGATTCCTTCACTGCCTCGAGTAGCTCTCACGAAGGATCTCGTGGCGGTGCCGTTCGAGGGGCCCTATATCGTCAAACCTCGCTTTGGAGGTTCGTCGATCGGCATTGACGTCGTGGCTGATCTTGAGGTGGCCAAGGCTCGACTCACTGCAAATACGCACTTGGCAAACGGAGCAGTGATCGAGCCATATCGCCCAGATCTTTCGGACTACCAAGTGGCGGTGCGAACGTATCCTTCTCGTCAACTCAGTGCGATCGAGCGACCTCTTCGCTCGGGCGCTGGATCTGGAGAGATTCTCGGCTACGCCGATAAGTACGTCGGAGGTGAAGGAATGGCAAGTGCCCCTCGAGAGCTTCCCGCCCTCGTGTCTGAGTCTCGGGCAAAAGAGATGTTGGCACTTGCCGATCGTGTCGCAGAAGTTGCGGGTGTACGAGGTGTGGCCCGTATTGACTACCTGGCCAATGACGATGAGTTGTACGTGAACGAGATCAACACGATTCCTGGATCACTGGGTCGGTACCTCTTCATTGACCCGATGGTCCCGTTTGGTGAACTTCTCAGTGACCTCATTGCAGAAGCAACGAGCTCGCCCACCCATCGCTACAGTGCTGCAGGAGCTGACGGGCTCGTGCTCAGGGGCGCCGCGTCCATTGCAGCAAAGTTGGCGTAGGGCCGTTCACGGCCTTCAAGTGACGCCACAATTTCTTTGTAGCGCCGCTCCACTTCAGATCGAGGCCAACTCCCTGGATCAAGTTCATCAACAAGTTGGACGATGCGCTCAAATGCTTTTGCGACGCCAGGACGGTCACCTCGAGCAGCAGCGATCTCCATGGCGAATTCAGCGAAGAGCTCCGAATAGGGAACCACGAGTTGGGCTCGCTCCAGTCCAAAGGCGGCCAGTTCGACAAACCCCTGTTCGAGAGCGAGCGGGAGAAATGAAGTCACTGCGTGCTCAAGAAGCGTCTCGAGCCGGCCACGGTGACCCTCCGCATCGAACCACTCGTAACCGAGGAGCACAGTCGCCATTGGCTCTGACTCGATGAGTTCAAACCCAGCCCGATAGTGAGCGAGTGCAAACTCAGGATCATCGGCCTGGCCGCCGAGTACGAACGAAGACTCCAGGAGACTGATGTCGCTGGTGAGGTACTCGCCAGATCGATAGAGGCCCGAGCGGGTGGCTCGGGGCAAGAGTGGCTCACCATCTCGAGTCCCAAGAGCATGGCGAGCGGCACTCGCGACATTGAACAAGGTCTTGGATGCGGCATCTTTCTCACTTGTACCAAGCACTCGACTTCGCAAGCGATCGCTGGTGATCGGATCTGGATGGTGAAGCGAGAGATAAGCCAACAACTCGGTGGCTCGTCGGACTCTTTTTGGCTCAATTGGTGTCTGCACCCCGTCGACTCGTGGTTCCACGCACAAGAGGCGCACGATGGCGCCGTCAAATCGAGGGTCACGGGTGTTCTTCGAAGATGGGATTGGAGCGTCCTTGAGTTCCAACACGACGCCTGCCTCTCCAATCAGAGTCGCCGTATCGGCACTCACGAAACTGCGAGGGATGCTGAGTCCTCGTGAGGAAACCTCGATAGACGTCTCACCGATCATGATGTCGGCATCTTCATCGAAGCGGAAACCAACCGATTGGTTTCGGCAATCGTCTGGAATGTCGCTTGAGAGTTCTTTCAGAACGAGCAGGTTTCCTTCCTCCATGAAAGAAGCAGTGCGCTGCATCTGTCCAACATCATCCACGCAGTGAACAGAGTCACCCCAGGCAAAGTCTTGTTGAAGGCTGAGCACGTTCTCGAGAAATGGTGTGAGTGACGTACCTGCGAGTGACAAGTACGAACCCGGAGGAACTACGACGGCCCAGGTCGTTCCGTCCCGCTCGCCAAGCGGCAGGAGAACGCCCGGAGCATGTGTCATTGCCAGCGTCGATGCGCTGAGCTCGCCCGCACTGGCCTGCCATCGGGGAGATCCATTGGCGAAGAAGCGAGCACCCGACTCGTCCACTTCGAGGAGCATCGGTTCCGTCAGGACCTTGTCTTTGTCGGCGAGCCAGACAGCCTGTTCGATGAGAGTCGGAAGTACCGTGTCATCGACACGAGCGAGCTCGATATCAAGGTCGACGAGTTCATCAGGAGCGCGAGTTCCTTGGCGTTTTCGATGACGACGGACCAGACCGAGGAGTAATAACCCTGTTCCAAGTGCAGGTGCAACAACGACTGCGCCGTGAGCAATACCGACCGATTTGTTTTGTGGAGTAGGTGCGATATGAGGAGATGACGAGGCGGGTCGTGGAGCGATGGGAACTTCAGCGAGGGGAGGTTTGGCTGGGAGAGGGGCAACCTGGACGGGGGCCACAGGAGGGATCTCAAGAATCCAACCTGGCATGATGAGCGACGGGTCGAGAAACACCCGACCATCGCTCATGGGTTTGCCGAGGTTCATTTTCGCGAGCATCGGCCAGAGATCGCCGTCACCATAGAGCGCCTCAGAAATTGTCCAGAGGCAGTCACCGCTCTGCACAAGGTAGGTCGACGATTGTGAAGGTGGAGAAACGTCTGATGCCAAAAAGGGCGACGTGAGGTCGGCCACGATTGGGGTGCTCGGTGTTCTGTCAAGAAGAGGTGCTGCACTCAGTGGAGCGCTGAACGAGGCAGTCAGTGCGAGTACGGCGCCTGCGAGAGTGGCGGTGAGTCGCTCGAGCCGATGTGCATTGAGAGACACCGACGTGTCACGGCGACGTACTCGACCTCCTACTCCCCAGATGATGCCAAGGATGCACCAACTCCACGCCAACCAAACGATGAGCGTGACCACATCGAGAGCGTTTGGTTGGGTAGACAGGACACTGAAACGAGGTGGACCCAGAGTGAGGAGCAGTCCAACTGGAAGACCTGCAAGGACCAGCATGGACAGACACAACTCCAGGAGGGAAATGAGTCGGCGCATCAGTGTGCTCCGAGAGTGATGGTAAAGGTTGTCAGTGGCACATCGCTCGGTCCACTGATTGAAACGCTGCAGCTTGTGCCATTCGCCCAGAGAGAAATGCCAGACGTGCCACTGCGTGACGACATGACGCCATCGCACAGAAGTGAGATTGTCAGCGTGCTTGCGCCACTCCACGAACTCACCACGCTGCGAGCCGGAGACGCCGAAAATAAGTACGTTGCGGACACTTGAGTGGGGCCCTCGAGCCACCCTTGTTTCACTTCGCTTGCCAATGGCGTGGCCGAGACCAATGGAATCACTTGTGGTGTCGTGTCTGGTGAAGAACTTGAGCTTGATCCTGGGTTGCTCGCTGCAGGAGTCCCGGTCGAGACCTCTCTCTTTGTGCCGGTAATTGATCCATCTGATGAGGCATTCGGCGAGATCTTCGGCGTGGGCGACAAAGCGGTTGAGATTTGGTGCATCGTGGTCGTTGGATGGGAATTGGGCTGTGCCTGGAGGTGAGAAGCACGCTGATTTGTTTGGGGGAGTGAGGGCTCAAAGGCAACAACGACAACCAAGAGCGCGAGCGCGAGCGTAAGAAGCGCCCAGCGCGTCGTAGAGATCCATCGAGTCTCCCGACGTGGTGTGAGGTCTTTCGAACTCATTGGCGAACGATACGTCGAATTACTCGCAAATCCTTCGCGCCACCTCTCTGCTAGCTGCGGCGAGCCGTTTTGGCGAAATCCCAGTCTGAGCAGCGAGCTCCCGGTAGGTCATCCCTAAAACCTCTCGGCCATAGAAGGCTGCCGCCCCAACGGGGTCAAGCGTATCTTTGGCCGCCAGAATTCTGGCTTCAAGAGACTCAGTGGGATCTTCATCAATGATCCCAGTTGCCTGATTATCTACTTGCTCAAGCGTGTCAAAGGACTCTGTCCGATATGCATTCTTTGGAGAAAGTCGTCGGCGCATCCGGCAACGAAGTGCGTTTAAGAGGTCGGGAGCCGCATAGGGGCGGTCTTGACCGCCCCACTCCACAATGAGTTCATAGGTTGCGGTGATCAGGTCGGCAAGGAAACAACCTGGATCATCACCGCTGCCTTGTCCCCACCGAAGGCGTCGAGCTACACCGATGATGCCTGGAAGCAATGTTTGGAGGAGTGCCCGAGTCATCAGGGCATCGTCTGGGGAAAGAGCGAGCAGGTCGGCCGCAACTCGAGCGCGTTGTTGCTGAGAGAGCGGACTCGCTGGTTCAAGGAGTGCGAGGACGTCTCTCATGTCGGTGACGATGCAGCTCTGAAGTGGATCGGAGATCTCGCACAAACGCACTGCGGCATCTCGAGAGGCGGCAGAACGGCTCAGTGAGCGCCATTCCAAACGCAAGAGGTCAAGTTGGTGATGTGGCGTTGTGGTCATAGAGCCACAGTGCGCTCCTGGCCTCCCCCCACCCCTCCCACCAGAAGTGAATAAGGGAGGGGAGCGATCGGGCTACGCTCTGGGCGTGAACATTGAAGAGTTTTATTCCGAAGATGAACGACGCAGAGCATCCCGAGAGATCGAGTTCGGTCGTGACTGGCGAGATGCCAACAACGTTCGCTACGAACTCAGCTGGGTGGAAGATACCGGTGAGATGTATCTCATGCGAGAGCCAGTTCCTGGTGCGTACGAAGACCCATTTGGGGACATCATCGTGGGGAAAGACGACGTTGAAGATCTTGTGGTGCGTCCGCTAGGTGTGGTGACCACCCACGAACGCGTTGAAGAGATCTTGGTGGGATGGCCAGACGCTATGGCGGCAGACCAAGGTGTCGAATGGCTTGCCGCAACGCTGCGTGCTGCCGGCGTCGTCAGTTAGCAATCGAGGGACTACGCCTGCTCGGCTGGTGAAGGTAAACCGAGCAACTGAGCAATGAACTGCGTGGCCAGATTATTGCTCCCCATATCTGAATCAGCTGGGAGTAACTCTGATCCCACCAAAAGGTCAGAGAGCCGACACATGATGACGGCGAATCGAAAGCCAGCAAAGATTTGATACCAAAAGAGATCTTGCATGGTGCGACCCATCAACTCTTCGTAGCGAGCGATGGTCTCTTCGTGGGTCGGAAACCCGGGAGGTCGGGGAACTCCCAGTCCTTCGGAGAACTGGCGGTCAAAGTACAGCCACCATCCAAGGTCCATCTCGGGAGGACCAACAGACGCCATCTCCCAGTCAAGGACAGCGACTGGTCGAAAGTGATCCCAAATCATGTTGCCGATTCGACTATCTCCCCAGGAGAGCACAGGCTCACCGTTCTCAACTGGCTTGTTCGCTACAAGCCACTCCCATGCAGCTTCGGCAATCGGTTGAGGTCGCCCATGACTCGTCCAATCGAGAAAGGCTCGGTAGTAGTTCATATTTCGATCAAGTCCAGGTTTGCCAAAGGAGTCATTGGCTAAGCCAGCGAGCCCCAAGGCGTCCCAGTCGAGTTGGTGGATAGCGGCAAGAGTTTCAATCCCGCTCCACCAAAGTTCAGCCTGGTTCTCGGGGGACGCTTCGAGAAGCCACCCTTCCATTGTGTAGGGAAGGTTGTCAGCAGGGATTTGACCTTCGACATGATCCATGACGAAGAACGGAACTCCAAGCGTTTCAGAACCTTGCTCGTACCAGCGCAAGGTGGGAATTGGAACACTTGGCTGTCCTTGCAAGGCGTGCATCACTCGGTACTGAAGTGAAAAGTCGGCTTCGAGAAACAGCGTGTGCTTCGTTGGGTGAACCCGAAACACCAGGCGGTGCTCTTCAAGAGATCCATGCTCATTCCAGCGAGCGGTGACCATGATGGTTTCATTGGAGAACCCAGAAGAAGCTGGTGCCTCGAGGTCAATGATCGTGGGGTTTGCGCCTTCTCCCAAGGTGGCACTCAGCCATTGCGTCAACGTTGCAGAAAGTTCTTCGGGGTCTCGTTCGGTGAGTTCAGGCACGTCGCAGAGACTAGACCCTTGGCTAAGTTGATGAGATGGAACTGGTAGTGGACTTAGAAGGAATCGTCATTACATTGAAAGAAAGCGAGAATCTGGACCATTTCAGCGTCTCTATCTCTGAGCCAGTGACCGCAACGCAACGCAGTCACGCCCACAGATTTGCTGATGTTGTTGCCGCCCGGCACCTTGGAGTCGTCGATGAACATGGGGATCTTGCGCTAAATCCACAGATTCTGAGGTTCCTGGCAGCGGGAGAAGTCGAAGATGCATGGGAAGAGCGCTTTGACGTCATGCTGAAAGAGGCGGGGAAAGAAGGAAGGATCGACCCAGAGGGGCGACTTCGAACTCACGTGATGTGGCCAGGGGAGTAGGGGACTCCCCAGCACCCCGGAAACTCGCTACCATCTCTTCAGGCATCTGCAACTCAGAGCAAGCCAGAGACGAGGGAGTCATCGTGGGAGTTAAGAGCTACGACAAGTTGTTCATTGGTGGCCAGTGGGTCGCCCCAGAAGGCACGGAGACCATCCGTGTCATCTCTCCCTACACCGAAGAGGTCATCGCCACCGTCCCCGACGGGACCATTGGTGACATCAATCGAGCGGTTGCAGCAGCTCGCAATGCATTTGATCGTGGCCCGTGGCCTCGGATGGCTATGTCAGAGCGAGCAGCAGTCCTGGCCAAGATTGGAGAACGTCTTGGGGCGGAACTCCCCGAACTCGCAGAGATCATCACCGCAGAGATGGGATCCCCGATTCTCTTTAGTCAACTTGCCCAAGTTGGAGCCCCCATGATGGTCTTCAACTACTTTGCTGAACTCGGTGGCAGCTACGCGACTGATGAAGTTCGAACTGGAGTCCTCAGCCCCCAGGTTCTCGTTACGAAAGAGCCCGTTGGGGTCGTTGGAGCTATTGCCCCTTGGAATGTCCCTCTGTTCTTGGCTGCCGCAAAGTTGGCACCCTCGCTCCTCGCCGGATGCACGGTTGTCTTTAAGCCAGCACCAGAGACTCCACTCGATGCCTTTCGCCTGGCAGAGATCGTTGCAGAGTGTGGTCTTCCAGAAGGAGTCCTCTCTGTGGTGCCTGCCGGAAGGGAAGTCTCAGAACATCTCGTGACGCACCCCGATGTCGACAAGATCTCTTTCACGGGCTCGACTGCAGCCGGAAAGAAAATCGCCGCGCTGTGCGGGGAACAACTGAAGCGTTGCACGCTGGAACTTGGTGGAAAGTCCGCGGCCATCCTCCTTGACGATGTTGATCTCGGGACAACGCTCCCGATGTTGATGCCGAATGCATTGATGAACAACGGCCAAGCGTGCATTGCTCAGACGCGAATTTTGGCCCCGAGGGCTCGCTACGACGAAGTCGTTGATGCGATCTGTCAACAAGTTGCTGATGCCTGGCCAGTCGGCGACCCAATGGATATGGCTACGGCGGTAGGACCGCTCGTTGCTGCTCGACAGCGTGACCGAGTCGAGGGATACATCGCAAAGGGGAAAGACGAAGGAGCAATTGCCAAGATTGGTGGGAATCCGAGCACGCAGCCACATGGCTGGTTTGTCGAACCAACGATTTTCTCTAACGTGGACAACAAAATGACGATCGCCCAAGAAGAGATCTTTGGCCCAGTTCTCGTTGTCATTCCCTATGACGGAGACGACGATGCTGTTTCTATCGCCAATGACTCAAACTATGGACTCTGTGGATCAGTCTTCTCGGGCGACAATGACCGTGGATTAGGAATCGCACGGCAAATTCGCACGGGAACCTACATGTTGAATAGTGCAACACCGATCGACTTTGCGACACCGTTTGGTGGGTATAAAGAGTCAGGGGTTGGACGAGAGTTTGGACCTGAAGGCCTTGAGAGTTTCTTCGAGACCAAGTCCATTAACTTGCCGGCGGACTACACCCCCTCAATTTAGGGAGTACGACAACGTCGGTCCTCGACCACACAGAAGAAGCTCCAGGGTCTCGGCCGGATCCGGATGCGTCACCTCTAGGGGAATCTCTCTCGTATATTTCGGGCCTCGACGGCCTGCGCGCACTCGCCGTCCTTGGCGTGATGTTTTATCACGCTGGTGTCTCGTGGCTCCCCGCTGGCTTCCTCGGCGTCGACGCATTCTTTACGCTGTCAGGATTTTTAATTACGACCCTGCTGCTCAACGAGCTTCGTCATCGATCAACTATTGGTTTGGCGTCATTTTGGGCTCGTCGTGCGCGCCGCCTCCTCCCAGCATTATTCCTAGTCGTCGCCTTTTGCTCCCTGATGGTGTGGTTTGTCGCCGCTCCAGGGACGTACCCGCAGTTCCAATCTGATGGTTTTGCAAGTCTGTTGTATGTTGCCAACTGGCATTTCATTCTTGATGGCGGGAACTACTTCGTTGCGAACTCAGCACCGTCGCTGTTGACGCACACATGGAGTCTGGCCATCGAAGAGCAGTTCTATGTTTTGTGGCCGCTTGTCCTGTTTGGGCTATGGAAACTTGGCCGGGGGCTCAAGACACTCTTGATGCTCTGCGTTATTGGGGCGGTGGCGTCAACGCTTTGGATGGCATTCCTCTTTCATCACGGGGCGTCAATCAATCGGTTGTACTACGGCACGGACACCCACGCCCAGTGCTTGATGGTGGGAGCGGGACTGGCAGCCATGTTGGCACTGGTCGCGCAGCGACGGCGTCAAGGGAACGCGGTTCCTTCGGGTGAGGTCATTGAAGGCGTAGGTGGAGATCCTGCCTGGATGGCCACGAACTCACGGGCAACAATGCTCCTAAGCATTGGTGGGCTTGTCGGACTTGTTGGCGCAGCATTTCTCTGGACGAGGTCTCTCTGGACCGGTTCGTTTCTTTACAACGGGGGCTTCCTCGTCATGGCGTTCTTGAGTGCGCTCGTGATTCTCAGCGTGGTCTCCCATCAGCGTGGTTTCCTTGCTCGAGCGATCTCATTTGCACCTCTTGTCTTTATTGGAAGGATCTCTTACGGCCTCTACCTCTGGCACTTCCCTGTCTTCCAGATTCTCGACGCGCAACGAGTGGGCCACAGCGGCATTTGGCTTGTAGGCGTCAGGTTCGCGGTGACCTTTGCAGCGGCGATTCTGTCGTTTTATTTTATTGAGAGACCAATTCGCCACGCTGTCTCGCTGAAAGGCTGGCGCACTCCCGTTTCAATGGCGGTTGCACTTGTCGTCGTAGGAGCACTTGTCGTTGTCGCTTCAGCAGTAACTGCCACGCCACAGGCCACCGGCGCACCAGTTGTTTCTCAGCCAACGGGACAGAAGGACCCGATCAAGGTGATGGTCGTGGGTGATTCAATTGCATTGACCTTAGGTTTTCCATTTTCTGATGTCACGTATCAGAAGAAGTACGGCGTCACGACAGAAGACATCGGAATTCTTGGCTGCGGAGTGGTCTTGCTCGAGGATGCCGTTTCTGAGTGCGTTACTCCTCCAGATCCTAAGGTTCCGAATCTCTTTGCCTTGGATGCCGCAGCCTTTGCTCGGTATCAGCCTGACGTTGTCGTTCTGCTTTCGGGGAGATGGGAGACCTTTGATCACATACAGCAAGGGAAGACCTACAACATCTTTAACTCTTTCTTCCAAGAAGAAGTGAGGACAGGCTTGCAGAAAATGGTAGATATCACTCGCGCCAGTGGCGCCAAACTGGTCATTCTGACGACACCGTGTGTCGGCCCTCAGGCTGGATCGGGAATCGATTCCAATAACCATCCAACAGGAACCGGTTCCAACAGCACCCTTCCCGCTCGCCAAGCGATCTATAACGGATTGGTTCAATCAGTGGCGAAGGCAAATCCAGGGGAAGTGACAGTCATCGACTTCAATGCCATGGTCTGCCCGGGAGGAACGTACCAATCCGCAATCAACGGCGAAATTATTCGACAAGAGGATGGAATCCACATCCAACTCATCGCATCTGATTTTTATGATCCTCTCCTCTTCCCAAAAATTGCTGAGGTTGGCAAGCAGGCTCGTGCCGAGAAATTAGCCAAAAAGTAATCGCTACGACGCCAAATAAGGCGTATTCGATAAGACGACTTTGCACTGGGCGGTGAGCGAAGGAACTAATAAGTTCTCAGGGACTCGTGTTGCCTCGGAAATTGTTGTCATCAACGCATTAAAACTGCCATCTCCCGAAGTAGCTGCTGCGGCGGATGGCAGGGCGGACAGAAGCTTCGCTTGAGCATCAGCAGTAAGTTGATTGGCCTCAGCCGTTGGGGTAGTTGGTGTGATCTGCGAATAGATCTTGAGTGACTCATTGACCGTTGTGCAGGCTTGGCGAGCCTGAGAGACCGCTGCGCCGTGACCGCATGCACCCAAGCCGAGGGCCGCTCCAGCCAATAGCCCACCAGCAAGAAGTGAGCGGCCTCGTATTAGGCGAGCCATGACTCGGCACTTCCTAAAAGATATCGACTCACCGCAGCAGATCGATCAAAGACGTCACAGAGGAGCTCTTCGCCCTTGAGGACACGAGCGAGCGACACCGGTCGTCGAGCCACGATGGAGAGTCGACGTTCTGGCGCATCAGTCGCCGAAGCGAACGAGTCAATGGCAGAGACTTCGAGAGGTAGTTCCATTTCGCCAATTCCCGCCAAGTCGATAGCGAGCCGCAGAAGATCCGGTCCTTGAGGGAGCGGAGGAAGCGCCCAGGTGAAGGTTAAGGGAAAGTGAAAATCATCAGCAGGATCGTCGTCGTCGCCTAAGCCAATGAGGGCATCTTCGAAACTCAACAGCACCCGAGGGTCGACGTCAAGGGCGAGGTGAAGATCTAACGGACCGCCACAGCCATCTTCTGGGTGAAGGTCGACTTCCCAGACCTGGCGAAGTGAATACGTCTCGACAAAGTGTCGCTCGTCATGAACGTGGAATCCATGATCGACCGAATGGTCTTTGAGCTCGGCCACATAGCCGGCAACGTCGATAGCAGCCACACCATTGAGACTAGTGGGGGAGGAGTGACACGTGGCTTGTTAGGTTGGATCTATGGATGCCAACGAGATTGCGTCAACACTCCGAGACGCCGCAGATGCTGCCCGAGTCGCCCTGGCAGCCTTTGAAGGGGCTGGTCCTTCTGGCGAGCGAGAAGGCCAGTACGCCTTGGACCTGGTCGCAGACGACGCCGTCTGTGACGTCCTCTTGAGAGCTGGCCTTGCTGTCTTTTCTGAAGAGTCAGGCAAACGAGGTGAGGGTCCCATTGTTGTGGTCGTCGACCCGGTCGACGGATCCACGAACGCTGACAGAGGAATCCCGTTCTATTCGATTTCACTCTGCGCGATGGATGAGGCTGGACCAGTGGTCTCGATGGTTGAGAACTTGGTCACGCGAGACGTGTTCGCAGCGAGTCGCGGTCGAGGTGCGACGAAGAACGGATCGACAATTCGCCCCCAGGACACACGTGCATCAAAAGAAGCAATCGTCGGAGTCAATGGGGTCCTGACTCATCGACCTGGATGGGCGCAGGTGCGCACACTTGGATCTGCAGCACTCGAACTTTGTCTGGTAGCTGATGGGTCGCTTGATGGATACGTCCAGGTCGGCGGTGCTGCGATTCATCCGTGGGACTATCTCGCCGGGCTCCACATTGTCCAAGAAGCAGGCGGTGCCATTCGTTCAATTGATGGAGATGAACTCATTGTGCAAGAAGATGTTCCTCGACGACCTTTAGCGGCAGCGACTGAAGTCTTGGCGGATGAACTTCTCAGTGATCTTCGATCGATTCCAGGATGACGCTCGCGAACACCTAGGATCATTACGTAAAAGGGCGCTTAGCTCAGTTGGTTAGAGCAGCTGGCTTACATCCAGCAGGCCGGGGGTTCGAGTCCCTCAGCGCCCACAACTCATTCATGAACGCATGGCAGTGATCAGGGGTCGCGTCCGTCGCGTTGGCTCCTCGTCTTCGTCGCTGATCCCGAGGTAGGCCAATATCCCTGACCCACCATCGTCATCATCGTCGTCATAGCCATCATCTTGATCATCGAAACTTTTCAATATTTGATAAATACCAATGGCCATGATCAGGAAGAGAACGATGCGAGAGATGGCGAGGGGGTGTGCGAGTATCCATTCAATGGGATTTGGCATGGGGTGCCTCCTTTGAATCCAATGATCTCAGGGGGCTGTGACGAAGATTCGAGCTGATCGCAGAGACGTGCGAGTTCTCCATCTATATTCAAGGTTCTACCCCGCCCACCCTGATCGGATCACTGATGGACACTGCCCCAGACCCTCGACGTTGGTTTGCCCTTGTTGTCATCGCGATTGCCCAATTGATGGTGATCTTGGACGCATCGATTGTCAATATTGCCTTGCCCCAAGCACAGGCTGATCTCAACATCTCAATGGAGAATCGCCAGTGGGTCGTCACCGCGTACACACTTGCCTTTGGAGGACTGTTGCTCCTCGGTGGTCGAATCGCCGACTATGCCGGTCGGAAAAGAGTCTTTATTATTGGACTGATTGGTTTTGCTGGAGCATCAGCGCTCGGTGGCTTTGCTCCAAATCAAGGCCTCCTCTTCGCTGCTCGTGGCCTCCAAGGGATGTTTGCGGCCATCTTGGCGCCAGCTGCACTTTCATTGATCTCGGTAACCTTCACAGATTCAAAGGAGCGAGCAAAAGCCTTTGGTGTTTACGGTGCACTCTCTGGAGCAGGGGCCGCGATTGGACTTCTTGCTGGTGGAGCTCTTACCGAGTACGCCTCTTGGCGATGGTGTCTCTTCGTTAATGTTCCAATGGCCCTGATCGCAGTGGTCTTGGCTATTCCAAATGTTCGAGAGAGTCGCTTGGAGGGCAAGACAAAGTACGACGTGCCAGGTGCGCTTCTTTCAACGTTGGGCTTTGTTTCAGTGGTCTATGGAATCACGAAAGCGGCGTCACCGGGCTACGGCTGGACGTCACCCACAACGATCGCCTTCTTGGCTGGCGGGGTCATCCTCTTGGTCTTGTTTGTGCTCTTCGAGTCACGGAGCGAACAGCCACTGCTACCTCTGAGCATCCTTGTGAATCGAATTCGTGGTGGGTCATTTTTGGCGCAGTTCTTCCTCGCGGCGGGACTTTTTGGGATGTTCCTCTTTATGACGTTTTACTTCCAGGGAGTCCATGGGTTCTCTCCGATCAAGGCGGGACTCTGTTTCTTGCCGTTCTCGCTCGGAATCATTGTCAGTGCCGGGATTGCAAGCCAACTCCTCCCTCGGGTAGGACCACGTCCGCTCGGGACGATCGGCCTCTTGATGGGCTCTGGGGGTCTGCTTTACCTCTCTCAAATTACGAATGCGTCCTCGTACTTCTCGTCGGTATTCCCGGCGATGCTGTTGATGAGTCTGGGGCTTGGCATGGTCTTCGTGACAGTTTCATCAACGTCGCTCTTTAATGTTCCGTTCTATGAGTCAGGAGTTGCATCGGCGGTTCTCAACACCACTCAGCAAATCGGTGGTTCATTGGGAACGGCGATCTTTAACACGCTGGCTATTAGCGCCACGGCTGCCTACGCCCTGGCGCATCCTTGGACGGGAGCTCCGCCTCCTCCAGGTATGCCACCACCCGATGCGGCCACTCATGGCTATTCCGTGGCGTTCCAATGGGGAGCGGGGAGCATGCTCCTTGGCGCCATTATCTTTTTCGTCATGGTCAATGTTGACCGACATCACTTAGCGCAGCACGATGATGTTGGGGCCCCGGCGGCCATCTAACAGGCTCAGAGAGTTGAAATATCTGTCACACTAAAGACAGTGCGAGATCAATCTGGGTGGAGGGCGAAAAGGTATGGCTGAGACAAACGCAAGTCGAATCAGTGAATTTTGGGACACGTTGTACTCCAGGGATTTCGACAAAATAGCCACTTTTTTTGCCGACGATGCGACCTATACGGATATCGCAACGCCACCAGACGACTTAGCAGTGGGGCCCGAACAAATTGTGGCTCGACTTCGGTTAGGTATCGAGCCGATTAGCGAATACCGCCACGGAGGGGGACATTCAATTTCTGAGGGCGATTTTGTAATCACCGAACATAAAGAGATATGGGGATGGCATACCGGAGAATCAGTCACACTCCCGTTTGTCTCGGTCCATGAACTTCGAGATCTCATGATTGTGCGTTGGACTGACTACTGGGATTTGACGACGTTGCTGAATGCAGCGCCTGCATGGTGGGTTGAACAGATAGCGGCGGGATACCTCTAGGAGATATGGACGAGACTACGTTCAGTGCTCGTCTCGAGAGATGGCTTCAAAGCGATGCTCCGAAGTCCATTGGTGGGGTGGGGGAGATCTTCGCCCAGAAGACGTTTGCGGTCTTAATCTTCCTGCTGATGATCACACCAGCGTTACCTCTTCCTACGGGTGGGGTGACTCACGTCTTTGAGGTCATCGCCATCTTGATTGCCGGGCAGATGGTTTTGGGATTCGAGACGCTGTGGTTGCCTCAACGCTGGAAGAACCGGGAGCTGGGAAATGTCACGCTCACCAAGACGCTCCCCAAGGCTGTTGGGCTTATTCGCTGGCTTGAAAAGTACTCACGGCCTCGCATGACATCGCTCTATTCATACAGATGGCTCCTTCAACTTCTTGGTATTTTCTTGATTGGCTTCTCGGTGGCTGCAGCGCTTGCCCCTCCTTTTACTGGACTCGACACACTGCCTGCTCTCGGAGCCGTATTAATTGCACTCTCAATTATTTTGGAAGACGCACTCTTTCTTCTTCTTGGGACGGGTATCGGTGTTGCTGGAGTCCTCCTGAGTGTTTTTGTCGGGTCTGCAGTTGTTGATCTTGTGCGCCACTTGTTCTAGCAAGCGTGATATCACCTGCACCTCAAGAAGGTGTGATGAAAACCTGTTTGTACTGACGAGTAACAAAGTGTTACCAAATCGTGAAACTGAACAAACGATAAGAAAATCGAGACCCGACCCCTTTTTTCGAAAAGGCCCCCTTAGAGTTTGTCCATTCCTCACATCTGGTGAGAAGAAAAAGGGGGCATGAACAATGAAGCAACGCACAGGTTCCATAATTCGCTGGATTACGTCACTTAGTTTGATTGCAGCATTTGCTGCCATTGGACCTATTTCTTCAATCACCTCTTCGAGTGCTGCGGCAAGCTCTCCTCTGAAGGCAGTCTTTGCGACGTCGAGTATCTGGAACGGTGGATACACCGGGAATTTCACAATTTCGAATACAGGATCCACCACCGTAAATGGCTGGACGCTGGTGTTTAGCCTCCCATCAGGCAGTGCAGTGACGAACAGCTGGAATGGGAGTACCACCCAAAGTGGATCCGTTGAGACTGTGACGAACGCGTCATGGAATGGAAAGCTTGCCCCTGGAGCGAGCGCGACGTTCGGACTCCAGCTCTCCGACCAAGGCCCATATGCGCCATTAGCAAACTGCACGATTAACTCTGCAACGAACTGTCAGATCCAAGGAGCGGCAGTCGTTACACCAACCACCACACCAACCACCACACCAACCACCACACCAACCACCACACCAACCACCACACCAACCACCACACCAACCACCACACCAACCACCACACCAACCACCACACCAACCACCACACCAACCACCACACCAAGTGGCACACC
>WLNI01000003.1 GCA_009699875.1 Actinomycetota bacterium
CCACACCAACCACCACACCAACCACCACACCAACCACCACACCAACCACCACACCAACCACCACACCAACCACCACACCAACCACCACACCAACCACCACACCAACCACCACACCAACCACCACACCAAGTGGCACACCAAGTGGCACTCCGCTGAAAGCGGTCATGGTTCCAGCATCCTCTTGGACTGGGGGCTACACCGCGAACTTCGTGATCTCGAACTCCGGCACCACGACTCTCTCGACGTGGTCGATGTCCTTTGCCATACCAACGGGCGGCACATTGGGAAGTCTCTGGAACGGAACCACGACTACTTCTGGAAGCACGGTGACCGTATCGCCAGTGAGCTGGAATGCAGCACTCGCGCCTGGAGCCAGTGCAACTGTGGGATTTGAGATCGATAACACCGATCAGTATCCATCTGCGTGCTCAGTTGGTGGCTCATCTTCTAACTGCAAGGTTCCAGCAAGCCCACCGAACGCGATGACGCCAACCTGTACTGCTCTTCCAGGCGCCAAAAGTGCCGTGCAGTTCGCTCCCTACACTGACGTGACGCTCTACCCAGAAATCAGTTTGACCAATACTGCGTGTGCCACGGGAGTTCGCCAATTCACCCTGGCATTCTTCCAAGGCCCAGCAACAGGGACTGGCTGCACTGCGAACCTTGCTGGTGCTTCATTTCAGAACCCCGTGCTCTTGGGAGATATCCAGAACCTCCGGAAACTTGGCGGTGACGTGATCGGCTCCTTCGGAGGAGCTGCGGGTCAAGAACTCGCACAAACGTGCTCATCAGAGCCACAGCTCGAAGCTGCGTATCAGGCAGTCGTCGATTACTACGGACTCACGCAACTTGACTTTGATATTGAAGGTGCAGCCGTGGCACAGACTGCTTCTGTGAACTTACGTTCTGCCGCCCTTGCTGATCTTCAGCAAAAAGAGTTCGCTGCGGGACATCCGGTATCAATATCTTTGACCCTCCCAGTTCTTCCCCAAGGGCTTCCCTCTGATGAAATCGCCGTTATCCGTTCAGCGGTGAATGCGGGAGTTTCTCTCAGCGTGATCAACGTGATGGCCATGGACTACGGCGACGGACCAGCTCCTAGTCCGGCAGGAAAAATGGGGAAGTACGCGATTGACTCGGGTGTTAACACCGAAGCCCAACTCGCCGCAATTTTCCCTAAGGCGACGCCAGCACAGCTCTGGGCCATGATCGGGATTACGCCAATGATTGGAATCAATGACCTTCAAAATGAAATCTTTGGAACAGCAGATGCCGTTCAATTGACCTCGTGGGCCAAGACCCAAGGGATCGGACGGCTGGCGATGTGGTCAACGCATCGAGATGCGCAGTGTTCGGGAGGAGCCGCACAACTCTCCGACTATTGCAGTGGCGTCACACAGACACCTTGGGCATTCTCGAAGGCGTTTAATGCGGGGTAGCAGTCAACCTCGGGTGATGCGATAAAGCGTTCCGTCGGCTACTGTCACGTCAACACTGAGATGCACACCGAGTTGCTCGATCTGCTTTGGCGTCATGCCAGCGCCTTGGTAGGCGTAGTAGGTAACGGAACCATTCGCAACGTCCTGTAAAAACTCGGATTGCTGGTCTGCGACACATTGCGATGAGCAGTAGTAATTCTCAATTGGCAGCATGACGATGGGGACATGTTTTGAAGGCCAGTAGAGGCCTTCGGCATCAAAGGCAGCAACACCCGCAGTGGGGGGAAGTTTGGCGATGACACTGGCGAGGGGTGAGTTCAAGAAGCTTTGCCTGTTGTAGCCGATGCCTATTTCTGAATAGTTGGATGCAACGGAGTTAGTGAAGATCGCTCCTCCAATAATGATCCATCCCGCCAATGCGAGCAAGGCTCCTTCAAGTGTGAGTATGGCAACGCGTGTGTTGGGACTCCCGTGATGATGGCGCGCATGGGGAAGGCGGAACGCAGAAAACACGAGGAGAACCATGGAGGCGAGAGCTGGCGCGACAAGTCGAAAACTGATGTGGTCAACCCGGGTGCTGATCTGTCCGTAAACCAGCGCTATCCAATAAAGAAGGACAAAGAGCGCAAGGAGGAGCGTTGCATTGTCGTGTTGGCTCTTGGCTCGAACGGTGGCGAGAACCATGGCAAGAATGATCGCGACCCCAATGGCCTGAATCCAGAAACTAGGAAAAGTCGTTGAGACGTAGCCTCCAAGCGTCAAGAGGACGTCGTGGAGCATTCCTGTCCACGTGAACTCAGCGGGATATCGAGTACCAAACACGCCAGCTCCAAGGAGGAGATTTCTCAGAACAATAGAAAGTTCAATGATCGAACAAAGACCAGTTACATAAAACGAAAATACCAAGGAACGCCGAGTAGTTCCCTTTGGCTGAGACCAAAATACGCCGACAAAAATGATGGGGATAATGACGATGCCGGTGTAGCGAGTTGACAACACCATGGCACTCAAAATGACGAGCACGACAACTCGAGATCTTGAGAGAGTCTGCGAGTGAATAGCTGAAACTAAAACCCAAAGCACCCCCATGACTCCTGCACAAAACAAACCCTCGGACCAAACAGTTGCTCCAATAAAAACTGTGCTTGACGAGAGGCCGACAAAAGCTGCTGCAAAAGCGCCACACCACATGGATCGAGAGAGCCCACGCCCCACGGCAAAGGTGAAGATGAGGAGGGCCACGAGGGCCAGTACACCGACAAGGACCGCAGTGAATTGAAATGAAAGACCAAGTGCGAGGAAGACGCCTAAGACAGCGGGAAACCCCGGAGGGAAAAGCGTCAGGGGGAGGCCATCAAATTGCGTAAATGAAAATGATGAAGCGAAACTCTGGGCAGATGAGGCATACGAGACTGAGTCTGGAGTGATCCCAACACCATGAGCTGTGGCATGGAGGACAAACGCAACTGAAATTATTATGACGAGTAGGAGCATAGCCAATGGCCAAACCAATGAAATACTTAATTGAAATCTTGATTGAGTCAAAGGTTTTTTCTCAATCGAATCCATACGATGTCTAATCTAGTGTTTCTACCTGGCAGAATGTAGAAGTGGGATTTGACGGCAAAGAGTACCAATCACGATTTGATTCCTTAGCCGCCCAAGGAAAAGACGTTCATGGTGAAGCCACGCTTGTTCGATCATTCTTGCCCAAGTCAGTGCTTGATGCAGGATGTGGAACTGGTCGCGTCGCACGAGAGCTGGCGACACACGGGATCGATGTCGTTGGCGTTGATGTCGATCATTCAATGATTACAGAGGCTCGACGGCTCGAGGCATCACTCGAATGGATTGAGCACGATTTGGTGACGCTTCGCCTCGAGAGGACGTTTGATGTCGTACTGCTCGCAGGCAATGTTCCACTTTTTTGTCCAGTTGATCAACGCTCGGCACTCATTGGGTCATGCGCAGCGCATATTGGGGACGAAGGGATCATGATCTCTGGTTTTCAGGTTGGAATTGATCGAGGGTTTGGAGCCGTTGACCTCAAATTTTTTGATGCAACGTGTGAGGCATCAAACTTAGAGTTAGTTGAGCGCTTCTCAACGTGGGATCGCCAAGCGTTTGATGAAGATCTGCGTTATGCAGTCTCGGTCCATGCTCGGGTATGAGTGAGATCCAACGCCATGGAACTATGGCTTTGTGGACTAGGCCATCAGTGGAGGTGGCGGGAATCGAACCCGCGTCCGCCGGTACCTTGGTAAGCATTCTCCGAGCGCAGCCAACCGAGCGTTGTTGAGAGTGAGAGCCGATTGGCAACTATCTCACTCCCTATCTTTACTGAGGTGTCCCTTGAATCCGGTAAAGCGCAGTTACAAGGTAAGTCCTACTTGATGACGTCCATATTCCGATCCGCAGGACTGAGACCGGATGAACGTCGCTGCTCTAGGCAGCGAGGCTGAGCTTAGGCTCGGCGTTTATTTTTGTTTCAGGCTCTTTAACGTGGTTCCTGAGACCACGGCTCGCTTCTCTCACCTCAACATCCAACGTCGAGACCATTCACCCCCATGGGTAACACGCAGCGGCTTTCACTGCTGAGCCAAGCCTACCGCCTCAACATTCTTGACCGTTATCGCTCCTGTTCTCGAAGGACGAGCAGGAGGAGTCATCCTTGTTTTCCCTAGAATTGCAGGAAGCCCTTCCCTTTAATTCTTGAGAATGGCCACTAGAGTTGGGCCTCGTGAAGCAAGACCAAGGTGAAACGGACATCCCTTTGCCAGAAATGAGCGATCCGTTGCCCTCATCACGTCTGGCGCCAACTCGTTGGCACCTGTGGCTGGGAGGAATTGCCCTCCTCGGCATGGCAATACGTATCGGCTCAGTCCTTGGAAGGCCGAACAGAACTCCAGGTGCTGATGGCTTCTACTACTACCATGCGGCACTGCTTTTGGTTCAAGGTAAGGGATTTATTAATCCGTTTTACTATCTCGGTCAATATCATCAGCCACTGCACACCACAGTTCAAACAGCCTCGTGGCCACCTCTCTTTGTGCTCATTATGGCTGTACCTGCGGTGCTTGGACTCAAGTCGTATCTCATCGCTCGCCTCTGGCTCTGCCTCATTGGGGCACTGGCAATCGTGGCGGTCGGTTATGTGGGCAAAGAGATTTCGAATCAGCGTGTGGGGCTGATTGCGGCGTTCCTGCTCGCCATCTATCCAAACATTTGGATGAGTACTGAGATTGGATTGAGTGAAACGATAACGCCTCTTCTCGTAGCACTGATCCTTCTTTCGGCCTATCGATTTTGGAAAAAGCCAGAACTCCGCTACGCCATCTGGGCCGGAGCAGCGCTTGGCATTTCGATGTTGGGTCGTGACGAGTTAGCCCTCTTGGCAGTGTTCATTTTTCTTCCCCTCTGTCTCATGGCGAAGCCCCTTGCGTGGCTCAAACGCCTCGGCTTGCTTTGTGCCATTGCAGGAACGTCGCTAGTGATTATCTCTCCATGGGTCGGCTACAACTTGGTCCGCTTCCACGATCCTGTTTTCATAAGTTCAGGGCTCGGCGTCACCTTGGCGTCGACGACCTGTGACACGACGTATTCGGGAGAGTTCGTTGGCTATTGGAGCTTTGAATGCGCCCTGATGGCACCACATGACACAAGTGTCGATGAAACAGTGAATGGATCTCGCGACCAGGCCTATGCCTGGAGCTACATCTCGTCGCACCTCTCAGAGTTGCCGCTGGTAGAACTCGATCGATTGGGTCGTACCTTTGGGTTCTTTCGACCTTTCCAACAAATTCAACTCGACTCGGTGATAGAGACTAGACCATTCGGCTGGGCTCGTGTCGGTCTTGTTGGCTACTACGCGCTCTTGGCACTCGCTATTGGGGGAACTGTTGTCTTGCGCAAGCGAAACGTTCTGACGTTTCCCCTGTGGGCTGTTGGGCTTGATGTCGTAATTTCAACAATGCTGACCTTTGGCGACACCAGATTCCGTACCTCATTTGAAGTCTCCCTTGTCCTCCTTGCTGCAGTGAGTATCGATTGGTTCGTGGCCAAGCGGAGGCACGAAGAACAAGCCTCACCTGATTCCAGAAGCGACGGGCCTAAGGTTATGGAGTCTCATGAAACTCTTGCTCAGGTTCCAAATGCTCAGATGGATCCAGGTAACGTTGGATCATGACTGACGCCAAGACACTGGTCGTCATCCCCGCATGGAACGAGAGTTCTTCAATCGCGCAGGTCATCGGAGAGATCAGACATTCGAATACTGACGTCGACCTCTTGGTCGTCGATGATGGTTCGAGCGATTCGACCGGTGCAAAAGCTCGAGCAGAAGGTGTTGACGTTGTCACGAACCCCTATAACCTCGGCGTCGGGGGAGCGATGAGGGTTGGATTTCGATTCGCGCTCTCCCATGGCTACGACGCAGTTGTCCAGGTTGATGCAGATGGCCAGCACGACCCCGAGTCGATCACGTTGCTCGTCGAACAGTTAGACGATCAAGTCGTTCCACAGATGGTGATCGGTTCTCGTTTTTCGGGGGAACAGACCTATGACGCCTCTCGAACCCGTCGATTGGCTATGCGGATATTGGCAGCGTCACTTTCTCGCATGAGTGGAGAGCACCTGAGTGACGTCACCTCTGGCTTTCGGGCGCATAACCGAAAAGCGATTGCTCTCTTTGCGACCGAATATCCCACTGATTATCTTGCGGACACCGTTGAATCAATAGCGATCCTCGCGAGAGCTGGAGGGAAGATCTCGGAGTGTCCCGTGGCGATGCGACAGCGAACAACCGGCAAGCCCAGTCAGTCACGATGGAAGTCGTTGATTTATCTGGTCCGAATATTTTTGGTTCTAGGACTCACGGTGTTTCGAAAACGAACAGTACGAACAGCAGAGAACGAATCCACAAGCGGTTCGAGCTGAGGTAAGGAGAAACGATGGCTGGCGTTCACATTATTGCTCTTGTCTGTGCCCTTATTACAATCTCGGTGATTGTTGAGCTCACACGGCGGCGGTATATCCATGAGCGCTTCGCGTTGATCTGGCTTGTGGTGGCCGTGATCATTGGGTTCTTCGCAGTCTTCCCCGGAGTCTTTAACTCACTGGCTCATTGGATAGGTGTAAAAAATCCACCAGATCTCTTGACAGTTGTGGCGGTCTTGTTCCTCCTCCTTGTCTGCGTTCGGTTGAGTTGGGAGATTGGACGACTTCAGCAGAGAACAGAAGTGCTCGCTGAAGAGATCGCTCTGTTGAGGAAGAGCCTCGAAGACGTGGAAACGCCAACTCAGTAGTCAGGGCTCTTCAAGGAGAAGGGAACTACGAACTCCAACGCGCCGCTGCTCGCACTGCACGATCAGCTTCGCGCTTCTCGTCGCGCTCTCTGATGGCGTGACGCTTGTCATGAAGTTTTCGACCTCTCGCAAGTCCTAATTCAACCTTGACTTTTCCCTCGTGGAAATAGAGCTTGAGGGGAATGAGGGTGAGCGGCTGCGTCTGTGTTTTGACGACAAATTCGTCTATCTCGTGGCGATGGACGAGGAGTTTGCGCTTGCGATCGGGATCGTGGCCACCAAAACCAGAAGCGAACTTCCAAGGCGGGATATGCAGGCTGAAGAGCCAGAGTTCATGATCGTCGACGCGGGCGTAGGCATCAGCGAGCTGGGCCTTGCCTTCTCGAAGGGATTTGACCTCTGAGCCGACGAGGACAATGCCACATTCAAACGTGTCCAAGATGTCGTAGTCATGGCGGGCGCGGCGATTACTGGCGACCGTCTTATCGCCTGCTGGTTCGCCTTTCTTGGCGTCACGCTTCGCCTTGGTTTTCTTGGCCTGTGCCATAGCCTTCAGGCTACTTGCGAGTGGGCCACTGCTCACAAGTAGCGTAGAGACGTGTTCAAGATCCCACAATCAATCGCCGATGAGATGGTTGCGCACTGTCTTCAGGGCCTCCCGGACGAGGCATGTGGCCTTTTTGCGGGAACGAGTGAGGCGAATGAGGTTGCTGTCCTCTATCCAACGCAAAATTTGGCGCACTCGGCGATGATCTATACCGTTGACCCTTTGGCACATCTCAAAGCTGATCGAGATGCTGAGAAGAATGGTTTCGTGATCACCGGTGTGTTCCACTCACACACCCACACCGAGGCCTACCCATCACCAACGGACGTGGCGCAAGCCCCAGATCCAAGCTGGCACTACGTCATCGTGTCGCTGAGGGATCGGTCACCTTCGATCCGCAGTTACCGCATCGTCGATCAGGTCATTACCGAAGAGTCAGTTGAGATCACCACCTAAAGAACCACGCAAACTTGCTCAGTCCATATAACGTAGTGGGGAAGTCAGGGTCACTCTTTTTGGAGGTTCATCATGCTCAGTGCCATTTCGTATCACTCGCCAGGAGTGAGTTTCTGTCTCCTCCTGCTGCGTATCACTCTCGGGGTGATGATTGCAGCCCATGGAATGAACAAGATCTTTGGTGGCGGTAAGATTGCTGGCACGGCTGCATGGTTTGATTCCATCGGGATGAAGCCTGGCGTGCCCAATGCCTGGGCTGCCGCATTGACCGAGATCGGCGCAGGTCTGTTTCTCATCGTCGGATTTCTTGTTCCCCTCGGATGCGCTGGCGTTGTTGCCTTGATGACCGTGGCGATCTTGACGGTGCACAGAAAGAATGGCTTCTTCGTTTTCAATGATGGACAGGGAATCGAGTACTGCGTCGTGATTGCCCTGGTGGCTATTGCCCTCGGGGGTTTGGGGGCAGGCAACTGGTCGCTTGATCACGTGACCAAGATCTGGATTGCTCCGACCTGGGTAGGCGTGGCAGTCGCCGCAGGCCTTGGAATCGGGGGAGCACTCCTGCAACTCGCCGTCTTCTTTAGGCCTCCAAAGAGCCAGGGTTAAACGAGAACAACTAAGCCTGAGCCTCCATGGGCACAGGGAGAGTCAGTACCCGGTAATATGTGACTAGGAAGGTCAGGAATTCTGACCTGCATGCTGACCCCCTTGAAGGAGACACCAATGTCTGTCGCTGTTCGACTTCCGACAGTGCTGAGGCCCCATGCCAGTGGTCAAGCGGTCGTTGAAATTTCGGGTGCAACAATTGGAGAGGTTTTAACGACGCTGATTGGCGACTTTCCTGGACTCAACGGTCAAGTCATCGGCGAAGACGGTACGCTCAATAAGTTCGTCAATATCTACGTCAACGATGACGACGTCCGGTATTTGCAGCAACTTGAGACGCCCGTCAAAGACGGGGACGAGATCTCAATCCTGCCGGCCGTCGCTGGTGGCGCGGCGTAATTTCTTATGACTCGCTATAACTCAGTCCTGGACCTCATTGGAAATACACCGATGGTAAATGCCTCTGCACTGAGTCCAAACCCACTCGTTGATATCTGGGTGAAACTCGAAGGGCGCAACCCCGCGGGCTCTGTCAAAGATCGAATTGCGCTGAGCTTGGTGGAAGCAGCCGAAGCTGATGGAATCTTGATCCCCGGCAAGCCCGACCAAGTCCTGATTGAGCCTTCCTCTGGAAACACGGGGATTGCCTTAGCCATGGTGTGTCAGATGAAGGGCTACCACCTGAAAGTTGTCTTGCCCACCAATGTGTCGATTGAACGGCGCCAAATGTTAGAAGTCTTTGGAGCTGAGATCATCGAATCACCAGGCTCAGAAGGCTCCAATGGAGCGGTTCGAAAGGCACAAGCACTTTCGGAGAAGAACCCTCAATGGGTCTTTCTCTATCAGTACGCCAACCCCGCCAATCCTGCGGCTCACTATGCACACACTGGACCCGAGATCTGGGCCGACGTTCCTGAGGTCACGCACTTTATTGCGGGGCTCGGGACGTCTGGAACGCTGCTCGGCGTCGGTGGGTTTTTGAAAGAGAAGAATCCCGACATCCAGGTCTGGGCCATTGAACCGCCAACCGGCGAGATGGTGGATGGACTTCGAAACTTGGATGACGGTTACATCCCACCAATTTTCGCAGAGCTCGGCGGAGCGCAGATCTTGGATCGCAAAACGGTTATTCGACCAAAAGAGTCTATTGAGTGGACTCGGAGAATGACCGAAATTGGGCTTTTCGTCGGGATCTCCTCGGGTGCAATCATGGCGGGAGCCGCTCGGTGCGCTGAGCAGATCCCTGAAGGCGAGTCCGCCACCATCGTGACGATTGCTTGTGATGATGGCTGGAAGTACCTCTCAACCGGTGCCTGGACTGACGATATCGATACTGTCGTTGAGCGAGCCAAAAAAGTCATCTACTTTTAGATCACCCGGTCCTTTCTTCTTTCTTTTTTTAACAACAACGCCCAAGGAGGCAAGCAATGAGTGACGTCGACCCAAAGACCCTTCGCCAAGACGGACGAAGAATTGATCAACTTCGAACGGTGAACTTTGAGCGAGACTTTACGGTCTTTGCCCCTGGTTCTGTATTGGTTTCCATGGGTCGCACACGTGTGCTCTGTACCGCATCGGTAGAGGATCGAATTCCGCCGTGGATGCGCGGAAGTGGAAAAGGGTGGGTCACCGCGGAGTACTCAATGCTCCCTGGGTCGACTCCAGAGCGAGCAAGCCGAGAAGCAGCCAAGGGAAAGCAGTCGGGGCGAACCCAAGAAATCCAACGCTTGATCGCTCGCTCACTGCGCTGTGTCACTGATCTCGTCGCTGTAGGGGAGCGACAGATCACTGTTGACTGTGACGTGCTTCAGGCAGACGGTGGGACTCGAACTGCATCGATTTGTGGAGCCTACGTAGCCCTGCACGACGCGTGCACTCGGTTAATGATGGAAGGCGCGATTTCGCAGCATCCCCTCTCCGATGCAGTTGCAGCGGTCTCTGTTGGCATCATCGACGGGGTCCCCATGGTTGACCTTCCATACATTGAAGACTCTCGAGCTGACGTTGACATGAACGTCGTGATGACCGGCTCGGGTCGTTTTGTCGAAGTGCAGGGAACCGCTGAGCAGATGGCCTTTAGCCGTAGTGAACTCGACACGATGCTC
The DNA here is from genome assembly GCA_009699875.1 of Actinomycetota bacterium. GTDB lineage: Bacteria > Actinomycetota > Acidimicrobiia > Acidimicrobiales > RAAP-2 > CAIUMH01. Next base: position 10,457 of record WLNI01000003.1, read on the forward strand.
GAACTCGCAGAGGGTGGGATCAAGGAACTCTTGGCTGCACAAGCAGCAGTGATCGCAACACCTCCAGCCCCTCGGGACTCTTGACGCTCAGAGTGGTGTTGGCAACGGCCAACAAAGACAAAGCCGAAGAAATTACGTTGATACTTTCGTCGCGCGGCGATGTTGAACTCATTGAACGGCCTCTCAGTGTGGGCGAAGTTGAAGAGACTGGGATAACTCTTGAAGAGAATGCCCGGATCAAAGCAGTCGCATTAGTTTCCGCAACCGGGATGCCGTCACTCGCCGACGACACTGGTCTTGAAGTCGACGCGCTTGACGGTGCGCCCGGGGTCTACTCAGCTCGTTATGCGGGAGAAGACGCAAGTTATCAAGACAACGTGGACAAACTTGTTCGAGAGATGCAGCCTTTCAAATCTGAACGTGAGCGAACTGCTCGATTTACGACGGTGGCATGTCTCGTTTTTCCCGATGGAGCAGAGATCTCTGCTCGCGGCCAAGTTGAAGGTCTCATCGCACCTTCGCCCCAGGGACGCGGTGGATTTGGCTACGACCCCGTTTTTCTCCCTGTCGGGGCAGACGGACGGAGCTTCTCCGAAATGACGCCAGCCGAGAAAAATGCCATCAGCCATCGAGGCCGAGCCTTTCGAGCACTCGCAGATCAGTTAGAGAAACAGGGGCATCTCTCGAGTTGAGCTCCAATTTCAACAACGCCGCCATCATTGAGTACGGTTTGTCCAGAGCACCAAGAGCCACAACGGCTCATCGAAGAATGACAGGAGACACATGGCGGACGCCGCTGAATTAGAAGCGCTGGTGGGAACAAAGACACAGTCCGCGACGGTGGTGATTGAGAGAGCGCCCCTGGCATTTTTTGCCGAAGCAGTCTTTGATGATTCGCAGGTCTACCAGGACGCGACGGTCGCTGAGGCCGAAGGATTTGGGGCTATCCCTGCACCGCCAACGTTTCCTTTTGTGATGGACAACTGGGGCCGATTCCCAGACATCCAAGGTGAACGCGTGAAAAAAGGTCCTGAAGGCCTCTCGGCCCTTGGGTCAGTTTTTTCTGGTGGGGGACTCATCCTCCATGGAGAACAGTCGTTTTCCTACGAGCGCCCCGTCAAGGTCGGCGACACGCTCAAAGGAGAGGGAACTGTTGTTGAGGCCTACGCCAAAGAATCAAAGGGAAAGACGATGACGTTTATCGTCATGGAGACTCAATGGCGGGACGCCACGACGGGAGATCTTGTGGTGACGTCTCGAATGAACATCATTAACAGGGTCTAGGAATCCACGAACTCAAACTCTCAAAAGTACGGAAGGTAATTGAACATGACGACTGGATTAAAAAAGAGCGATCTTGCGATTGGGATGAGTGCGCCAGAGTTGCGCCACGTCTTAACTCGAACAGACCTCGTGCGGTATGCAGGAGCATCGGGCGACTACAACCCCATGCACCACGACGAGGTCAAAGCAACCCAGGCAGGGCAACCAAGCGTCTTTGGGCACGGCATGTTGTCGATGGGGTTCTTAGCTACGGCAATCACCACCTTTGTTGGTATCGGCAATATCGTCGACTACTCAGTGAGGTTTGTTTCTCAGACTTGGCCTGGTGAAGAACTGGTGACCAAGATCAGCGTGACTGGAGTACGAGATGAAGGTGACACGCACTTGGTGGACCTCGATGTGCGCTTGACTAACGCTGATGGGCAAGAAAAAGTTGTCGGGAGTGCCTCAGCCCTCGTGATGGCATAGGCCAAAGTCCTGGCAGAACAGAAGAAGGGGAGCAATGGACGTCGGCGTAGCGCTTCCAACGATGGCCAAGGGGTTCGACCGCCAGACGTTTCTCGCCTGGTGCACCGGCATCGACCACGGGCCATTTTCCTCCATTTCAACTGGGGAGAGAATCACATTTTTCAACCCTGAATTGATCACCACGCTTAGTGCAGCCGCTGTCCTCACCGAGAGAGTTGACGTGATGGCCAATATCGTCGTGGCGCCCCTTCATCGCTCATCAATGTTGGCCAAGCAACTGGCCACCATTGACGTTCTCAGCCATGGTCGCCTCGTTGTTGGCCTTGGAGTCGGCGGGAGACCCCATGACTATGAGTCGCTCGGCATCTCCTTTGAACGGCGCCACCAAAGAGTGGACGACGTTGCTAGAGAATTGCGCTCCCTTTGGGCAGGGCAGCCCCCGTTTGAGGGTGCAGATCCAGTTGGGCCAAGTACCGTCACCCCTGGGGGACCACGGCTTCTCTCTGGAGCGATGGGTCCAAAAGCATTAGCTCGAGCAGCTCAATGGGCCGATGGGGTCAACGGGTTTTCAATCACTGGTTCAGAACAAGAACTGAAGAGCCAAGCCGAGATGGCTCGTGGGGCATGGAAGAGCGCACAACGAGAAGGGGAACCTTGGCTTGGATCGGGAACATTTTGTGTCCTTGGCGGGTCAGATCCCTTGCGAACGCTCCAAGAGTTTGGAGCAACGTACCTGAATTTTTTCGGTGATGAAGTTGCTCGATCTCTCGCCAAGACTCTCGAGATCGCATCGCCAGATTCTCTGATCAATGTGTTGAATGGAGCGGAACGTGCGGGACTCAAGGAATTCACGGTGGTGCCCGGAACATGGGACCTTGAGTGTCTTGAAATGATGAACGACGCTGTAGCGTCTTGGTCGAAGTCAACGTCACGAGAGGAACAAGATGGTTGATCTACACGGGAAAAAAGTTGTCGTTGTTGGAGTCACGGGACAAGTAGCCACACCATTAGCCATCACGCTCTCCGAGACAGCTTCGGTCATTGGAGCGGCTCGTTTTAGTTCGCCGAGCCATCGAGATCACCTCGAGGCGGAGGGAATCGAATGCGTCACCATTGATCTTGAGAACGGCGACGTGGGAAACATTCCTCGCGACGCGGACTACATCTTGAATTTCGCGGTAGCGAAGACCAATGACTGGACTCGTGATTTGGATTCGAATGTTGGAGGTGTTCTTTCATTGATGGAACATTGCGAGAACGCATCAGCGTTTCTGCAGTGTTCATCAACGGCTGTCTACAAGGCCATGGGACATCACGTCTTTGATGAAGATGGCCCCTTGGGTGACAACCATGGGGTCTGGGAGTTCCTCCGAACGTATTCGACATCCAAAATTGCCACTGAAGCCGCCGTGCGTTGGGCGGCTCGGCGCTTTGAGATTCCCACCACGATTGCGCGGCTCTCAGTTCCTTATGGAAAGAACGGTGGCTGGCCAGCCATCCACTTGGAGATGATGTTGAACGGTTCCCCAATTCCCGTTCATGTCGATGCGCCGTCGACCTATCACCCAATTCACGAAGACGACATTGCTCGGATGATCCCCGGGCTCCTTGGGGCGGCCTCGATCTCGACGACGACCTTGAACTGGGGAGGGGCAACCCCAGTCTCGGTGGAGGAGTGGTGTTCGTACATGGGCGACCTTTGCGGGCTCGGCGTTGAGTTTGCTCCAACCGAACACACGATTGATTCAGTGATGGTTGACCTCAGTCGACTCCACGAGGTCGTAGGCGAGACCAGTGTCCCCTGGAGAGAGGGCATGCGAGAGATGGTGGCAGCACGTCATCCTGAACTGCTTCCAAGCACAAGCTGAGTGATTTTTGTTCCTAATACGAAAGAATGGGGCGGCTAAACCCAAGAAGAATTCACGAAAACGTCACTATGATGACTCGATCCCCCTAGCCTAAAGAAGTGCCGACTTCGGAAACTCATCAAGCGATGTTCCCGCTTTCAACGGTTCTCTTTCCTCACGCAGAGTTGCCCATACATATCTTTGAGCCTCGCTATCAAGCACTCGTCGCTGACGTCATGGCCGGATCCAAAGAGTTTGGGACGGTCTTGATATCCGCTGGATCTGAAGTGGGCGGGGGAGAGAAGCGGACCAACATTGGCACACTGCTTCGTGTGGAGATGGCCGTTCCTTTTGATGATGGACGCTGGATGTTGGTAACCCGAGGAATCGAACGCATCAAGGTCCTTGAGTGGCTCGAAGACGATCCGTATCCGAAGGCCATCGTGGAGCCACACCCTGGAAGTGATTTCTCCGGCGACCCAGAACTGATCGATACGGCAGCGGCGTCGCTTCGCCGGGTCAGGATGCTGCTCTCAGAGTTGGACGAAGGGCCGTGTGGACCAATCGATATCGATCTGAGCGATGACCCGATGAGAGCGTCGTGGATGGCGTGTGCTCTGGCTCCACTTGGGCTCATAGATGCCCAACAGCTTTTGGAGTGCACTGACCCAGTTGAGCGGCTCACACAATTGATTGAGTTATGCCGAGCTCGAATCACCGACCTCCAGCACCTCTTGTCTGAGTCAGGTAACGCGTAAGCGTTGCCTGTGAAGGTGAGCTTCTTAAAAGAAACTGAACTTTGGAATCCCTGAAGAAACACCCTTGAACAGGTCACCTTTGGCGTCGGCAAGCTCTGAAGGTGTCCACGCGTGATCTCGATGGAGTTCTCCAACTGGAACAAAGCCACCCATGGCCCAGACGTTTCCTCCGAAGACCACGAAGATCTGACCGGTGACGTCTGCAGCGTTGTCGGAAGCCAAGAAGCCGATCAAGTTCGCCACGTTTTTAGGGTCCCACTCGTCAAAGCCTTCATCTGACTTGGCCATTTCTCCAAACAGGTTCTCGGTCATGCGGGTTCGAGCTCGAGGGGCAATGGCATTGACGGTCACGCCATAACGCTCGAGTTCTCGAGCGAGGACCCAGGTGAGCGAGACAATGCCACCCTTGGCGGTTGAATAGTTGGCCTGGCCCGCATTCCCGTAGAGTCCAGCCTCCGAACTCGTGTTGATGATTCGACCAGTCACTTCTTCTCCAGATTTGGCCTTGTTCCTCCAGTAGACAGCGGCGTGCTGTGCGGGGGCGAAGTGCCCTTTGAGGTGAACTCGAATGACGTCGTCCCAATCGGACTCGTTCATGTTGAAGCTCATCTTGTCTCGCAAGATTCCAGCATTGTTCACGAGGATATCCATGGAACCGAAGGTATCGACAGCTTGTTCAATGACATTCTTGCCACCGTTCCAGGTAGAAATATCGTCACCGTTGACGACTGCTTCGCCACCGTTGGCAATGATGATGTCGGCGACGTCTTGAGCGGGGCTCTTGTCACCACCTTCTCCTTGAAGAGATGCACCTACATCATTGATGACCAACTTCGCTCCTTCACTGGCAAGAAGCAAGGCTTCATCTCGACCGATGCCTCGTCCGGCGCCCGTGACAATTGCGACTTTTCCATCAAGTAGTCCCATTGGTTTCTCCTTTTTATTGAACTCGAACGTTGTTGACCGCGTGGTGGGGACCTGCGGCGATCGATCGAATCGATCATCTTTGGTGATGAGAGCATGGCCTCTCAAAAGCATGAAAGCAAAATGACTGATTTTCTAAGGCATTGTGGAACTAGATTGCGTGAGCCAGTCTCCATGTAACGCAAATTCCACGGCATCGCTGATCACGTCAGTGGTCTCATGGCGAGAGCGATCTTGGCCGAACAGTTGCGAAAGTGAGAGGACTTTTGTCGGACCTGGCCGGCTTTTGATTACAAATTCCTCAACGTCAGCCTCAACCTGGCCACAGAGAATGAGTATCGGTAGATCTGGACCAACAAATTCCAGGAGTGACCAAACGGTCTTTCCCTCAAGCGTTGTTGCATCCAAGTGACCTTCGCCAGTCACAATCAAGTCGCTCGCCGCAACATCACTCCGGAGATCAACGGAGTCTGCCAACACATCAAATCCGGAGCAGAGTGTTGCTCCAAGAGTTACGAGACCTCCAGCCAATCCACCAGCGGCGCCAGAGCGAGGGAGAGAAGTCACGTCAATACCTGTGCGCTCCAAATAGTGATCAGCGAGTTCACTCAAGCGTTCTCTCAACGCACGTACTTGGCGTGGATTCGCTCCTTTTTGAGATGCAAATGTTGTTGCAGCGTCGAGGAACGTCGTGGTGACGTCCGTTGCGACCATGAGAGTAACGCCAGTGAGATCCCCTCGAGCGAGAATTTCATCAACCGCACCTTGACCACCATCAGTGGTGGCAGAGCCGCCACACCCAACGGTGATTGAGGTAGCACCATGGCGGACTGCAGCGTTTATTAATTCGCCAACGCCTTTTGTTGACGCTCGGAGTGGGTCGTCCCCTTGAGGTGCGACCAAGAGATGTCGACCTGCTGCAGAAGCCATTTCGAGAACTGCAGTTGTTGGAGTCAACATCGAAAATGAGGCCACGACGGGTTCACCGAGCGGGCCGGCAACCGTCAGTGCGACCTTCGTGCCGCCGAGGACGCTTCCAAAACCTTCGCCCCCATCGCTCAATGGGCGAATTGTGGTGTTCCATCCGCAACGATGTGCGCCTGTGACAATTGCTTCTGCGACACCGTTGGCATCAAGGGTGCCGCGAAACTTGTCTGGTGCAGCAAGGAGCCGCACGATGTCCTAGCTGACTGCTAAGAGATCAACGACGAAAATGAGGGTTTCATTCGCCTTGATGACGCCGCCAGCTCCCTGGGCTCCGTAACCCAAGTGGGGCGGAATGGTGAGTCGGCGACGACCCCCAACTTTCATGCCCTGGACCCCTTGGTCCCATCCACTGATGACTTGGCCAGCGCCAAGTCCAAAGGAGAAGGTGTCGCCCCGATTCCAGGAGGCATCGAACTCTTCACCAGTGGACCACGAGACGCCCACGTAGTGAACGGTCACTTGGGTGCCAGCAATGGCTTCATCGCCTTCGCCGAGGGTGATCTCCATGATCTCTAACTCAGCGGGGGGAGTGCCCTCGGGTGGATCAATGAGTGGTCGCTCTAATGTCATAGGACTCAGCGTAGGGGATCAGAAGGTCTCAGGAAAGCCCGAAGACTCCTGAGGAGGTGAGATCACACCACAGTGCGGGCGAGAGGACTCGAACCTCCACCCCCGAAGGGACCAGGACCTAAACCTGGCGCGTATACCAATTTCGCCACACCCGCGTAGCTCTTCTGGAGGATTGGATTCGCAACCTACCAGTGGCCTCATCCTAGAGAAGAGATATGAGCCTGTTGGGAGGCCTCGGCAAGGTAGCCTCCTAGGTATGGAAAACACCCCCACCCCAATCATTGCCGGCCCTGGCGGCCCTGGCGACGTCAGCAGCGAGTTGACCCAACGACTACTCAGGGAGCGAATCGTCTTCTTGGGCTCGGTCGTGGATCAGATGGCAGCAAATACCCTCTGTGCCCAGCTCTTGCTTCTTGAGGCTGAAGATGCCGGAAAAGACATCTCGCTGTATATCAACTCGCCTGGAGGCTCCGTTACGGACGGCTTAGCTATTTACGACACGATGCAGTACGTGGCGTGTGACGTCCGAACAATCTGTGTCGGCATGGCCGCTTCCATGGGACAGTTCTTGCTGTGTGCGGGAGCGCCTGGAAAACGATTTGCACTCCCACATTCTCGGATCTTGATGCATCAACCAAGCGCTGGAGGAATGCAAGGCCAAGCGTCAGACATTGCGATCCAGGCGGAGCAAATTGTCTTCATGAAAAGAATGCTCGCAGAACGCATTGCGTTCCACACCGGCCAAGACGTGGAGCGTATTGAAGCGGACTCCGACCGAGACCGCTGGTTTACGGCCGAAGAAGCTAAAGAGTATGGCTTCATTGATGCAGTGATCGACAGGTCAACTGCTGGCGCTGGAGCCAAGTAGACGTGACTTCAGACGCAACTGCGTCGTCGGTTCCGGATCTAGAGAAAGATCGTGAGGATGCCGCTCGATTGAAGCGATCCCAAACCACCCGGGTCGTCTCGGCCAGGGTCAGTTTGCCGGAGCGCCTCAAAGAGATCTGGAACTGCCGAGAACTCCTGAAAAACTTGATCTCAACCGAGATCAAAGTGAAATATAAAGGCTCATTTCTCGGAATCTTGTGGTCAATGGTGGCACCCGCCATCACGCTGCTGATTTTCTGGTTCGTCTTTGGCATCGTGTTGCGAAACGGTGTTCCGAACTACGTGATCTTCCTCTTCTCAGGACTTCTCTTTTGGAACTTCTTCCAGCTTGGGGTCCAGACATCAACAGGAATTATTGTTGCTCGGGCCGGGATCGTGAAGAAGATTGCGTTCCCTCGAGAAATTCTTGGGTTGGCCTGCGTCGGTACTGCCGGTGTGTTCTTGTTCTTCCAAAGCATCGTGATGATCATCTTCATGGTGGTCCTTGGAGCGGCCCCTGATTGGCCCATGATTCCCATTTTGATTTTGTCGCTGATCGCAGTCACTTTGATCGGTTCGGCCCTCGGAATCCTGCTCTCGGCCGTGAATGTGTATTTGCGGGACATGCAGCACTTGATAGAAGTGATTTTGACGGCGTGGTTCTGGGCATGCCCAATCGTCTACTCCTATTGGGCTTCGATCCAGCCTCACATCCACACCCAGTGGATCAAGTTTGTCTACCTCTTAAACCCAATGACGCCCGTGGTCATGACCTCTCAGCGAGTGATTTACGCCCATCCGGTCGTGAACCTCACTACCGGGACGCACCCTGTCATGAATATTCTTCCTCCCTGGGGCGCAGGGAGTTACGTCTTGATGAACCTGATACTTATTGGCGCAGGAATTATTTTCATGGCGATTGCCTTGATAGTTTTTGGTCGGCTCGAAGGCAACTTTGCTGAGGAGTTATAGAGCGTGAGCGACGTTGCAGTTTCAATTGATTCAGTCTCTAAGCGCTTTCGTCTCTACCACGAACGAGGAACGTCGCTCAAGGAACGTTTTGTCAAGGCGGGGCGGTCTCGCTATGACGAGCTGTTAGCACTCAACGATGTGTCGGTTGATATTGAAGTTGGCGAAACGATCGGAATTCTTGGCCACAACGGCTCGGGAAAGTCGACGTTACTCAAATGCGTCTGTGGCGTACTGCAGCCAACCATGGGTCAAGTGGTTGTTCAAGGAAAGCTGGCAGCTCTTTTGGAACTTGGCGCTGGGTTCCAGCCAGAACTCTCTGGACGCGACAACATTTATCTGAATGGCTCAATGTTGGGACTCGGGAAGAAAGAGATTGACGATGTGTTTGACGACATCGTCAAATTTTCAGAACTTGAGCAGTTCATTGACAACCAGGTCAAGTTCTATTCCTCCGGGATGTACGTCCGCCTCGGTTTTGCTGTTGCCGTGAATGTCCAGCCAGATATTTTGGTCATTGACGAAGTCTTAGCCGTGGGTGATGAGCGCTTTCAAAGAAAGTGCATGGACCGAATTCGTGAATTCCAAGAGATGGGTCGAACGATCATTTTTGTCACGCACTCTGCTGAGCAAGTTCGAGCCATCTGCGACAGAGCAGTGGTGCTGAATAAAGGTTCTGTGATTGATATCGGTACACCAGGGCACTCGGTGAGGGTCTTCCGGGAAAATCTTCTTGAAGCAGGTGATGGACCAGGTGCGGTTGTGGTTCCCGCAGTCGAAAATCCAGAGGTCGAGAGAACAATAGATTTTGTCCCGCAAGAAGATGACCGGCCAGTTCGATTAAGTACTGTCCAACTGGACTATCCCGGCGTGAGCGAGCTGCCCTACCTCAAGAGCGGGGACCCGCTAAGCGTCAAGGTGGGATTTGTTGCGGAGCGAGCCGTTGAGAGTGTCGTGTTCGCGATCACCATTGTTGAGCCAAAAGGTGAGATTCTCTTGAAGACTGATACCAACCAACTGGACATGGTCTTTCATCTCGACGAAGGACCGGGAGAGATGGTCTTTCAGTTTCCTTCGTGGCCGCTGTTCGACGGTGAGTACAAGGTCTCAGTCGGGATCCAGAGTCGTCTTGGTGGAGTGGCCTACGACTGGAGCGAAGATGCGGTTTCCGTGGAAGTTCTCTACGAAGGACAAGCTGGCGGCCTGTTGAACCTCCCGCTCTCTGCGGCAATCTTAAGTGGCGGCACTGCGCTGGAGGAGCCTGCATGAGTGAAACTCCCTTAGATCTTGACCTCGTCAGAGCCGAACTCGCTGAAGAGGTTCGCCTCCAGCGAGAAGACGGCGTTTTTGATGCGACTCGGGAACAAGAGCTAGAGCGTGCTTTTTTGCTGTTTGCTCCCCGGCAAGGTCACACGGGAGCAATTACTGCAACGTTGCGTGGGGTCGACGCTGCAGTCTTTGTCGACCCACTCGTCCCTATTGCTTCTCGAAACCCCGTTGGCAAGGTTGCCAAGAAGTACATCCGCAAAGGTGTATTTTTCTACATCAAATGGATCGCCGATCAGGTAACGCAAGCATTCTCGACCATTGCAGTTGCTCTGCACCTGATTGAAGATGAGTTAGGAAGAGTCAATGAACGCCTTGACCTCATAGCGGTCACCGCTGCTCCAATCATTGAGCAAGAGGGACGCTCGACGAGTTCTGCGTGGTGGGTTTCTCACGCGCAAGAGTCGCTGAAGAGTGTGCATGGCCGTGTTCTCGTGTCAGCTTGTGGCGATGGCGAACTCGTCCGCCACTTTTTGTCCTCTGGAACCGATGCCTACGGGATAGATCCTCGGCCAGGGAAAATACAAAAGGCTGAACTCGATGGAGTGGACCTGCGAGATGATGATCTGCTTAGTCACTTGTCGAATGTTGCTTCACGACGACTCGCTGCTGTTGTCCTCACCGGAACGACTGAGGGTCTCTTCGTCACGCAGCGTTCGCTTCTTCTTGATCGTCTCGAGCATGCGCTGCAACTTGACGGCGTGGTTGTGATCCACGCGATTCACCCAGACTCGATGGCGGGAGATGATTTTCCAGCGGAACTCGATTTTGCGGGAGCCCGTCCACTTCGCCCCAAGACATGGGCGCACGTGCTCGAGCAACGAGGCTTTGATGTTTCTTTTGAAGTGGCACCAGATGGCAAAGATTTTCTGGTGCGTGGTGTGCGCCTCGGCGTCCATCAGACGTCGTGAAAGTCGCCTATGTCACGCCCCGCTATGGGGTCAATGTAATCGGTGGGGCAGAGGCAGCAGCTCGCTCGCTCGCAGAGCATCTCGTCAATGATTTAGGACATGAAGCCGTTGTCTACACAACCTGTGCATTGGACTATGTCACCTGGGCAGATGAACTTGAGCCAGGCACTGAGGTTATCAATGGGGTTACTGTTCATCGGTTCCTCTCAGACAAGGGCCGGAACATCGAAGACGAGTCGCTTGATCGTGAACTCTGGGCTTCTCCACGCAGTGCGACCTATGACGAAGCAATGCGGTGGGTGAAGCAGTGTGGGCCCATCACCGGAGATCTCCTTGCGGCGCTAGAAGAGACCGACGCTGATGTTGTCTCTTTTTACCCGTATCTCTATTACATGACTGTTCACGGCATTGCCCGAATGACGAAGCCCACCGTGCTCCATCCAGCGGCTCATGACGAACCATGCCTCTACCTCGTCCCATTCGAAGATGTCTTCTCGTCAGCGGACGCAATCTGTTACCACACGCGAGCAGAACGCTCTCTCGTGGAACACGTGATGGACGTCGCTCAGACGCCCCAGATCATGCTGGGCTTGGGTACTGAAGTTTCAAGTGGAGGCGGCCGGCGTGGCGGCGAGATACTTGGACTTGGGAGCCGGCCGTACGTGGTCTGCGTTGGTCGGGTCGACCAACAAAAAGGGTCGGTCATGCTTGAAGAGTTCTTCAAGGAGTTTAAGAAGCTCCATCCTGGACCCGAAGCCCTCGTCTTTATTGGCCCGAATGCAGCTCACATCAAAAGCAGCGACGACGTCGTCATGGCCGGAATAGTGAACGAAGACGACAAGTGGGACATCATCACCGATGCACGCTGTCTCATCTCTCCCTCGGCCATGGAATCTTTCTCACTTGTCCTCCTGGAAGGCTGGCAGAAGCGTCTCCCCGTGATGGTCAATGCGAGTTGCGCACCGACCGTCGAGCACGTTGAGATTTCAAATGGCGGATTGATCTTTGATTCATTCGGAACATTTGAAGCAGGCCTTCGGAGACTCCTCCACGACGAATCTCTGCGTCATCAACTAGGTGACAATGGGTATGACTATGTTGAGACTCATTTTTCATGGCCTGTGCTGATCCGTCGCTACGAAGGATTCTTAAACGAGGTGATTGCTCGAGGTCGAACAATGCCAGATCCCGATCTTCCTCTGCTTGCTCCATTTCTCCGTTAGGTAGAAGTGGAAGAACTAGTGAAGGTTTGCTAAAAGCACGTCAAGAAACCTTTGCGTTGCTTCCTCAAGATCAAAGAACTGGGAACGTTGTATTCCTGCATCAATAAGCCGAGAACGTAGCGTGTCATCTCGGAGAACTCGGTGAACAGCTGCAGCAAAAAATTGTGGTGATTTTTGATTCAGCACCAAGCCAGCGGTTCCAACGGTCTCGGGAATTGCACTGCTCCCAAATGTGATTACCGGGACGCCATGGCCCATCGCTTCAACGAGAGGTGCGCAGAACCCTTCATGTTCAGAGGCACAGACAAATACATCAGCAGATTGCCAGTACGCCTCAAGCTCTTCGCTGGAGACGCCTCCAGCGAAAATAACTGCATCTTCAAGGCCAAGGATGGCGATATAGGACTCAAGTGCTTCAAGGTAGGTAGTGCCGAGTGGCGTTCCAACGAGGGTCAAGGTTGCATGTGGGTAGTACAACTCTCGAAGTGCGGACAACATGGCAACGAGGTCGTGAGGTGCTTTATGGGGCGACACTTTCCCGACGAAGAGCAGGGAAGGAGCATCAGGACCTTTCTGAGAGTTCAATTTCTTCAGAAGATCATGATCAACCCGTGTCCTGTCGTGGCTCATATCTAATAGGAGAGGAGCAACAGCCGTCGGGGAGTATCCAAGATCAATAAGTTCACGCTCGTTGTAGTGAGAGACAGCAAGTCCGAGCGAGCATCGTGGAGCAAATGCGGCTAATTGCCGTCGACCGAGTGACACTCCCGCGGAGATGTTTGGCTCCCAGGATTCGAGAAGGCTTGCCGGCGTCATGTTGTGGTAGTGAATCATCACAGGATCATTGACTTGGCGGATTAAATCGAAACCGGGTGATCCAATTGCTGCCTGAAAAAGCAGTGAACGATTGGGAACTGCTTCAAACATCTCTTCAATTGGTCGACCAAGTGAAAGCATGTCATCAGCGGCATCTTCGTAGAAGATCTCGGACTCAATCCCACGGCTCAGGATGGCTCGCTGAACGTTCAAGATATGTGCGCCAACAGCATCTCGGGCAACGAGATCAGGGGTGACTTGATCAATCCGCACAGTGTTACCTGGCGAGGAGAATATCGGGAGCCGTCATATTGATGCCATCGAGGAGAACGTCAACAAATACCTTAGAGGCTCTCTCGAGGTCGTAGGCCTCCAGTTGGACGTTGGCAGCTCGATTGAAATGATCACGAAGCGCCTGGTCCTCGACCACACGGTGGACCGCTGCAGCGAAAGACACAGGTGACTTGTCGCTAATGATAAGTCCTGCATCAGCGACAGTTTCAGGAATAGCGGCGGCCCCGTAGGCAACGATGGGAAGTGAATGATTCATTGCTTCAATTATTGGGACACAGAACCCTTCGTGATTCGAGGCGACCGTAAAGACGTCGGCAGACTGCCAGTAGGCCTCGAGGTCTGGTCCAGGGAGTGATCCAGTCAAATTCACTGCTTCAAAAAGGCCGAGGGCTTTCATGTAGCCATGAAGTGCTCCGAGATACCGTCCGCCAAAGGGACGCCCAACAAGGGTCAATGTGGCCTCAGGGTGATAGATCTCTCGGTACGCAGCCAACATGGCAATGATCTCATGAGGCGCCTTGTGTGAGGACAGCGTTCCAACGAAGAGAAATTGAGGGGCACCAGTTTTCTCCTTGCGTTCAAGGAGCGAATGAAGGAGGTCATGGTTCACCTCGGGATTCTTTTCCAAATTAATCAAGAGGGGAGCCACGGCGGTCGGAGAGTAACCAACGTCGATCAGCTCACGTTCGTTATAAGGAGAGTCGGCCAGTCCAAGGACAGTCTTCGATGCAAGCTCGCCAAGTTGGCGACGACCCAACGCCGCTTCTCCTCCCGTCGCCGGAAGCCATTTTTCAAAGTACTTCGCAGGCGTGATGTTGTGGTAATCAACGATGAGTGGCGTCTTCATTAAAAGGAGCCGGTCAACGATTGGGGTGCCAATCGAACAGTGGTAAAGAAGGAATCGATCGTGGCTCTCATCGGGCATCTCTGTAATATTTTCCCCAAGTGAAATGACGTCGGGTGCAGCACTGTTGTAATAGATAGTTGAATCAATGCCTCGAGCATTGAGCGCGTCCTTGAGATTTCGAGTGTGGTTTCCTATCGCGTCTCTTGCCACAAATGCAGGAAGAACTTGATCAATTCTCATGGATTCAACGACCACTCTCTGCTGGGAGTGCGATCACATCGGCAATATTAGGAAATGAACTCAATCGACTGAGCTTGCCAAGCTTCGCGCAACTCACTGGAAAGTTTGCGGCACGAAGGAGGCGAAGATCCCCTCGACTGTTTCCATAGGCCCAGAGGACGGGCGCTTGATCAGAGGTCCCAAGTAAGCCTTCTGATCGCATCCAACTTGTGGTGCGGGAGAACTTCTCTGCACCTCGACAGTTTTTTCCTTGGTAGCGACCAGTAAGATTCCCGGAACCGTCAACTGCCAATCGAGTAGCGACTACACCATGCACACCCAGCAACTCTCCTACCTCTTTGACGTAGAGCTCCGGAGAGGCGGAAACAATGAGAACGTGATGCCCCAAGGCCATATGAAAATCAAGTCTGGCTTTCACATCGGTTCGAAGCTTCTTTGCAACATGGCGTTGAGCAAAACCTTGAGACCGTTCGATCACTTCATCTTGCGAGGCACCTTGCAAGAGTTCAGTGAAGAGATCCTCTTTGGTCGAGTCCGCCGTCGACCCACCCTTGAGTGCGGCATAGGCCAATCGAGGACTTGAACCCAAGACGGCACGGGCAGTCTTTTTTGTTCCCGCTACTGAGCGAAGCCAGGGGACCACTGATCCACCTTCAGTCAAGGTGCCATCGAGATCGAACGCTGCCACGACGACTTCGGTGCGAGGGGGCCGAGTCGACTTCATAGGCTTGGACCGCGCATGGTCGACGCAGTGAGAGAGGTCATCTATCGATTCTCGCATGGCATTTCGGGGCCGCAAGCGACCCCCCGGATGGATAGTTGACAAATATGACAGACTAGGTCGACAATCAAAGAAAACCCCGCTAGGGTGACCCTTTGGAAGTTAATCAATGCCCTTGGACCCCCCATGGGCCTGGCTAGGAGGACGACATACATGGCAATCCGACTTGGAGATATCGCACCAGATTTCACCGCTGATACAACAGAGGGAACCATCAGTTTTCATGAGTGGCTCGGCGACAGTTGGGGAGTACTCTTTTCGCATCCGAAGGACTTCACCCCTGTCTGCACGACGGAGCTTGGTGGATTTTCAGCACGCAAGGCTGATTTCGAAAAGCGAAACACCAAACTTATTGGCCTTTCGGTCGATTCGGTGGCTTCCCACAACGATTGGGCGGGCGACATTGAAGAGACTCAAGGATCAGCTCTCGCTTTCCCACTCATCGGTGACGAGGATCGAAAAGTTGCAGACCTCTACGACATGATCCACCCAAACGCAAATGACACGCTGACCGTTCGTAGTGTCTTCATCATTGGACCAGACAAGAAGATCAAGCTCACGCTGACGTACCCAGCATCAACGGGACGAAATGTTGATGAGATCCTTCGAGTCCTCGACTCGCTCCAACTCACAGCGGGCTACTCAGTGGCCACGCCAGTCAACTGGAAAGACGGGGAAGACGTCATCATCGCTCCAGCCGTAAGCGACGAAGATGCGAAAGCGAAGTTCCCGAAAGGCTTCAAGGCACTCAAGCCGTATCTGCGAGTAACGCCTCAGCCAAATAAATAGTTTTCACAAGACACCATTTCGGTGTCCCAGAATCTGAAGTGAATCGAGGGCTTGTCACGATGGCGGGCCCTCGATTCGCGTTACGACTTCCATTGGCACCGTCTCCTTTTGACGCTAGAAACGTGGTGACCTACTCTCATCAAAAAAGGAGATCATTAATGGCAGGGAAACCAATTCACTCAAGTGGCACCTTTGACCTCGGGGGAATGCCCATTTTCCGACTTGGTTTTGGTGCAATGAGGATTACTGGGCCAGGTATTTGGGGACCACCTCGTGACGAGTCCGAAGCAATCGATGTCTTGAGAAAAGCAGTCGAGCTTGGGGTTAATTTTATTGATACTGCTGATTCCTACGGCCCCACAATCTCTGAGGAACTCATAGCGAAGGCACTGTTGCCCTACGGCGATGTACTCATTGGCACCAAAGCGGGTTTGACTCGGACAGGGCCCAACGTATGGCCTCCAGTTGGGCGACCCGAATATCTCCGTCAACAGTGTGAACTGAGCCTTCGTCGCCTTGGTGTCGACAGCTTGGATCTATTCCAACTTCACCGGATTGACCCGAAGGTCCCCGCCGATGAGCAGTTCGGATTATTGAAAGAACTTCTTGATGAAGGGAAGGTGAAGACGGTTGGCCTCTCTGAAGTCAACGTAGCGGAGATTCAAGCTGCCGAGAAGATCGTGAAGATCTCAACCGTTCAGAACCTCTACAACCTCTCAAATCGGCAATCCGAAGATGTTCTCACCTACTGCGAAGGACAAGGAATTGGATTCATCCCGTGGGCCCCCGTTGCTTCAGGCGGTCTCACAAAGCCGGGAGGTCCTTTGGATCAGATCGCTCACGAAGTTGGGGCAACGATCACACAGGTGGCGATAGCATGGCTTCTCAAGAGATCAGAAGTCATGATCCCAATTCCGGGAACGTCTCGCGTCGCTCACGTCGAAGAGAATTGTGCAGCTGCAGAAGTAGTTCTGAGTGACACTCAGTTTGCAGCACTCTCGAATGGCGAAGAGTAGGAAGTTCCTCCGCTCTTACGAAGTTGCGAGTACCTCATCTCGCAACTGGCGCTTCAATACTTTTCCAGCTGGATTTCGAGGGAGTGGCTCATCTCTGAAGTAGAAGTGAGTAGGGACGTTGTACGCAGCCAAGCGCTCTTTCACGTGACGAGTTAATTCCTCTGCGGTCACGCTGCATCCTGAGCGAAGAGTGAGCACGACTCCAACTTCTTCTCCAAGGACCTCGTGAGGGATACCAATGACGGCACAGTCAGAGATTGCTTGATGCTCAAAGAGAGCCGACTCGACCTCAACGGAGTAAATATTTTCTCCACCTCGAATAATCATGTCTTTTGCTCGGTCGACGATGTAGATAAACCCTTCATCGTCGATTCGAGCAACGTCACCGGTATGAACCCATCCATTTGTAAAGACGGCTTCGGTCTCTTTTGGACGATTCCAGTAACCCTGGACAACGTGGGGTCCCTTAATCCATAGTTCTCCTGTGACGTCTGGACCAATCGGTCGCGAAGGGTCAGGGTCGAGTCCATCGAAGTCTTCGGGGACAATCGCTACGTCAGCAACCGGCACCGCAGTGCCGACACTGTCAGGGCGAGCAACGTAATCAGGCCCGGTATTCATTGCGGTGGCGGCTGATGTTTCGGTCATGCCATAGCCATTGCCCGGCTGACCGATCGGGAACGCTTCGGTGATTCGTCTGACGAGATCCGGGGGAGCAGGTGCCCCTCCGTATGAGACGCTACGGACGCTTGAAATATCGGTGCTGGCAAATTTTGGTGAATCAAGAACCTGCATCACCATCGTGGGGACTCCGCCAAAGGTCGTAATCTTTTCGCGTTCTATGAGTTCAAGTGCCCGCTCGGGATTGAAATGATGCATCATCACAAGCT
Source organism: Actinomycetota bacterium (assembly GCA_009699875.1). Classification (GTDB taxonomy): domain Bacteria; phylum Actinomycetota; class Acidimicrobiia; order Acidimicrobiales; family RAAP-2; genus CAIUMH01. Next base: position 28,264 of record WLNI01000003.1, read on the forward strand.
TGCCTCCTGCCATGGTGTTGACAATTAACACTGCATGACACCCAGTGGCATGAAAAAGAGGAACACTGAGGAGGTACGAATTCTGAATGCTTTCTCCATTCTCGGTATTTCCAGTACCGAAGCGCAAAGTTGACCGAGTCCCGATAAAAAAGAGGTTCATCAAGTTTGAACAGGTATTCCTATGGGTCCCCACTGCACCCTTCGGCCGGCCAGTGGTGCCTGACGTGTAGAAAATTGTGGCGAGATCGTCAGGGTCAATTTCAACTTCAGGTAAGACAGCATCATTCTCAACCTCGCCCAGGAACGAAGCAAAGGAAAGAAACGTCTTTTCTGCTGGGAACTTCTCCTTCTGAAAGGAATCACTTCGATCTTCGGAAGCGACGATGATATGGCCTAGTTTGGTGAGTTGATCGCAGAAAGGAAGGAGTCGTTCGACTCGTTCTTGGTCGACAACGGCGACTTTGGCCCCAGAGTCATTCAGCCCGTACGTCAGCTCTTCTCCCGTCCACCACGCATTTATGGGGACTACGACTGCGCCGAGTGACGCTGCCCCCCAAAAGGCAATAATCCATTCGGGGAGATTTCGCATGACGATAGCGACTCGATCGCCTTTTACGACACCAATGGCACTCAAGCGATGGGCGAACGTTGCCGCCATTCGAAAATGTTCTGTAAAAGTAATGCGTTCGTCTTCGTAGACAAGAAAATCCTGGTCGCCATGAGCGAGTGAGGCTTCCAGAACAACACGAAGGCTTTCCGGTGCGTATTTCCACACTTTTGTTTCTTGACCTCGGACCAACGCAGTGGAGAGTTCAAATCGACCCCCGGCAGAGGTGAGTTGATCGGTGGCTTCCCCGATGCTGAGTGTCTTCTCTCCCATTTCCTTCGCCCTACTTTCCTGAAGTGAAAATATTATTTCGATAGTAACGAAGCTCGTCGAGTGATTCCTTAATATCATCTAACGCTCGATGTGAACCCTGCTTCTTCGGCGCATGTTCATAGACGTCTGGGTACCAGCGACGAGCGAGTTCCTTGATAGTAGAGACATCAACACAGCGATAGTGAAGAAATGATTCGATCTGCGGCATCTGGGCAGCCAAGAAGCGTCGATCTGTTCCAATTGAGTTACCAGCAAGGGGGACAGAGCCAGGTGATTCGATGTGTTGAGTGAGAAAATCCATCGTCTCACGTTGTGCATCAGCAATGCTCAACGACGAAGACTGAATCTTCATTTCCAAACCAGAGTGTTGATGCATCTTCGTGACAAAGTCATCCATGTGCGCTAACTCTTCCTGAGAGGCACTCATCACGAGATCGGGTCCTTCGGCGATAATCGTCAGGTTGTCATCAGTAATGAGGGAAGCGATTTCGACGATGACGTGGCGAGAAGGATCAAGTCCAGTCATCTCAAGATCAAGCCAGGCGAGCACGGGTTCTTAGCGTAGTCACCCGGGGTGCCCCATGGTGAGAACGCCGATAACCTATGGGGGTGCTTGAAGTGATGATTAGTTTGCTTGACGAAGGACTCAGCGGGCCTCGCTATGCCAACGAGGGTGATGCGGGCTGTGATCTCTTCGCAAGAGAAGGTGTTTTGCTCGAGCCACGTGGCGGAAGGGCCTTAATCCCGACAGGAGTTGTCATCGCTCTTCCTGAGGGATACGCCGGGTTTGTTCAACCCCGTAGTGGACTGGCCCTCCATCATGGCGTGACGTGTTTGAACTCTCCCGGGCTCATTGACGCCGGGTATCGAGGTGAGATCAAGGTTCTGCTTGTCAACACTGACCCAGTGGCACCATTTGAGATATCGCGTGGGGATCGTATTGCCCAACTCGTTATCCAGCAGGTTGCTCACGCTGCCTTCACCGTGGTTGCTCAGGACAAACTTCCCGCTTCAACCCGAGGGAATGAAGGTTTTGGGAGTTCTGGGAGATGAAGGCTGAATCCCTTTCGGGAATGGACAGTGTGTTTGTCACACTCGATGCGGCGAATGCCCCACTTCATATTGGGATTGTGCTTGAGCTCGAACCCAACGATGCGACCACTCGTGATCCTCAGGTTCGATTCTCTGAGATCAAGGCCACTATTGAAAAGCGCTTAGGGAACCTCTCGGTACTCCGACGTCGAGTCATCAGAGTTCCATTTGACCTTGGACCTCCACAGTTGGTGGATGATCCTGATTTTGATATCTCGTTTCATGTCGTGCGCCGAGCGGTGCCTTCGCCAGGTGATGCGAAACAAGTCGAAGCGCTGATCGGTCGAATCATGGCCCGATCTCTTTCGCCGGATCGACCACTCTGGGAAATCAGTGTTATTGAGGGGCTTGAACAGGGAAGAACTGCAATTCTGATGAAGATTCATCACGCTCTTGCTGATGGGGTCTCGGGCGTCGCCGTCTTTGCCGAACTTTTTGATCTCGATCCGACGTCCCCACGCGAGGCAAAAGATGCAAAAGCTCACGTGGCCGCTCCGATCCCATCTCAAGTGGAGTTATTAGCAAGGTCATCTTCAGAACTTCTTCGCAGGCCAGCGGCAGCACTAGAGGCCCTGGGGTCAACACTTGAGAGAATGGCAGATCGAGTCGACGAATTGGTGAAGGATCTCGCAAGTAGCACTCCGTCCCTTTTGGCAGCCCCCCGGACCTCTCTCTCTGGGACGGTGTCGTATGCCAGAAACTTTGAGCGTTTTAAACTTGATCTTCAGCAAGTGAAAGAAGTCGCTCGCAGTCATGGGGGAACCGTGACGGATTTTGCCATGACGATCGTTGGGGGAGCACTTCGGCGCCTCCTTGAGGAACGGGGAGAGACCCCTGATGCAGATCTCGTGGCATTTATGCCAGTAAATATCCGTGCACCGGGGACAGAAGGGGAACTTGGCAACAGAATATCTGCACGTCTTGTTCCAATGGCGAGCCAAACCCGAGATCCATTCGACCGCTTAGATATGTTGGTCGCAAATGGCAAGGCCTTGAGCAAGACCGAGGATGCCGACTCTGACTTTTTGAATGAAGTCGCTGACGCTGCAGGACCCACCGTTGCCTCTATGGCAGGAAGATTGATTGATGCCTTTGATCTTTTCGACCACCTTCCACCAGTAGCCAACGTCGTGGTCTCATCGATACCCGGACCACCGGTCCCCCTTTGGTGCGCTGGCCAAAAAATCGTCCGGGCAACTCCTCTGGGGCCATTGATGTTGAATCAATCGTTAAATATCACGCTGCTGAGTTACATCGATACTCTTGAATTTGGGATTTTGGCATGTGCAAAGAAGGTCCCCGATGCGACGCTTCTTCGAGAGTTCTTGATTGAAGAAGCGCAGATGCTCCTGGTGGAAGGTGGCTCTGTAGCGCACGCTACTTCCGCTTAATATTCGGTGGAGTCAGGGGTTTTTCTCTCATGAGTCAGGCCCGATAGAGTAGGAGACCACGCGGACGTAGCTCAGTTGGTAGAGCGCAACCTTGCCAAGGTTGAGGTCGCCGGTTCGAGCCCGGTCGTCCGCTCCAAAGGACTGTCTCAATTCCTAAAGAGCGAGCCGATGTGGAATACGGACCATCGAGAGGGCACAGAGAACAGTGAAGTTGATCCGAAGTGCCTGCGTGTTGATCATGACAGCAGTCCTGTTTTCTGCGTGTGGGAGCTCCTCGAGTTCCCAGGGTCTTTCTGATGCTGGAGAACAGCAATCAAACTCTCGAGTCCAGGGCGTGCCTAGTCTTTCATCCCTGCAAGAGAACTCCTACCTAAACGGTGCCTTGTATTCGAAGAACGGCCCATTCATCACTGATCGCTTTGGAAGAGTTGTTACTCTCCACGGAACGAATGCGGTCTACAAACTCCCACCGTACACACTCACCGTAAAACCGAATCAGCCGAATTCGCTTGCAAACCCCGACGCACAACGCATGTCTGCACTTGGATTCAACCTCACTCGAGTCGGTGTTATTTGGGCGGGAATAGAACCTGGAAAAGGTGGGCCAAACCAAACACAAGTTTGTGCGCAGGGTGCGGCAACAAATCCCAGGATGTGGAATCAAAAGGTGGCAAATGCATATTTAGATCAAGTTGAACAGGTGGTCAATGAACTCGGCCGACATCATATTTATTCGCTGATCGACATGCATCAAGATGTTTGGAGCTCAGTCTTTGGGGGAGAAGGCGCTCCTGCCTGGGCTACGTGTACCAATGGACTTCCAATCCCGGCCACGGTGCAATGCAAAACTGCGCCATGTCGGTGGTCGGATGCTTATGGAGAACCATCAGAAATAGCGGCATGGAACAATTTTTGGGACAACTCTGTCGTTGGCGGTCTCCAGCAGGAGTATCAAAAATCGTGGGCGGCTGTTGCAAAGCGCTTTGCCAACAACCCGTGGGTCGTCGGCTACGACCCAATCAATGAACCGTCGGCAATGAACAACGTGGTGGTGACGCCACAGTACGACTACACCGCGTCGCTCTCTTGTCTCTACGGTGGCCGGAACACAAAGCTCGTCGCCTTTAATAACAAGACCAAAATTCCCTGCCCAATAGGCGTTCCAAACATTGGGCTTATACAAACTATTCAGTCCAATGACCCCAAGCATCTCGTAATGCCCGAAGTCGACAATGCCGCAAATCCCAATGGCGGTAAGACGCTGTATCTCGCTACGACTCCAACACTCTCGGGATTGGTCTACAACTTTCATGTTTATTGTCCGTATCGCAGTGGTGTGACGGGGAATGCCAAGAATCAAGAATTGTGTTCAAGCAAAGAAACGACCTCAATGGTGAACAACGTCAATCGACGAGCACTGTATGCGTCGACTCTCCAGCCCTTCGGACCCGCCATCATCATGAGTGAATTTGGTGCAACGTCGAATGAAAAACTCTCTTCGCTTTTGGCCCTTGATGCTGGTTCGCTTGGTTTGAGTTGGGCATGGTGGTCGTGGCGGTACTATTCCGATCCCACCGGAAGTAGCGCAGAAGCCCTCGTCCAAGCTGACGACCAGCTGAGTCCAGCCGGGACCGCTTTGACGCAAACTTATGCAATGGCGGTAGCGGGAATTCCCGTCGACTCTCAAAGCGACCCACTCAACGGTCAGTTCACACTGGTGTGGCAGACAAATCCAGATATCACTGCACCAACGACAATCTTCCTTGACCCAATGACATTTCAGTATCCGTACTGTACGTATGTGACCGGTGGAACGATTACGAGCAAACCCGGGGCGGCGATGGTGACTGTTCAGAATTCTTCAAAATCGGAACTCGCAGGGATTCGGATTGTCCCTGGAAAGTGCGTCAAGCTCAAATAAGGGTTTATCTTTTTCGTGGGTAACGATGGGAGTGGGGCTTGAGATCGGCAGTCTGCTGAGTGACGAGTGAATAGTCAGTAATCTCGCCCTGTGGCACTCTCTTCACTTCGACCATTGCGCTCGAAGAACTTTGCTCTGGTCTGGTCATCGGCGATGGTCTCAAATATCGGGACTTGGATGCAGACGGTCGCACTCGGGACGCTCATCACTCTCAATACTCATAGTGTCTTATGGAACGCTCTCGTGATCGGTGCAGCGTTCATCCCCATGGGCCTTCTTTCCCCGTTGGGAGGAGTGTTGGCCGACCGTTTGGATCGCCGACGCTGGCTGATTGTCACCACTATCGCAGAAGCTGTTGTCGCAGCGGGCCTAACGGTATTTGTTGCGGTAGGAATTGATCCCCCATTTCTGATTCTTATCTTCGCGTTTCTCGGCGGAGTCGCCGGAGCAATCGGTTTCCCTTCGTATCAGTCCATGCTCCCAGACCTTGTTGAGCGAGATGATCTCTTGGCTGCTGTCTCTCTCTCATCAGCACAATGGAATATGGGACGGGTTGTTGGACCAGCGCTGGCGGCGATCGTCCTTTTCTTGTGGACTCCGGCCGTGGCATTTGGAATCAACGCAGTGTCATTTGGTGCAGTGGTCGTAGCGCTGCTGTTCGTGAAGCTGCCTCACCGGGTAAGGGCCAAAGATGGAGAGTCTGTGATCGGCCGACTGCGAGATGGAGCCCAAATCGCCTTTAGAGAGCCAGGATGTCGTTCAGCAATCATCTTGATTACCATCGTGGCGCTGGTCGGCTCGCCGTTTATTGGCCTTGTGGCATCATTCGCCATCGACGGCCTCCATCGCCATGCAGATGGAACAGCAATCTTGACCACGGCACAAGGTGTCGGAGCTGTGCTGGGGGCACTCGCTCTGGCACCACTCGCTAAGAAATTTGGGCAAAAAATTGTGGTGTCAATTGCACTGTTCGCTTTCTGTCTCGCCATCGTTCTCTATGGACTGAGTCCTTCGATCTACTTGGCAGCCCTGGCCATGGTCCTTGTTGGGGGAACGTACATCTGTGTTCTGTCAGGTTTGAACTCAGTGGTGCAATTTCGAGCTCCGGAAGCGGCTCGTGGTCGGGTGTTGAGTATTTTCATGATGGCCCTGGGGACAATTTATCCAATTGGGTTGATTTTGGAAGGAGCAATTGGTCAGTCTGTTGGGATTAGAGGCATCACCATCATCTCTGGCGTAACTCTGGCGATCATTCTTGGGGGAGTGGCACTCTTCGACCGAAAGATCTTCACGTCACTGTTTGTCCAGAATACTGATCGAGTTATCGACGCCTCGACTCCAGAGGTAGGCGAGATTGATCTCGCCCAAGACCTCCAAGACTAGATATCAGGCGTCAATTCCAACTTCAGTCTTTGTCGAGGCAGCGATACTCTTTTTCGATAAGTTCGATGGCCACCATGTGAAGTGACCCAAGAGTTGAACGATAGAAGGCACAAGCAAAGTTCGGACGATAAACGTATCGAGCAAAATTCCAATGGCCAAGGCAAAGCCGATCTCACGGATTTGGTCTTGGGTCCCAGTCACAATCAGAACAGCAAACGTTGCCGTCAAGATAATCCCCGCAGAGGTAACCGTCGTACCGGTTTCGCCCACGGCCTTGACGACCGCACGAGTTCGAGAATCACGATCACCGCCAAGTGGCCATTCTTCTCGTATTCGACTCATGACCAGGATGTTGTAGTCCTCGCCGAGCGCAACCAGAAAGACAAAGAGCATAAATGGCAAGACAAACGTCAGGCCACCTTGTCCCCCCCAAATCATCCAGACCAATACGGTGATTCCCAAGGTTGATGCAAAACTCAAGATGACAGTCAAGAGCAAGAAAATTGGGGCAATGACACTTCGCAACAACATGGCAAGCAGAATGCCAATAACCGCCATCACGATTGGGAAAATCAAGAAGAGATCTTGGTTCGAGATGTTCTTGACGTCATAGAGAATCGGAGCGATCCCTGCTACTCCATATCGAGGGGCTTGGGCGATGCTCGCGGTATTAGTGGAGAGCGTTCGCAGTTGCGGAACGTCAGCGAGTGCAGCGTCAGAGCTTGGACCTCCAGCGGTGAGGGTGGTGTTTACCTGTATCCGTTTGCCATCGCTTGATATGTACTGCCCTAAGTATTTATAGATCTGATACAAGGCCGCCTGCTCAGTGGTCAATCCCGATGGGGGAGTCGATGGAAGCGTTGCGGGCTCCCCAAGAAGCTTGTATCCCTCGAGCAGTGTTGCCGGGCTGATCTTGACGGTGGTGAGTTTCGTACTATTCGGATCGAGGGGAATCGTGACCTCAAAGGGCCCAGCGGTACTCGCAATTAACGAACTTTTAGAGATTGCAGTTTCTGCAGCATCAAGTTTGGTGAGTTGAGCCTCATTCCAGATTGGTTGGTCAAATGAGTAAACGAAACTCGTTGGCGATGTGAACGAAGCTGGAAAGTTTTTCGCAAGCACTTCGTTGCCGACCGTTGAGGCGTAGCCCGAGGGTGCAGAGGAACTGGCGAACCCCGTGATCGTTAAGCTGATACAGAAGAGTGCGAGCACTACGAGCAACCCCGCGCCTGCCGACAAGGTAATCCCAGGACGTTTGGCGCATTTTTCCGCAATGCGAGCCCAACCAGAGTCCACCCGAGGAACTTTCTTGGAGGGCCAGAAGGTCTTTGATCCTGAGAATGCCAAAAGCGCAGGGATCAAGGTGAGCGCAGAGACCAGCATGACCAGGATGGCAATAGCGAGCGCCGGTCCGAGACCTTTGTACATTCCGAAACTAGCGAAGTAGAGACAGAACAACGCAGCTGAGACAGTTAAGGCCGCATAGATAACGGCCTCTCCAACCTTGCTGACGGACTGGGAGATCGCTTCGATCGTCGAGTCATAGTTCTGCTGCTCTTCTCGGAAACGCATGATCAAGAACAGGCCGTAGTCAGTGCCTGCTCCAAGCATGAGTGCTCCCATGAGTGCGGGAACCAAACTCGAAATCGGGAGTCCCCATGTTGAGGCTTCGGCGACGATGGATTCTGCGACAGAGATAGCGATAAAGACAGGAATTAAATTCAGGAACGGGGTGAGTACTGATCGATACACAATGGCCAAAATGACGAACAAGATAATAAATGAAAGAAGCGAAGTGAGGTTTTGGGATTGTGCAGACGATGCGGCGTTATCAGCACTGACGCCGATAGTCCCTGTCAGATAGACGTTGAGGCCCTGTGCCGAATTCGAAGATGCGACATTGCGGATACCAGCGACAACTGCGTTCGTTGCGTCACCTTGAGCTGCGGTATTGACGGTGACAATGGAGACCTGGGTCGACGGTGTACTCAGGGAGGGGATTGGAGCACCAACAGAGATGACATTGGGGACCTTTTCGACAGCAGCAAGCTGAGAAGCGATTGTCTGTTTTTGTGCAGTCGTCGGTGCAGCGCCACTCGTTGTCTCAAAGACCAAATCTCCTGTTGGGTGTACGGCGGCTCCACAAGGAGAGATGAGCCCTTCTGCCTGCATGCTGGGCTCAGAACAAGGCAAAAATGCACCGTTCGAAGATGACGCTACGTCAATGAGTTTTGGGCACGTTGTCGTGACGACGACAACAATCAAGATCCATGCAGCAACCACGATCCACTTGAATCGTGCAGAGAAATGAGCAATGCGATAGAGGAAGCGTTCCACGTAATCCACCTTTGGTTATCTCAGAGAAACTAACCCAGGAACACAGCACATGCCTATAACCACATCAAATTAGGGCCTTTCATGAAGGAGTGACTGAATGAAATCCTCGACAGGTAAGGTTGATTGGTAGTTCACCCCCCATTTCCCCTAGGAGTTACTTCAAGATGAGAGTCCTCGCGACGTGGTGTGTGCGACATCGCCTGGTCGTCGTTCTTCTCTGGGTGGTGCTCCTCGTTGGGATGACCGCCCTGTCGGCGATCATCGGGACCGACTACAAGAGCTCATTCAATCTTCCCAATACTGAATCTACGAATGCCTACAACCTCCTGAAAACTGCTGCACCAAGCGCGTCGGGAGATTCAGAGAAGATTGTTTTTGAAGTTCCGGCCGGACAGACAGTGACGGAGCCACAGACCGAGTCTCAAGTGAACGGCATGTTGGCCCAAGTCGCAGCACTGCCTTCGGTCGTTAAAATCGTCTCGCCCTACACACCAGCAGGGGCGGCGCAGATTAGTAAAAATCAACGAGTCGCTTATGCAAACGTTTCGTTTGCCCATGCAACGTTTGACTACTCCCAGCAACAGGCAGAGTCCTTCGTCAATACCGCAACGAGTATCGCCAGTCCCACTCTGCACGTCGCCGTCTCTGGACAGATAGCGGAGAGCTCGAATAAACCGTCATTTGGGGGAACGTTGCCGGGGGTTCTCGCGGCCGGTGTCGTGCTGCTCCTGGTATTTGGTTCTATCTTTGCGATGGCGCTTCCACTCGTTTCGGCACTTGCATCACTTGGAACGGCGATTGGGCTCATGGGGTTGATGAGTCACATCATCAACATGCCGTCATTCTCTACACAGCTGGTCATCTTGATAGGTCTCGGCGTGGGGGTGGATTACGCATTATTTATTGTGACGCGATACCGCCAGGCACTTATTGCTGGAAATGATATCGAGACAGCGATTGTGACGGCAGTTGATACGTCGGGCCGAGCGGTACTTTTTGCAGGCATTATTGTCTGCATCGCCCTTCTCGGGATGTTCGCTCTTGGGGTGAGTTTTCTCTACGGGCTCGCAATAGCAGCGGCACTTGGAGTGGCACTCACCATGATTGCCGCGCTCACTCTTTTGCCAGCACTGTTGAGCTTTATTGGCCCACGGGTACTGAGCCGTCGTCAGAAAAAGGATCTAGCGAAGAATGGTCCAAAGATTGTTGGGAGTGGGACAAAAGGTTTCTGGCCCCGCTGGGCGGATTTGATGCGTCGGCGACCTGTCGTGCCCGCAGTCATCGCGTTGACCTTGGTCATCATCTTGACGATTCCGTTCTTCGGCCTGCGGCTTGGTCATGGCGACCAAGGGAACGATCCCACTTCTACGACCACCCGACAGGCCTACGACATGTTGGCTCAAGGCTTCGGCCCAGGTTTCAATGGACCACTCCAGCTGGTGGCGATTACCAATACCCCGGCTCAACTCGCGGCGGTAACTCGAGCGGTCGATGTGGTGGCACGGCAACCCGGTGTCGCCCAGGTGAGTCCAACCTATGAAATTCAAACAAAATATGGCTCAACGATCTCCATCACGACAGTGTTTCCAACGTCATCGCCTGAGTCCGTACAAACGACAAATCTGATTCTTCAATTGCGGGAATCCACACTCCCCAATGCTCTTCATGGGACAGGTGCTGTCGTTCTGGTTGGTGGTATTACCGCAATCTTTGTTGATTTTGCTCACATTCTGTCTCTGAAATTGCCACTCTTTGTCGGTATCGTTGTTTTGCTCTCATTCCTTCTCTTGGCTGTCGTGTTCCGAAGCATCGTGATCCCCTTGACCGCAGCAGTCATGAATCTGCTCTCAATCGGAGCAGCGTTTGGGATCTTGATTGCTGTCTACCAACACGGGTGGCTCGGTGAACTCTTTGGCGTCAATAGACCGGGTCCGATTGAGACATTTATTCCAGTCATGATGTTTGCCATTCTCTTTGGGTTGTCGATGGACTACGAAGTCTTCTTGGTAGCGCGAATACATGAAGAGTGGCTCCGCACAGGAGACAACACCCTGGCTGTTCGAAATGGACTCGCCACCACAGGAAAGACGATTAGTGCCGCAGCGTTGATCATGATTCTTGTGTTTGGTTCATTTATCCTCGGAGGGCAGCTCATCATCCAAGAGTTTGGACTTGGTTTGGCAGCGGGAATTATCGTCGATGCGATAGTTATCCGAATGGCCATTGTTCCGTCGGTGATGCAGCTGTTAGGAAAATCGAACTGGTGGTTCCCACGCTGGCTTGATCGGCTACTCCCGCATCTCTCAGTTGATCCTGCTGATCACGAAGCCATGGTGAAAGAAACAGCTACAACCTCAGGCTAGGACGATGGTGTTGTCTCAACGACATCGTGGTCAATCACCTGATAGCGATCCAACAACTCCGTCTCTTTGGATCTTGAGGGGAACATTGCCCACACAAGAAGCGCACCGATGAGAATAACGACGACCCCTACGCCGTAGGCCCAGTTCGCGCCATCAAGGAACGCGGTTTTCGCCCCTGAGATAATTTCTGCAGCATTTTGAGGGTGACTTTGAGCAATTGCCGCAGCACTCGAATAAGACTTTTCAAGTTCGCTTGCAACTTGAGCACTGACATTTTTTCCTGATGATGTGATTTCGCTTGCCACTGCTGCGGCGTAACCAGCAGTCAAAATTGCTCCGAGAATGGACTGCATGATTGACCCACCAAGGTCACGCTGGAGGTCAGCTGTCCCAGAGGCCATTCCGGCTCGGTGTGTAGGGACTGATCCAGTCAACGAATGGGAAGCAGGAGTCCCTGCGAGCCCCACGCCGATGCCAATGAGTACGAAGGCGAGCGCCACAACGTCGTAGCGTGAGTGCTCGTCCCAAAGAAGCAACATGACGATGAATGACCAAAAGAGAAAGAAGTATCCCAAGAGCAACGTAACGCGAGAACCGAATCGTTCAATAATCCGTGCTGAAAATGGAGCCACGATGATCATCGCTACCGCCGCAGGCAGAACAGCTGCTCCAGCTTTGAGCGTCGAATAGCCGAGAACGTTCTGCATGAACTGTGAGCCAATGTAAAAAACGCCCATCAGTGTTCCAAAGACAATCATTCCCGCAAGTGCTGCAACCCAAAAGATCCGTCGTTTTGCGATCGTCAGATCAAAGAGTGGGTCTTTAGCCCGAGATTGATGAACGAAGAACGCAGTGAGCGCAAGAATCGCGATAACTCCTGAGACCAAGGTTACCTTTCCTTCTCCCGGGCTCGGTGCGAAGTTGATCGCAATGACGAGTGCCAGAACCCCAATAATCGAGAGGACTCCTCCCAAATTGTCCACTGGATCAGTCGTCTCTTCTACGTGACTGGGCACGAAAAATAAAGCCATCAAGAGAGCGAGCACGGCCATCGGAGCGGTAACGAGAAAGACCGAACCCCACCATGCAAACGTCAACAGCCATCCAGCGGCAAGCGTCGCCACGGCGATCATGGAACCCCCAACAGCGGACCATAAAGCGATTGCCTTGGTTCGCTCGTTGCCGTTCCAAAGTGCGGTGATGAGCGCCAAGGTCGTGGGGAAGGCCATTCCCGCTGCAACACCACCGAAGATTCGGGCCACAATCAGAACTTGAATATCAGGGCTCCAAGCAGCCAAGAGTGAGGCTGGAATCGTCAGCCCCATTCCGAGGAGGAGGAGCATCTTTCTTCCGTATCGGTCACCAATGGCGCCGAAATAGAGGACGGTTCCAGCAAGTCCTAACGAGAACCCAACGCTCACAAGGTTGAGTTGCGTCTGTGAAGCCGAGAAGTGGAGCCCGATTTCAGGGATGGCAACGTTTGCCACCGCTAAGTTGAAGTTCGCAACAGATGCGACGGCGATCAACGCTATGAGCGTCCAAACCCGATTCTTGTTCGGTGCTGCTGTTTGTATGGAACTCATTGATCTCCTCCGACTGGCTACGACTGTAACTGAGATCGCCTCTGGGGGAGATGATCAATTCGATTTACCTTGGCGACTTGCTCTAACCGCCGCCTCGTCGTTGGCCAAGAGCCTCGGGAGTAGTTGTGATCCAGGAACGTAGACCTGATTTCTCAACTTTTCCTGAATGAGTCAACGGGAACTCGTCGGTCATGATGAGGTGGCGAGGAATTTTGAAATTGGCAAGAGTTCCAGTGAGTCGCTGGGCGATCTCGTCGATCGAGAGTGATGCCTCTTCGTTCAAGATGACAACAGCACAGACATTTTCACCCCAGACAGAATCTGGAGTTCCAATTACGGCTACATCGCGGATCTCCGGGCAGTGCGCTCGAAGGGCATTCTCAACTTCCAGAGAGGAGACGTTCTCACCACCAGTCACAATGACATCTTTCAGTCGATCAACAATTTGATAAATCCCATCGGGTCGCTCAACGGCGAGATCACCTGTCTTTAACCATCCTTCGACGAGTGTCGCTTCCGTGCCTAATTCATCGTCAAGGTATCCCTGCGTTACTTGCGCTGAACGAATGGTGAGTTCGCCTGGTTCCCCTAGAGGAACATCATTTCCTTGACTATCTAGGAGTCGAGCTTCAACACCTGGCCCCGGCCGACCGGTCGCGCTCAAGAGAGTGGCGTCCTTGTCAAATCCCACTTGGTGATCGTGAGCATCCAGAAAGAGTGCATTCCCTGCAAGTTCTGTCATTCCAAAACCTTGTGAAAACTCGACGTGCAAGAGGTCATAGGACGATCGGAGCAAAGTAGCGGGCATCGGAGCCGCACCGTAATTGAGCTTCTTGAGGCTCGAGAGTCGAAGAACATCGCGTGGTTGGTTTTCAAGATGATGCATCAAGCTGGCCAGCATTGTCGCAGCCATCACGGTCGCATTGATCTGATGGCGTTCAACGAGCTCAACGAACTCACGAGGATCGTAGCGATCAAAGATCACGACTGGGCGACCAAAACTTTGATTCCGCAAGACAGAGTAGCCAGCAACGTGACAGAGGGGGAATGGAAATGCATAGACGTCCCTGTCGGACACGGGTCTTGCGTTCTCGGAGGCAGAAATTGCTGCGAAAAGGTTTTCATGCGACAGAAGAACACCCTTTGGCTTTCCTGTTGTTCCTGAGGTGAAAAGAATCCATGCGGGGTCTTCGGGATTGAGAACCGCATCAGGTGGCGCAATCTTTTCGTCAAGCGGCTCGCCGAAGTAAATGATCTCAAACGAGCCTTGCAGTGAGGCAACATCTTGCTGAAGCCTCTCGATGTCTTCACGTCGAGCTATGAGCACTTTGGCTTCAGAGCGATTGATCTGTTCGATGATCTCAACCGGCGAGAGTCGATAGTTCAGGAAACAAAGGACTCTTCCGTACTCGGGGATGCCATAGTAAGCGCTGATCCAGTCGGGATGATTGGCGCCGAGGATGGCGATTCGATCACCCGGCTCGCTCAATGATGCGGCTTTGGAGCCAAGTTGTCGAGATCGTTCAACGAGATCATCAAAACTCCAGACTTCGTCATTGTAAAAAATGGCAGGAGCCGGTCCACCGCCATCTTGGATAACTCGATGAAGTATCTCTGGCAGGAACTGATACGAAGGTGCAACGAGTCTCATGATTCCTACTGGGAGCCAAGGGTGATGAGGGGATGCGTCATACACGACATACTCAGAAACGATAATCGCTTCACGATGTCGTTCTTGGCGACGAGAGCGTTCGTCTCAATTCGAGACAGTTGTTCCAGGCTGGCGAAGAGGTTGTTGCGAATGCCCTGGAGGGCAAGCAAATTGTAGGCCTCGACGACAAAATTCAGAGTATCGATGAGGCCTGGGGGCCTAGGCTGGTGGGGTGAACAGAGAGAAAGAACTTCGCCCGTGAATGTGCTGCTCGTTACTTTTGATCAACTCAGAGCAGACATGGTTGGACACCCACTCGTTGCAACTCCTGCCTTCGATCGCCTCGCAGCACAAGGGGTTCACTTTGCCCGCCACTTTTCCCAAGCAGCACCTTGTGCTCCTGGACGTGCAGCTCTCTATACGGGGACGTATCAAATGAATAATCGAGTCGTCGCCAATGGGACACCTCTTGACCGACGCTTTGACAATATTGCTCACCTTGCCGCTCGGGCGGGATTTGATCCAAGTCTCTTTGGCTATACCGATCAAGGTATCGATCCTCGAGATGCGGAGAACCCAAACGATCCTCGGCTCGACTACTTCACAGGAATCCTTCCGGGGTTTACCCCCACGTTTTGGCTTCCCGACGATCAACAGCCGTGGCTCGAGTGGCTGAGCGGACTCGGTTATGAGACTGGTGCTAATGGATATGAGCAGTTGACGACTGAATCAGATCGTCCAGCCGAGCACTCACTCAGCGCATTTCTCACGAATCATTTTCTTGAATGGCTAACCCAACAAGACGAATCCTGGTTTGCTCACGTGAGCTATTGGCGGCCCCACCCTCCCTACTGTGCAGCAGGGGAGTTCTCAAGAATGTATGACCCGGCTGATGTTGGCGATGGGATCAGTCCCGGTGAACAGCTCCACCCACTCCATCTCGCTGCCCTTGAGATTCCTGGAAGCGCCGCTCCCTCGAGTGAAGTTGAGAGACGGGCATTGCGAGCTCAGTATTTCGGAATGGTGAGCGAGGTGGATGCTCAGTTTGGACGAATCATCGATGCGCTTGAGGAATCAGGGATGTGGGACGAGACGATCGTCATCATGACGGCCGATCACGGAGAACAGTTAGGCGACCATGGACTTATTGAGAAGCTAGGTTTTTTTGAAGAGAGCTACAGAGTCCCTTGCATCATTCACAGCCCTCGCAATTCTGACGCCTATGGATCGGTTATCGAACGATTTACAGAAAATATAGATATTTTCCCAACCCTGGCAGTGCTTCTTGATCAAGAGATTCCAGTTCAATGCGACGGCATGCCACTGACTCAGTTCTTAGAGGGAGTGGAGCCCATTACGTGGCGAACTGCTGCTCATTACGAATGGGACTGGCGCTATCTCTTTCTGGGTGATCGAGAACCTGGCTGGCCACTTCACCGCTTCTTAGAGCATCAAAATCTTGCAGTTCTTCGAGATGATGCGGGAGCGTACGTTCACTTTGGTGACGGATCATGGATCCAGTTCGATCTAATCGCTGATCCAACGTGGCGCACCACAACGACCAATTCTGCTGAGGTCTTGCCATATACTCAAGCGATGCTTTCATGGCGACAAGAGCACTTAGAGCGATCAATGACGGACATGTTATTGACCCCGGAGCGAACTGGTCGATGGCCGGTAGAACATTAAATGGCGGAGAGTCATCGCCGCCGCTGGCTAACGCTTCCCATCTTGTGCCTCTCGGTATTTTTGGTTGTTGTTGACAACACGATCGTCAACGTCGCGCTCCCGACGCTCAGTACTGACCTCGGAGCGTCTACGACAGGACTTCAGTGGATAGTCGACGCGTACAGCCTCGCATTTGCTGGGCTCCTCCTCGCTGGTGGAGGGATAGGGGGACCGCTTGGGGAGAAAAGGGGTCATGCAGATTGGGCTGATTTTCTTTGGGATCTTCTCTGTCGCTGCGGCACTGTCGCACAGCACTGGAAGCCTTATTGCAACTCGCGCACTCATGGGCGTGGCGGCAGCGTTTATCTTCCCAGCCACCTTGGCCATTTTGACAACGATCTTTACTGATCCCTCGGAGCGTCAAAAAGCTCTTGGCGTGTGGGGCGCAACCTCTGGTCTCGCTGTGGCATTTGGTCCGATAACTGGGGGAGCACTGTTAGAACACTTTTGGTACGGATCGGTTTTTCTGATCAATATTCCCATCGTGATCGTGACGTTCATTGGCGGTCAAATCCTGATTCCAAAATTGAACCCTGAAAAGAAAAAGATATTTGATACCAGAGGAGTGGTGATCTCAACCGTGGGCGTCACGCTTCTCGTCCTCGCCATTATTGAAGGTCCCCAATGGGGCTGGACTTCTTTGGGAACACTTGTTTGTTTCGCAACTTCAATTTGTCTGCTGGTTTTGTTTGCCTGGTTGGAGCTCAGGACGCCGGAACCTCTTCTTGATGTCCGGGTGTTTGCGGTGGCTCGCTTTAGTGCAGGAGCAGGGGCGATTGCTGTCGCGTTCTTCTGTCTCTTTGGATTTATCTTTTTGATCACGCAGTATTTTCAGTTTGTCCGGGGCTACTCAACTCTTTCCGCAGGACTTCATACACTTCCCTTTGCGATTGTCGCGGCGATCTTTACGCCGCTTGGGGCAGTGTTTGCCCTCAAGGTCGGATCTCGCCTCATTGTGGCAGCGGGGCTCCTCTTTATGGCAGCAGGACTCATCGTGGCTGGAACAACATCGACACCAACTGCAGCGTATTGGGGCCCCGTTATCACCGGGATGGTGCTACTGGCATTAGGTCTTTCTTTCGTGACTGCTCCCGCGACCGAAGCGGTGATGGGATCGCTTCGACCTGATCAAGTTGGAGCGGGAGCGGCGGTCAATAACACTACGCGAGAACTTGGCGGCACCCTCGGCGTAGCGGTGATCGGCTCTGTCTTCGCTTCGGTATACGGACCGAAGATCGTCAGCGCATTTGCCCCATATCCAATCCCTCCGAGCGCAACGCAGTCAGCGAAAGAGTCAGTTGCAGCGGCCTACGGTGTGGTGTCCCATGCCCCACCCTCGGTCCAGGCCACACTGACGACGGCGGTCAATACTGCATTCATCTCGGGCCTCGAACTCGCGTGTTTCGTTGGAGCGGGAGTGGCAATTGTGGGAGCTATCGCAGCGATTCTCTTTCTCCCGGGAAAATCAGGAACCCCTTCGTCCCTTGGGGAAATGCTTGGGGCCGAGGCATAACGTCCAACTCTGGACCAATTGTGGAGCCTCGCAGACCTGAAGGACCCTGCGGCAAGGCCTTATGACGCTCAGCCGATGGCCAGAGAGTCAGAATCGTGCCAAACTAACGGTCACATCTGAACCTGGGAGGAATCACATGTTATTTAGCCGTTCGAAAACCCGAGTTGCCATGGGTGCAACTCTGGCTACCGTGGCACTGTTCGCTGCTGCTTGCTCGTCAAGTTCATCGACAAGTTCGACCACCACTACTGGAGCGTCAACGTCGACGACATTGCCGACGACAAATATTGCAACACAGTCAACCGTGGCTTCGGTCGCAGCACTCGTGCCGGCATCAATCTCAAAGACTGGACAAGTGACCTTTGCAATGGATGCAACGTACCCACCTGATGAGTTCATCGCTCCAGGGTCGGCCACCATCGTTGGAATGGATGCTGATTTTGCTGTTGCTATTGCACAGACCATGGGCTTAAAAGCAATACTAAAGAACGTCACGTTCGACTCGATTATCCCAGGACTGCAAGCTGGGAAGTACGACGTTGGGAACTCTTCGTTTACTGACACCTTGGCTCGACAAAAAGTGGTCGACTTCGCTGACTATTTCCAAGCTGGTGAGGCGTTTTACACCAAGTCGGGCGACACCACCACGTATTCAAGTCTTGAGAGTCTCTGTGGCCACTCAGTAGCGGTGGAGACCGGAACGGTCGAACAGACTGACGCTCAAGCAGCGAACAAGTCCTGCAAAAAGGCAAATAACCAGGGAGTCACCGTCCTTTCATTCGCTGATCAAAACGCCGTGAACTTGGCGGTGTCCTCGGGTCGAGCCGACGTTGGGTTCGCCGACTCACAGGTCTCTGGCTACGTGGTTACAGCATCGAATGGTGAGTTCCAGCTTTCTGGAACGGCCTTTAACGAGGCACCTTATGGCATGGCAACGCAGAAGGGCAATGGCATGGTTTCAGCTGTAGCCGCAGCGCTCACGCAACTCCAGTCGAATGGGACCTACACCGCCATCTTGAAGAAATGGGGATTAGAGAGCGGAGCAGTTCAGTCGATCGTCATTAACGGCGCGACAAGTTAGTTTTAACGCTCAATGAGCGAAGGTAATTTACCTAGAACCGAAGATGCCCCCCAGGTGGGGGCGTCTTCGCGTCCTGCGCCCATTAAGGCAATTCCAGTTCGCCACCCCTGGCGTTGGGTCGCGGGGATTGTCTTAATCATCCTCGGGGCCATGCTGATCCATACCTTGGTTTTTTCTACGTCGCAACAGCCCCACCAGAGTGGAAGCCGTTTTCAGTGGAACATCGTTGGGAGCTACATCTTCTCTCCTCTGATCATGCAGGGGGTGGTGCTTACTATTGAATTGACAATTGTTTCGATGATTGTTGGAGTATCTCTAGGGGTCCTCGTTGCGGTGATGCGGCTCTCGAAGAGTCGGCTTATCTCGGGGAGTGCATGGGCCTACGTATGGTTCTTTCGAGGGACCCCAGTCCTTGTGCAGATCTATTTTTGGTTTTACATCTCAGCGTTGTACCCAAACCTGACGCTCGGTATTCCATTCGGTCCGTCATTTGTCAGCATCAATATGAATGCTGTTCTCACAGCATTCTGGGCGGGAGTCTTGGCACTGTCGCTGAATGAAGGTGCGTACATGTCAGAGATCGTCCGAGCAGGCATCATCTCAGTTGATGAAGGCCAAGGCGAAGCCGCCCACTCACTCGGCATGAGTAAGGGGAAGTCTCTTCGCCTGATCGTTCTCCCACAAGCGATGCGCCTGATTATTCCTCCAACGGGGAATGAAACAATTTCAATGCTCAAGACCACATCGCTTGTCAGTGCTATTGGGGTTGGAGAGTTGACACACTGGAGTTTGGATATTGCAGCCCAGAACTATCGATTCATCCAAATGATGATTGTGGCGAGTATCTGGTATCTCGCCATGACAACGATTCTCTCAATCGGCCAGTACTACCTTGAGCGTCATTACGCACGTGGCTCTTCTCGAGCATTGCCGCTGACGCCGTTTCAACAGATCAAAAAGAACATGCGCCACTATCACCTTGGTCCAAAGAAGACAGAGTCGTACGACCTCCCTGAGGTGAACCATGAGTGACGTAACCCCGATGGTGAAGGCTGAACAGGTCTATAAGTCATTCGGAGCCCTTGAAGTCTTGAAGGGTATCGACCTTGAAGTGGCTCGGGGAGAGGTGATGTGCTTGATCGGCGCCTCGGGTTCAGGAAAGAGCACCTTTTTGCGACTCATCAATCACCTTGAAAAGCTCGATGCGGGCCGCCTGTCAGTGGATGGCGAGTTGGTTGGGTATCGAGAACAGAGCAATAAACTCTACGAGTTGAAAGATAAAGAGATTTGCTCACAGCGAGCCCAAATAGGAATGGTCTTCCAGAGATTTAATCTCTTTCCTCACTTGTCCGTTCGAGACAACATCACAATTGGTCCAGTAAAGGTAAAAGGTCAATCCGTGGCCAATGCCCGTGATCGAGCAGCAGCACTTCTTGAGCGAGTCGGCCTCAGCGAGAAGATTGATGCATTTCCAAGTCAGCTCTCAGGTGGCCAGCAGCAACGTGTTGCCATTGCTCGAGCGTTGGCGATGGATCCAAAATTGATGCTCTTTGACGAGCCAACGTCTGCACTCGATCCCGAACTTGTTGGAGAAGTCCTTGACGTGATGCGAAAATTGGCCGACGAGGGGATGACCATGGTGGTGGTGACTCACGAGATGGGTTTTGCTCGTGAAGTCGGCGACTCTCTCGTCTTCATGGATGATGGTCAGATCATGGAAAAGGGGAATCCCCGGGAGATCTTGGCCAATCCTCAAAATGAGCGACTGCGCTCATTCCTTTCCAAAGTTCTCTAAGCGAGACAGACTGACCAGGGCCGGCAATGTTGGGTCCTAGGCTGAATAGATTATGAGCGCCTCCCCTGAGATCACGTGGCCGATCGATGATGTCAACAAGGACACCGGACTGCCGCTTGAGGGTATTCGTATTTTGGATCTCTCGCGAGTGCTTGCTGGTCCCCTGGCGACGATGGTGGCGAGTGATTTGGGAGCTGACGTGATCAAAGTCGAGTCGCCGCAGGGAGACCCTGTGCGAGGCCTCGCCCCACCAAGCATTGATGGAATTGCGACCTACTACTTGGCGGTGAACCGAAATCGTCGAAGCGTGGTGGCGGATCTTGGAACCGAGGAAGGTCGCGAACTCGTCAGAAACCTTGCGAGATGTGCTGATGGTGTCGTTGAGAATTACCTCCCCTCGCAGTCAGCGGCCCTCGGAATTGACGAATTGAGAGATCAGCTCACCGACGTGGTGTGGGTTTCGGTGAGATCAGCAGCAAGTGGGGGACCGCTTGGGGATTCGCCGAGTTTTGATCTCTTGGCGCAAGCGCAAAGTGGACTGATGGGTGTGACTGGCTCGAAGGAATCGGGCCCCTTAAAGATGGGAGCACCCGTTGCCGATGTCGTCACGGGACTCTATGCGTGTATCGCCTTGATCACTGGTCTCTACGAGCGAGTTGCTCGGCCTGAGCGAGATGCTCGCCGCTATGAGGCACCACTTCTTGAGTCGGCGATGGCGTCATTGATCAATCAGGCAGCCGGATTCCTGGCGACCAAAAGTGAACCGTCGCTCTCGGGCAATGAGCATCCAAGCATCGCCCCCTATGCTCCCTATGCAGCAAAGGACAGTGAGATCGTCATCGCAGTTGGAACTGAACGCCAATGGCACAATCTCTGTTCGGTCCTTGGGAGCAAAGATCTCGCCGAGGATTTCCGGTTCGCGTCAAATACCCAGCGAGCAACGCACCGTGATGAGTTGCGTGAAGCGATCGAATCAAGGCTGTCTGAATACAGTGCCGGTGTCTGGCAAGAGCGCCTTCTCGAGCAGGGCATCCCGTGTGCAGTTGTCAATGATGTCCCCACTGCTCTTTCGCAAGAACAGATAGCAAATGGCGACCTCATCGAGGACGTTGCAATCTCCTCGGGATCGATCATCAAGATGGTCGGTTCACCGCTTCGCATTGATGGAGTTCGACCTTCCATCAGACGACGCCCTCCTGGCCTTGGCGAACACACCGAGTTTTTCAACCCCTCTGAGGACTAAAGGAGAGCAATGTCACCGAAAGCGAGAAAAGAAGTTCTGGACTTTGATGGGACAGATCCCGAACCTTTACTAAGTGCATTGGGTGACCTTTCGCACCAGGAAGGGTGGATGAACCTCACGCCTGGTGTTCCAAGCGACGCGATCGTTGAAGAGAGCTCACTGTTCTCATGGCTGTCAGGGGCTCGGCCCCAAGCTGCTCCGATGGCAACATGGATGCCTCCCGCAACTGGATCTCCGAAACCCGGCGTTCTCGGCGTCCTCCATGCCCGGGGTCGCCTTCACCCTGATGGAGTAGCGAAGTTGAAGAGCATCCCTGCGTCATGGTCCTGTCGACAAGACCACGCTCGACGAGGTCTGTTGTTCGAGGTAGACCAAAGCACCCCAGAAGAGATGTCCAAAGCCATGATGGGGATCGTTGAAGAGCTGGCCACGCTACCCACGACCGGGAGATTCTTCGTTGAAGTCTTTCGCCGTTAGGCGGATTCTGACTTAGAGCGAAAGAGTGGGGCCATCAAAGGAGTCGATGGTGGTGAACTCGTGGATCTGAGATCGCTTGAGTTTGGTGATCTTCTGACTTGGCTCCCCGAGTGCGACGAGTGCGACAATTCCAGTTCGTTCAGGCGCTCCGAGGAGCTCCAGAAGAGCAGGTTCATTTCGGACATTCATCGTGGTAATCACCCCGCCAAGTCCACGATCTCGAGCAGCGAGCAAGATATTCCATACAAATGGGTAGAGCGACGCCCCTCCCGCAAAGCTATAGCGATCTAAGTCTCGGTCAACGGTTGCTAACGCACTGATATCAGCAAGCACGAGCAAGAGTGCTGGGACTTCATCAAGATGCTCGGCGAAACCTCCGGGGCCGGCGGCCGCATCTTTGGCGATCTGTTCACTTTGAGAACGCGCAATGGTCTCTTGCTCCTGGTCGTTATAGACGCCAAAGGGGGTCATCCCGGCTTGCACCTGTCCAAGGTACTCATACCAACCTGCGAGATAGAGGTCTCGCACTGCCCGACGAATCGTTGGATCTTTAAGGACGACAACTCGCCAGGCTTGGCGATTCCCCCCACTTGGGGCAAAACGGGCATCGTCCAAAATTCCCGCAATCGTGGCATCATCAACTGGAGCGTCGGTAAAAGTTCTTGTTGCAGGCGTGGTGCGCAGGGCATCTCGAAGTTCCATAGTGTTGACCCTATCGTTCGGGTGGTGTTTGTGAGATGCTCTTGACGCCAAGAAGAGAGGATGGATGTGGAAAAACTTCAGTATCTAGTGTGGCTCAAAGAGGGCACGCCACGAGAAGACGTGATTCCACTCATGATTGATTCTGTTGCCCCAGAGTTGTTGAGTACGGATCTTCTGGGCCTGAGCATGGACCTCGATGACATCTATGCGACGATTCCTTCTCCGGTGCCACCTCCTGAAGGAGAGCACACCCCCCAAGCCCTGGTCTCTGTGTGGGTGGACTGTTACGACCGTCGCCTCGAGGTTGAGAAGATTCTTTCATCAGTTGCGGTCCGTCTCGACGGCTACCAAGTCATTGAGTCGCTCTACAGCGATTATGGAATGGCGAAGTGGTCGAAGAAGCGAGATTGGCCTGACGGGACGCGATCTCCCGGGATCTTGACCGTGGCTACCTTCGAACAACTCGAGGGGACCGATTTTGAAGAGTGGCTTCGGTTTTGGCATGACCATCAGTCACCAATGTCTGAAGCGATGCAGCCCCGATGTCGCTACGTGCGTAATTTCGCAGTGCGGCCGCTTGAGTCTGGGAAGCGGCCACTTCGAGGGATCGTTGAAGAGGCGTGGCCAAGTCCGCAACACGTTACCGATCCAATGCTCTTTTTCTGCGCTGACGGGGATACGGAGCTTTTGAACGCAAATATCACGACGATGATGGAACACGCAATGAAACTCTTTGATATGAACACCATGCGATCAATGACCATGAGTGAGTGGTTCTTAAAGACTCTTGGGAGGTCCTGATGGGGAAGTACTCACGAGAAGAACTCACAGAAGCTCACGATCACTTTTTAGAGGTAGCGGGTCAATGTGCGCTGTCGAAGCAGTGGCGTCCATGGGCTGATCTTTTTACCGATGACGCAGAGTATTTTGAACATTGTTTTGGACGCTTCACTGGACCCGATGAGATCTACGAGTGGATTCAACCACTCATGAATCAATGGCCAAACTCTGAGATGACCTCCTTTCCTCACGACTGGTGCGTTATGGACGAAGAACGAGGTTGGTGGATCTGCCAAATTGAGAATCGCTTTCGAGACCCTGGAGATGGCAAGACCTACGAAGCGCACAACCTGACCGTCCTCCACTATGCGGGCAACGGGAAGTTCTCCTACGAAGAAGACGCGTACAATCCTGCGAACTTTGCTCCAATGGTGAAAGAGTGGATGGAGGCGGTTGCCAAGTTTGAAGGGGAGCGATGAGTCTCGTTACTGTCATCACTGACGACGCGCTCAGTGCTCCAGGTCTCGTCAAGAACAATCGTGTCTGTGTCGAAACCACCTCTCTCGAGATGGTGACCGGATGGATACGAAAGCCAGAGGGGCTCTGCCGAGGTGAGGTGT
Source organism: Actinomycetota bacterium (assembly GCA_009699875.1). Lineage (GTDB taxonomy): Bacteria > Actinomycetota > Acidimicrobiia > Acidimicrobiales > RAAP-2 > CAIUMH01. The sequence continues at coordinate 52,804 of WLNI01000003.1, forward strand.
GCGTCCCGGTTCGAGAACCCGAGGCGCTTGAGTCCGATGGGGTCATCGACCTTGAGGTCATGGCAAAGCTGCTTGGGAGACGATCAGTCTCCGCCCCAGAGATTGGTGTGATCGCTCTTGCTCGAGATGGCTCAGATCGAAAGAACGCGCTCGAGGGGCTTCGTGCACCTGACTTTTTGTTACGCGACCTTGATGGCAGACCCTTCACTTTCAACGAAACCAGCGGAAGAAAGCGGCTCATTGTCACGTTCTCGTCCTGGTGTGGCTGTCGCTATGACCTTCCAGGCTGGCAGGCTCTTTCCGACGAACTTGGAGAAGACAATATTTCGATCATCTTGGTAGCCTTCGACGACAACGTGGAAGTCGTACGTCCCTTTACTGAAGGCATCTCCCTGCCTGTTCTTCTCGATCAACAACATCTACTTTCAGAGCTCTACGCCATTTCAAACGTGCCAACGGTTGTGTGGATCGACGAAAAAGGAACCATTGTTCGACCAAACGAATTGGCATTCGGCACTGATACGTTCGCCGATTTCACTGGTGTTTCCTCAGAGCCACATCTCAACGCTATTCGTGCATGGGTGCAACACGATGTCTCACCAATGGATGCAGTGGACGCAAGAGGAGCAATTGCTGACCTCAGTGACGACGAAATTGATGCTCGGCTTCATTTCAGAGTCGGTGCTGAAGCTCGTCGACGTGGTGAGAGCGACGTGGCAGAGTCGCACCTTCGCATTGCGAGCACTCTTGCCCCGATGGATTTTTCAGTTCGTCGAGCAGCAATGCCGCTTCTTGGTGAAGACCCGTTCGGGCAAGAGTTCTTAGATCTCTACGACGAGTGGAAAGAGAGTGGCTCCCCGTATCACGGGTTGCCGATCGATGCCCCCGAAAAGGGAACGCGTTAAGCGTCTCGCCGCTGGAGAAACCACAAACCGGCAAGCAGAAACACAGCGGCATAAATTGCCAGAACTAGTACCGCCACCCATGGGGTGAGGAGGACGCCGGCCCAGTCAGTGGTTCGTGTCGTGGTGACCACCATTGCGATCCCTAAGTTCGAAGGCATGTATGGCTCAACACTATTTTTAAAGCCCGAAGGAAAGAAATTAAGAATGATTGGGAGAACCAGCAAGATCCCCACGTAGATTGAAATTGCTCCAGCAGTACTTCGAATGATGAAGCCCAGCCCAAGAGCGAGAATCGACAAAAGGACGAGATACACCCCTGAGAGAACAACCGCTTGAAGAACTCCTGGGGACATGATGGTAACCACAGGAATCGACGCTGATTTTACTTGCGTCACAATTGATGCGCCTGCCGGAAGTTCCGTTCCCCCGTGGGCCGTCAGAATTATCTGGGCGGCGAAGAACGAAGCAAAAGCCGTGACTTCACCGATGACCAAGATGACAACGGCGATGACTATCTTTTTTGCCGCCATCACGGTGTATCTCTTTGGGACCGTCGCCAAGGTGGTCCGGATCAGGCCTGTTGAGTACTCGGAGGTAATGATCATGGCTCCAAGGATTCCAACAACGAGTTGAGAGATGAAGTGTCCTGACTGAGAGAATGCCACTGGATCGAAGGTGGCTCGTTCTTGCAGTGAACTTTGTGACCAGCGAGCAGCTTGGATGAAGGTCAACAGGACCGAAAGTCCAATTCCTGCGAGCAAAATAATGAAGAGACAGATCCAGGTCGAGCGAACCGAACGAAACTTTGTCCACTCTGAACGTGTTTCTCCGGCGAGCCCTGCGTGCCCATGGTCGGTGGAGGGCATCTGCGTGTGAGTGACCGTCATGAGGCCGCCTTTGCGTCCGTGGTTCCATGGAAGTCAACAGAATCTGAGGTCAACTCCATGAATACCTCTTCGAGGCTGGCTTGCTGAGGGCTGAGTTCATGGATCGCAATCCCAGAAGAGAGTGCCGCATCACCAATCTGGGTCCCATCAATTTTTGTGACAAGGAGGCTGCCATCGTCCTGAGCAGTGATTGAACCGCCAAGTCCAGCGAGGACCTCATTGAGCCGAGAGGAATCAGAGGAGCGCACAAGTACGGTGGCGACCGTATTTGAATCGATGAAATTTTCCACTGTTGTGTCGGCAATCAACTTGCCTCGACCGATCACGACTAAATCAGTCGCAGTCAACGCCATTTCTGACATCAAGTGACTTGAAATAAAGACGGTGCGTCCTTCTTTTGCTAGCGCTTGGAGAAGCTCTCTCACCCAACGGATGCCTTCTGGGTCCAAGCCATTTATAGGTTCATCAAATAGCAAGACACCTGGGTCTCCAAGCAGTGCCGAGGCGATCCCGAGGCGTTGGTTCATTCCGAGTGAGAATTTCCCAGCCTTCCTGCTCGCTACTTGACTCAGCCCGACAAGGTCAAGAACTTCTTCAACTCGCGCTTTCGGGATTGAGTTGGTTTGGGCGAGCGCAACAAGATGGCTTCGCGCAGAACGTCCTGGATGAATGGATTTGGCTTCCAACAGTGCGCCGACTTCTCGAAGGGGCCACTTCAATTCCTGACACTTCTTCCCGTTGACGAATGCTTTTCCTGCGGTGGGCCGATCAAGCCCCATGATCATTCTCATGGTGGTTGATTTTCCAGAACCATTTGGACCGAGGAAACCAGTAATAACACCGGTGCGGACTTCAAAACTCAGATCGTCAACAGCCTTGGTCTTGCCATATTGCTTTGAGAGCCCAACAGCCGAAATCATTATGAGGGAAATTCGTTTGACATCGCAGCCACCTTACCAGCGGTGTATCTCGTTGATGCACTAGCGGAATGGATTATCCCTATCTGGATTGCCTATCCATGGTGACGTTGGTCCCTCAAGAGTCATACGGTGGGAAGTGAAGCAACCTGAGGGGGAGTGCCACTGATGATTGGGCGATCGATTCTTGGAGCATTGGTGAACCTCACCAAACCCGGTATGTACGTGCACTGGGGATTCATTCAGATCTCGGTTGCAAACTTGATCGTTATTGGCCTCATGGCCCTGACGTTCATTCTGGCTATCGCTATTCCATTTCATCGAAAAGGAGGGCGTTCATGACTACTCTCGAACACGACACGTCGTCTTCCCCGGAAGAAGATGCGGAAGTCTCCAAACAGTGGACGACAAGAATTCGACGACGACTGGTAGAGATGCTGCCTCCCGAGCGCCTCATCCCAGATCGGCAGCCTTCATTTCTCTCATCGTGGATTTATATATTTGGAGCACTCACCATTGGAGCCTTGGCAATTATTATTTTGACTGGCATGGTGCTCTCGCTTGAGGGACCTGGGTGGTGGCACACATCGTCTCTTGGACTTTTTGTGAACTCGATGCACCTCTGGAGTGTCGAGCTCTTTTTCTTCTGCATGGTGATCCATCTATGGGGAAAGTTCTTCATGGCCGCATGGAGAGGGAGCCGTCAATTGACCTGGATCACTGGTGCGGTGACGTTTTTGGTTTCAGTTGGAGCTGCCTTTACTGGCTATGTCTCTCAGACGAACTTTGACTCGCAGTGGATTGCCACCCAAGCCAAGGACGGTATCAATTCGACGGGGGTCGGAGCCTTTTTTAACGTGTTGAATTTCGGCCAGATGCTGATGTGGCACATCGTGTTACTCCCAGTTGGGGTGCTGTTCTTGACTGGACTCCACATTCTGATGGTCCGACGCCGAGGAATTGTTCCGCCTTTTGAAGATGGCGTCAATGACAAGAGCGCAACAGTCGCTTCTGGTACCCAAGAAGGGACACCCTCATGACGAAGACCAAGGAACGCCGATTCAATCCCGATCGTGACGTAAACCCATGGAAAGGTGGGTATCGCCCTTACGACATCGCCAAAGAGATCGTGATCTGTTTTGTCGTGATGTTGGTGCTTGTCGTTGGTTTAGCCATCGTCTTTGGTTCGCCAGATGACAAGGCAGTCACAATCCAGACATGGTCGAATGCCAATCAAGTTGATTTTGCACAAACTGCGATTACTGAGTTGGATGGAACAAGTGCCACCGCACAATATGGACCTCCTTACAACAACGTTGCGGACGTCAGCCAGAAGATCGGGCCGTTTTCGCCCGAAGCGTTGGTTGGCGTTCACATCCCGGTGAACACCGCACAAGATTTTGTGATTGGACCCTTAGAGACCGTGACAAACTCGCCGGTCTTGACGATGGCACTGAATCAGTTCAATGCAGCATCTCCATCGCAGCAAGCCAATTGGGAGTCGGCGTATGCGACTGCGGTTCAAAAGGCAAAGGTCTTCCATAACGTTCTTGTGGTTCCGCTTGCACGTTATGGCCCGGTTGGCATCATGATTCGACAGTTGACAGATATGGCTCGCTCTGGGGCACTTGATACTTCAATGATCAATCAAGACCATTTCTACGGAACCGACTACACAAAGTCACTCCTCTACGTGGCTGACGGAACCTACTTCTCTGATCAAGGGACAGCCCTTCATCTCTCGGGAGGCCAGTGGGGGATGATGAATGAAACCGGGAACTTCCCGGGCCAAGCATGGCTTTGGCTCTATAGCTTCTGGTATCAGATTCCGCCGTTTACGACCGCATGGGAACCGAATGCTGACATCTTGGTGTCGGTACTCATGATGATCTTGAGTGTTCTTTTGATCCTCGTTCCGTTCGTCCCGGGAGTCCGATCAATCCCACGATGGAGTCGGGTGTACCGATTGATCTGGCGAGATCACTACAAGGGGCGCGAGTAAGGATCCACGGCCTTTCGGACATGGTCAATGAACGCCGTCGCCGCAGGCGAGAGTGTTCCTGGACGATGGATGATGAGGAGATCTCGCCGAAGTGCAGGTGACGGTGTGGCAACAACTGCTCCTCGGGCATGAGCTACTTGCGCGACGTGGTCTGGAACAAGTGCCGCACCTGCTCCAGAGAGAACCAACGGGATCACAGCATCTCGCGCACTCACTTCGACTGCAATCTGTGCTCTGAGTTCTAGATCGGAGAGCGCAGCGTCCAAGATCGTCCGCAGTGATGCTCCTAAGGGGAAGGCCACGACATCTCGCCCAGCGAGGCCTTTGAGGGGAAACGGTTCTGGAACTGAACTTCCTGGAGGAAAAATAAGTCGCAAAGACTGTTCCCCAACGTCAATCCCCCGAACGTCATCGGGTAAGCCCGTCGAACTCGAAATGCCGACTTCAACCCGACCGCTTCGTATCGATGCAATAACTTCTTCTGGGTCGTTTGCATTTTGCATCTCGACGGCGACACGTGGATGAGCCATGCGGAATGTTCCTACCGAAAGGGCAACTGGATCTGAAGCAAGCGATGGCAAACAGCTGATCTTGAGTCGTCCTCCGTGAAGGCCCATGATGTCTCGAACAGCGTTATGGCCAGATTCGAACTCACTGAGTGCTCGGCGAGCGTGATCAGCGAATGCCGATCCTGCCTGGGTGACAACCACGCCACGGCCCTTGCGCTCAAGAAGGGGAGCGCCAAGTTCACGCTCAAGCTCTTTGACGGCGAGAGAGAGGGCTGGTTGAGAGAGGTGGAGGACTCGTGCGGCAGCAGAAAAGGAGCCTTCGTCAACAACTGCAAGGAAATAACTGGCCTTTCGAGAGTCCATAAGAATATATTATACTATATCTTCTAAATTGTTATTGGACTTCTAGGTGCCGAGGGCACAGGATAAAGAGATGGTTATCTCCGATGAGGGACTCCCGCCTCGTAACCGATATCGAATCCTGAACGAGCGGCGCCGCCCTCACCGAGTCCGAAATTGGAAATACGCTCCCTGGCTCGCGGTCATGGCCGTCTGTTTTGGGGCGCTGATGAGCCAAGTTGACTCGTCGATTGTGACGCTGGCGTACCCAACGCTGCAGCGACACTTCCACGTCTCTGTCGGGGCAGTGACTTGGGTGGGCTTGGCTTACATGCTGACCTTGGTGTCGACGTTGATCATGTTTGGTCGACTCTCCGACATGCTTGGACGCAAACTTATTTTCGTCTACGGATTTGTCATCTTTATGGCGGGTTCGATTCTCTGCGGGTTCGCTCCGTCCCTTGACATCTTGATTGCCAGTCGGGTGATTGAAGCGATAGGTGGCGCAATGATTCAAGCCAACAGTGTCGCCATTGCAGTGCTCTCGGTACCACTCGCATCTCGAACGAAGGCCCTCGGATTTCAAGCTGGTGCCCAAGCGATGGGTTTGGCGCTTGGCCCGACGATCGGTGGGCTCATGTTAGGCGTGGTGTCTTGGCGTTGGCTCTTCTTGGTGAATATCCCACTTGGGCTTATCGCACTCCCCGCTGCAATCCTCTTCGTCCCTCGTAGTCGATTCTTGGCGCCGAGAGAACGTCTTGACGGCGTTGGAGTGGCGTATATCTTCGTCTCGGTGTCGCTGATTCTCAGTGGCTTGACACTCGGTCGGACGCTGGGATGGAAATCGCCGCTTCTCTTCGTCGTGATCGGCGTCGGCCTCGCTACATTGTTACTTTTCTTTGCTCATGAGCGTCGGACAACGACGCCACTCGTGAGAACAGAACTCTTGAAGAGCCTGACGATTCAGCGTGGGCTCGCTGGTGCATTCTTGAGTTATGCAGTGCTCTTCGCACTTCTCTTCTTGGTCCCTTTCGAAGTAGAGCGCGGATTTCACCAAGGCCCTGCACAAGCTGGCCTGATTCTGCTGTCGCTGCCGTTGTGTATTGGGTTGACGTCACCATTTGCGTCGAAAGTTGGGCTGTGGCTCGGGGCCGCCCGCTCCATTGTGGGAGCAGGTGTGGTGGGGGGGTGCGGAATCGTCATCGTGGCACTTTCCTCGGCTAATAGTCTCCAACTTGTCGTCGGCCTCGGGGTTGTTGGGGTAGGTATTGGACTGTTTAATACTCTGAATAACGCCAGCGTGATGGGGGCGATTCCAACCGAGCAGACTGCGGTGGGCTCTGGAATGCTCAATATGGTTCGCGGTCTCGGTACCGCAGTAGGGCTTGCCGCAGGAGGAGCGATCTTTGTTGCGCTTGGTGGCGCCAGTGAGACCTCCTCGCAGGTAATGAGTGCGTTTTCATGGACCTGCGTCGCTCTTGTCGCCCTCAGTACGTTTGCTGGTCTGCTGGGGGCGTCTGGCGTTCGGCGTCACACGCCCTACGAGTTGGAAGGCAGACTGGGCGCATGAGCGAAACATCTGTCCTCATCGTTGGAGGTGGAATCCTTGGAACGATGCATGCGTTAAGCGCAGTTGATCGAGGATACAAGGTCACACAGATAGAACGAGAGGTGCAGGCTCGGGGAGCATCGCTTCGGAATTTTGGATTGGTCTGGGTGAGTGGACGTGCCAAAGGGCGTGAACTTGAGATGGCGCTGCGAGCTCGAGAGCGCTGGGAAGCGGTTGGGAAACGCTGCCCAGCGATCGGTTTTCGGCCCAATGGATCGTTTACTCTCGCACGAACAGCGCAAGAGCGGGCGGTGCTTGAAGAAGCGGCGAATGGACCTGATGCTCCGACGCGTGGGTTCACGTTGTGTGAACCAGATGAGGTCCGTCGAAGGAATCCAGCACTTCAAGGAACGTTTGTAGCGGGTCTGTTTTGCGAAAGAGATGCTGGCGTGGAGCCCCGTTTGGCGACACAAGCAATTCAGGCATACCTCACAGAAAGCGGGAACTATTCATTTCTTCCCGGTCGAGAGATCCGAGAGGTCAGCGCGACGAGAGCCATCGATCATCTTGGGAATCAGTATCGAGCAGAACTCATTGTGGTGACAACCGGCGCTGCCCATGTTGGATTAGGTGCAGAGGTACTCGGGAGCTCTCGACTGCGACGAGTACGACTCCAAATGTTTGAGACTGAACCATTTGAGCAACAGCTCACCACATCGCTTGCCGACGGTGACTCGCTTCGCTACTACCCAGGCTTTGATCTCCCCACTCGAGCGGGCCTCCAGGCTCAGCACCCCCAAGCTCAACGAGACCATATGCAACTCCTCTGCCAACAGCGACTCAATGGTTCGCTCACCATTGGAGATACGCACGCCTATGACGAGCCGTTTGACTTTGACCTTGATGAGCGGCCGAGTGACTATCTTGTCGACGTTCTTTCTTCTCTCCTTGGGACCAAGATCCCACCAATCGCTCGACGCTGGGCAGGGGTCTACAGCCAGATCGAATTTGATCCCGAAGGACCTGTGTACTTCCGAGAATCGGTTGATGATGGAGTGGTGTTTGTGAGTGGTCCCGGCGGCCGAGGGATGACGCTCGCCCCAGAAATTGCAGAGGAGACGTTTGCGTGAAAGCTAAAGCACTGATTGCCGACATGGCAGGGACGACCATTGAAGACAATGGGCTGGTGGTCCAAGCATTCGCGATGGCGCTCGATCAGCTTGGGATTGAGAACAATCATCCCAAACGCCAAGCGTCAATCGATTTCATCATCGAAACGATGGGGCAGTCTAAAATTGAAGTTTTTACTGAACTCTTTGGAGCTGAAGAAGCACACGTTGCCAATGACGCGTTCGAAACGTCCTATCTCGAATGTATTGAACGCCAGGGAGTCGAAGCAATTCCTGGCGTTGAGGAACTCTTTGGGGCTCTTGAGGAGAAGGGAATCGCTCTTGCTCTCACCACAGGATTCTCTCCCCAAACTCGGGACGCACTTCTGGAAGCCTTGGGGTGGTCGAACCGAATCACCTTCGCTCTCAGTCCAAGCGATGCGGGGCGAGGGAGACCTCACCCCGACATGATTTTGAAAGCTTCGGAACTGTTGGGGATTAGCGAGATGAGCAGCGTTGCGGTAGCGGGAGATACGGCGAGTGACATGCAGGCCGGGGTGAATGCGAAGGCTGGATGGATCGTTGGGGTTTTAACGGGAACTGACGATGAACCTCGCCTGCGTGAGGCTGGAGCGAGCCATATTGTTGATTCAATCGCGTCGATTGAATCAGTGATTGCACGTTAGTTACTGCAGCGCTCACACGTGCCGAGCACGGCGAAGTGATGAGGATCTACAACAAAACCGTGGGACTGTTTCGCTCCCTTGACGAGTTGTTCGAAGAGTTCAGGGGCGGCTTCGGTCATATCGCCACACTGTTGGCAGACAAGGTGACCATGTGCGCCAGCTCGAAGGTGATACGTCGCGGGTCCTTTCCCAGCATGATTGTGCTCGACAACACCAACACGTTCGAACTCTTCAAGAATTCGATAGACGGTTGAACTCGCAACTTCGGGGCTGGTCTTTTGAACAAGAACCGTTAACTCTTCAACGCTTTGGTGCCCAGGGTGTGTGGCGAGGAGTTCTAGGAGTAATCGCTTCGTGGGAGTCGCCCTTCCTCCGCCAGCTCGGATTGCGTCAATACTCTCGGCGATAACCTCAGTGGCAGTGATCGGCAGACTTCCCATTTCTCTAGGCTAGGCGTGGCGAGCGATCGCTGAAGAGCATTCTGCCAATAGGCTGAGAGCCGAGAAAAGGAGTCAGTCATGAGATTCGGTCTATCCCCTGAGATGGTGAGCTCTGAAAACGCCCTTGTCGGAAGAGAAACGCAGGTTTCTGTTCCCTCAACGCATGAAGCACTAGGAAATCGATTGGAAGGCCCCTTCCCTGAAGGACTTGACGTTGCGTACGTGGCGATGGGTTGTTTCTGGGGGGCCGAGCGACTCTTCTTCCAAACACCTGGCGTGTTTACAACCGCAGTTGGCTACCAAGGTGGGTTCACGCCGAATCCAAGTTATGAAGAAGTCTGCTCAGGACGGACTGGACATGCGGAAGCCGTCATGGTGGTCTTCGACCCAAGCGTGCTGAGTTACGCAGGACTCTTGTCAATCTTCTTTGAAGGCCACGACCCAACACAGGGGTACGCCCAAGGAAATGATGTTGGCACGCAGTACCGGTCGGCAATCTATGCCACTTCGCCAGAACAACTCTCAATGGCGCATGAAGCGGCCGCAGCGTACAACGAGCAACTTGCCCTCCAAGGCATGGGTCCGGTGACCACAGAGATTGCACTTGCGGGACCGTTTTACTACGCCGAGGATTATCACCAGCAGTACCTTGTCAAAGTTCCCAACGGTTACTGCGGCCTAGGCGGCACGGGAGTGAGTTGTCCGGTAGGGCTTTTCGAAAAGAGTTAAAAGCGATGACGCCAATTTGGATCGAATGCCTCTCGTTCGATTGAGTAGTGGCGCTCTCGTCCAGATTCGCCCGGTGAGCGTTCTCCTTCTGGACTCTCTGTTGTTTCTCGATAGAGAAACCCTGCACGAATTGCGACCCGAGCACTTGCTTCGTTCGTCTCATCACAATAAATACTGACGGTCTCGATCTCCTCGTGAGTGAAGGCCTCTTCCACCAAGAGACACGTTGTCTCGGTGGCATACCCCCGGCCAAGATGTCGAGCATCTATCCAGTAGCCAACCTCAATAGACGTCGGGACTGGACGCCTCCGGTGAAGGCCAGTCGATCCGATGAGTTGTCCATTGAGAAAACTCCCCATCACCACTCCACGTCCCTCATCGGCATCTCTGTTCCACTCATCGACAAGGTTTTTTCGATCTTCAAGAGTCAACGGCTCGTGTGCGATCCAGCGCATGTGGGGACGCAGGTGCTCGATGTTGGAACTGATTGCGTCGTGGACCAGTGGGAGATGTTCGTCGCTGTAGCGAGCCAGGATCAACCGAGGCCCTACCAGTGGTCGATCGATTGGGCTTCGAAGTGGAGGAGGGAGGTCGCGCAATGACTCGCTCATGACAAGAACGAGGGGATTCGAGCGAGGTCTTGTTCGGCCTCGGCCACGAATCGAGCAACGATTTCAGCGGCGGGAACGAGTTCATCAATTGCCCCGACTGCTTGCCCAGCAGGATATCCCTCAAGCTCTGGATCTACCCCTTTCGACGTTTCGTCACCGCCCAAGTGGAACGTGTGATTGGAATAAGACTTTCCAAGTTGAGCTGGAAATGGCTGGAGCTCTTCTGGGTGCTGCTCGTAGAACTCAGTGGTCTTATTTTTGAGAACTCGCATTGTCTTGCCCGAGAAGGCTCGGCTCACAATGGTTCCGTCTTCCTTGGCCGCCAAGATCCCCTCTTTAAACCCGACGACAGATCGAGCTTCAGGGGTTGCGATAAATCGCGTGCCAACCCAGATCCCATCTGCACCGAGCATCAGCGCGGCCGCTAAGCCACGACCGTCAAAGATTCCTCCTGCAGCGACGACGGGGACGCTTCCGTCCACCACGTCGACGATCATCGGGACCAGTGGGAGGGTGGCGACTTGTCCAGTATGGCCACCCGCTTCGGTTCCTTGTGCGACGACGAAGTCACATCCCGCATCAACGGCTCGCCGAGCATGGTCAACCTTTCCGCACATGCTTGCCACGAGGACGCCCGCCGAATGACACGTCTCGACCACATTGGCAGGAATGCCGAGTCCAGCCACGAAGACGCTTGCTCCACCTTCGATCAAGAGCTCGACTGATCGCTCCAGACTGTCGGGCATCGCCGTCAAGAGATCAACCCCAAATGGTTTCTTGGTTGCCGAGGCCACGAGGCTGATCTCATCGACCATTTGCTCTTGATTCATAGCTGAAGCGCCCAGGCAGCCAAAGCCACCCGCTTGTGAGACTGCCGCGGTCAGTGCGGAATAGGACACACCACCCATGCCAGCCAGCATGACGGGATGTTCAATCTTTAAAAGTTCTGTGAGCCGAGTTTTCATACCGCTTCCTTCTTCCTTGGGATCGCTTCTTGGACGTTAGCCCTCCGGGGAGGGATTCTTTGATCTTTTGGCCACGATCCAGAGCCCTATGCCAGCACAGAGAATCGACGCCATGAGGAGGGCGACCTTTGTCGCACTGAGCAGAGATGAAGAGCCAGCGAAGTCACGCGTGGCAAAGAGCAGGGGAACGGTAAATCCGATTCCACACAAAAGGGCGGCCCCGCTCATCTGGCGCCACGAGGTCCCCTTCGGGAGGGACCCGTAGCCGAACTTTATTGCGAGGGCCAAGCCACCAGTGATTCCGATGATCTTTCCAATACTTCGAGCCCCAACCAGGGCGCCGATGAGCCCCCAGTTGCCCTTCCATGGCTGAGACGTGAGGTCAACGCCACCAACGAGAATTGCGAAGATTGGCAGAACGACAAACGTGGAGAGCGGGGTGACGACTCGTTCCAGTCTGAGACCGGGGGAGTGAGGGTCGTCTCCCGTGGGGACGCAGACGCCAACGATGACACCCGCCAGTGTTGGCTCAATTCCGAGGTGGGCAAAAGCCCACCACAGGCCGAGTGCCAAGAAGACGAAGGTCCAGAGTGAGAGTCGAAGACGACGAGCGACAAGTGTGAGCGCGATGATCACCACGCACAAGGCGATGTAGGCAACAACTCCTAAAGACGTCAAGCGGTGACCGTGATGACTCGTCATCCCAAGAATGATGACGGCCGCGACGTCGTCAGCCACGGCCAAGGTTAAGAGGAAGACCCGCAACTCTCGCGAGACGCGTGAGCCAATGAGAGAGAGGGCGCCCAAGGTAAAGGCCACGTCAGTGGCCATGGGGATCCCCCATCCGCCCAACGCGGCTGAATTTCCCTCAGCGGCGACGACGATGAGATAGGTCACTGCGGCCATTGCCATGCCGCCGAGAGCGGCGATGACGGGAGGTAATGCAGTGTCAGATTTCTGCAGCGCACCGACAGCTCGTTCACGACCGATTTCAAGTCCGATCGCCGCAAAAAATATCAGCATGGCCAGGTTCGTCACCAAGGTCGAGACGTCGTGGACCATTGACGAAGGAATAGTAGGAATGGAAATTGAGAGCGAGACGACAGTGTCGTACGAATGAGAAAAGACGCTGGCCCAGACGACCCCAAGGACAAGTGCCGCCGTCAAGATGAGCCCACCAATGGTTTCTTGAGTAATCAGGGAGCCGAGGAATCCACCAAATGGTTCACCGAGCCACCTGCGAACAAGGGAAGACGGCGCGCTATTCATGCCCTGTATTGTCCCTCAAATACGCAGGGACTGTTGCGTGATTGGGAAAAGTGCCTGATGAGGGAGTAGACCTTCTTTCACGCAACCGTAGGACCACATTGACGATGTATTGCCAGTCGAAGAGCATGAGGAAGAGATGAGCGAGGCCGCAACCGCAGATTTTGTCGCGATCAAGCTTCCACGTCGACAAGTCGTCATTGTCTTTAGCGCGTTGATGTTAGGGATGCTTCTGGCGGCGCTCGATCAGACAATTGTGGCGACCGCACTGCCAACGATCGTCGGTGACCTTGGCGGTGCGTCCCATCTTTCGTGGATCGTGACGGCGTATCTCTTGGCCTCAACAGTTTCGACACCGCTCTGGGGAAAACTTGGAGACCTCTATGGGCGAAAGAGATTTTATCAAGGGGCGATCGTTCTCTTCTTGATTGGTTCGATGTTGAGCGGACTCTCGCAGTCCATGATCGAGTTGATTATCTTCCGAGCGGTGCAAGGTCTTGGAGCGGGAGGTCTCCTCGTAGGGGCCCAATCGATCATCGGCGACATTGTGAGTCCCCGAGATCGAGGTCGTTACGTCGGCCTCTTTGGCGCCGTCTTTGGTGGATCAACCGTCTTAGGTCCTCTCATCGGCGGGCTGATCACGCAGTATCTCTCTTGGCAGTGGGTGTTCTACGTCAACGTTCCGGTGGGGATTGTCGCATTGATTGTGACCGCTATTGCGCTTCCAACAGTGCGAAATCGTATTTCACACGTCATTGACTACCTCGGTGCGGCAACACTTTCGATCGCTGCGACCTGTCTGGTGCTCTTCACCTCGCTTGGGGGAACGACACTTCCCTGGTCGTCAGCCACCATCATTGCCTTTGGCGTTGGGGGCGTCGTGGTCACGCTGTTGTTTATTTTGATTGAGCGCAGTGCTTCTGAACCAGTCATTCCACTTCGTCTGTTTCGCAACAAAGTATTTTCAGTCGCCTCAGCTATTGGCTTTGTGGTGGGCTTTGCGATGTTTGGAGTATTGACATTTTTGCCGCAGTTCTTGCAGCTGGTAAAGGGAATTACGCCGACCGCCTCGGGTCTTCGCCTCCTTCCCTTGATGGGAGGGCTCTTTGGAGCATCGATGATCTCTGGTCAGTTCATTGCTCGAGGAGGTCGCTACAAAAAGTATCCAGTACTTGGAACCTTTTTCATGACCATCGGTCTCTATTTGATGTCAACGGTCGGCGTGCAGACGTCCCAATGGGTGATGGCACTGTTCATGCTGGTTTTTGGAATCGGTCTTGGTCTTGTGATGCAGGTCCTTGTCTTAGCGGTTCAGAACTCCGTTGGCTATGAAGACCTGGGCACCGCCACCGCATCAGCCAACTTCTTTCGGATGATTGGCGGCTCCTTCGGCGTTGCAGTCTTTGGGGCCATCTATGCCAACGTGTTGCCGCAGAAGGTCGCCCAACAGATTCGAGTCCCTATTCCCTCATCTCGACTCTCGCAGCTGACTCCCCAGATCCTTCACCAACTTCCACCCGCCGTTCAGTCCGGTTTGATCGAAGCAGTCTCTGAAACCATTCAAACGGTGTTCTTGATAGCCATTCCGTTCGGGGTTATCGCTTTTGCCTTGACATGGTTCCTCCCTGAAGTCGAACTTCGAACATCAGTGCGGGCAGGTCGAGACCTCGCCGAAACACTTCCCGTTCCAGAAAATCGATCAAGTCTCCAGGAAGTTGAACTCTCCTTGGAGAGGATCATCTCGTCTGAAGACCGCACCCAGGTCTACACCGCACTTTCAGAGCGAGCTGCGTTAGATCTCGGTCCCCAAGCGTGCTGGTTGCTCTTCCGACTTGAAGAACACCGATCCCTTGACGAAGTGGGGCTTGCTGAGTACTACAAAGTCCCCGAAAGCGTTCTTGATGTTGGGCTGGGTGAGCTGACGCGTGAACATTTCATCGTGAACGACAAAGGGTCGCCGCTGCAGATCACCGAAAAGGGCCACGAGGCAATGTCCGCGCTGATGGAGGCGAGACGACAAGGTCTTGAAGATATTCTTGATGGCTGGAGTCCGAAAGAGCACCCTGAATTAGAGACCTTGGTTCGCCGTTTGGCATCGGTCCTCTTGGCCGATGATGATCGATTAGTCAGAGCAGCGACGCCGACACCAGAGAGTCTCTAAGTCAAATAAGTGGCGTCAAGAGAGACGACTAATCCACGAACTGAGCGCTCAATGAGCTCGAGAGACTCAGTGAAATCTTCCTGATCCCCATAGTAGGGATCAGCAATGTCGACCGCCCCGCCATGCGCTGGATCAAAAGGGCGAAGTAACTGTGCGGGATGTTTTCCTAATCGCTCGAGACGTCCGTTCAGGATCTGTTGGTGCTTTCGATCGAGTCCAAGGACAAGGTCATTGTTGGCCAAGAGCAGATCATCTCCATGTTGCGCACGGTGCAGCTCAGGTTTGTAGCCCTTGGCCGCTAATGCCGTTGCTGCCCGTGGGTCCATTGGCTCACCTGCATGCCATGAGGCAGTGCCCGCACTTTGAAAGATGTACGGCGACGTTTCAGGCGGTCGTAGCTGTCGAGCAACTATCTCAGCCATGGGGGAGCGACAGATATTTCCGGTGCAGACGAAGAGGACTCGGCATGTCGCCGAGGTCATGGAGCGTAGATCTCTTTTAAAGTCTTCTTCACGATCTTCCCCGTGCCTGCTCGAGGCATCTCGTCTCTCACCTCAAGTCGTTCTGGAATCTTTTGCGTCATCAATCCGGCGTCTTTGCAAAATGCCACCATTTCGTCAAAGGTGAGCTGATCATCTGCTTGGGCAGGGAGGATGACCGCACAGACCATCTCTCCCCGAGTGGCGTCGGGGAGACCAATGACCGCGATTTCAGCAACTTTTTGATGCGACGCCAAGAGGTCTTCGATCTCTTTGGCTGAGATGTTCTCACCCTTTCTGACGATGACGTCTTTGAGTCTCCCGGTAAGTGAAAGATGACCGTCAGGGCGCAAGATGCCAAGATCCCCAGTCCGGAACCACCCCTCATCATCAAAGGCATCTGCGTTCAGCGCAGGATTCGTGTAGCCCCGAAAAACCATAGGGCCCTTGACCCGGATCTCACCTTCTTGTCCAGGATTGGCCACACTTCCGTCGAAGGCGACGATGCGCACGGTTGCCCCATGAACGGGGGCGCCATCAGTGTTGGCAAGTTGTTCGTCGGTGTCGAGCGGCGAGCCGTTGGCGATCATGGGAACTTCGGTCATGCCATAGCCGTGGACAATCCCTCGACCTCCAATTTCGTCTCGCACTTCTGCGTGAAGATTCGGAGGCTTAGCAGCCCCTCCTCCCGACATCAATCGCAAGGTCGGCAGGATTGAGGCACCAGGGTTTTTTCGCTGTTCGCTGAGATACGCAACGTAGAACGCCGTTGAACCTCCAACCATGGTTACGCCGTGGCGGTTAAAGATCTCCAATGCGTCGACCGGCACAAAAGACTCAAGAAGCACTGCGGGAAATCCAAACGCCAACATGGTGACGAGATAGTCAGGGCCAGCAATGTGTGAAAAAGGAAATGCCATGGAGCCGACGTCGTTCTCAGACATTGCAAGCGCCATAGCCAGTCCCATGCCTCCGGCGATCAAAGTCTGATCGGTATGTTGGACGCCTTTTGGCTCAGCAGTTGAGCCAGAGGTGTAATAGATCCACTTGATGGGCGCTCGCTCAGCATCGGTGCCCTCAGGAACAGGACCGAGAATGTTCGGGTCTGCTTCAGGGAGACCGTGTGAGAGATCGATGACCTGAGCCGAAGAGCCGAACTGTTCTTTGGCGCGTTCGGCCATCGCTACGAAGTCAATGTTGTTCCATGTTCCCGGCACGAAGAAGAGTGACGAGTTCGTTTGAGAAAGGGCAAAACCAATCTCTCGTTCTTTGTAGAGATGGATGATCGGATTTTGAAGCGCGCCAAGCCTTGAAAGCGCACAGGAGAGGACAATGGCTTCAAGAGAGGTGGGGAGTTGCCAACTCACGATGCTTTGATTCGTGACGCCCATCTCCAGAAGCCCAGCCGCAGTTCGTTCGGCGAGATCTCGAAATTGCCCAAAGGTCACCATTCGACCTTGTGCATCAAACAACATGGGTTGATCACTTGATTTCAGAGCTCGCTGTTCGATGAGCTCCCAGAGCGTCGTGGCGCCAGTCATTGAGGTCGAAGTCGTCATAGGCGCCTATTCTTATCCGTTCTTTTGGTCACTGCAGCCCGAATCCATTCTCGGCATCCCTTCCTGGCCCCAAAAAGTTTGCCAACATAGAGTTACATCCGAGGAGGCACGTATGGCTGAGCACTCAACTGGCAAGGCAACCCGCGATACTGGGCGTGATGTCCGATTAGTCGTCATGACCTTGGCGGTGGTATTGCTGGTGTGGTTCATTGTGGCCAATACGGCAAAAGTGCAGATTCACTTCTGGTTGGTCACGGCCAACGTCTCGCTGATCTCAGTGATTCTGATCTCGGCAGCCCTCGGGGCTGTGATTTCCCTGCTTCTTTCGCACAGCCGCAAGAAGAAGTAGGGGAGCGCCTAGGAAGGCGACGCTAATTTTTCAGCAGAACTCGTGTCGTCCGCCGTCGCTGTGTTGGCAAGGTCCGATGCCTTGGCCCATCTCTCTAAAAGCGAGAGGGCTACTTGGTAGAGGGCGAGGTCAACCAAGATCCAGAGCACCGATCCAGTGGTGTTCGCTCGCACGACCAAGATGGCGGCCAAAATAGCGCCTCCCCAGCGGAAAGGAACGACGGTTCGCCCAATGTAGCGAGCAGCCTTTTTCCCTTCGGCGAGGACCTGAGCGGTCTTTTCGCTTCGTCGAATTTGATCGGCAGTCTGAGAGAGTTGTTTCGATCCACCAACGAGAGATTTGCGCAGAGTCATCGCCCATGCGGTATCACCAATGATCCAAAAGAACACCGCCCCGACGACAAAGGCCACAATGACCCAGTGGAGCGACGCCGTGAGGTAGCGCGTCATAATGGCAAAAATTTGGGCAGCAAACAGTTGTCCGAGTGTGGGCGCTTGCGCCACAAAGAATGCTTTTGCTGCAGTGAGGCCCACCGAAAGAGTGATGGCCCCAATGGCTCCAGCGACCATGACTCGAAACGCAGTTCGACGGCGCCGAACTGAAATCGCAATCGCTGCCAACCCAACCAGCGGCGTCCCAACTAAGAGAATGACTCGAAGGAGGATTGCTAAACGGAAGAAACTCTGCACTGTTTTGACTTGCTTTGAATTAAACAATTGCAGTGAGAGTGATTTGTTGTTTTGGAGGTGATCCTTCAGCGGGTTGAAGATTGTGATTCCCTGCTTGTCCAAGTTGTCAATCGCCTGTACGAGCGTTGGGGTGATATCGATAATGAGCTGGCGGGTATTTGAGACCTGAGGAGAAGGCTTTCCCGTTAAGACGGCGATGGCGGCCGAATGAGTAAAACGATTCTCTCGCTCCCAGAGTTGGGCAAACCACTTTGAAGAGACCAAGCGCAGCATCTCTTTGTTCGTGAACTGCTTGAGCTGTGCGGTGATCGGGGCGGCGAGGAAACTACTCGAGGAAGGGAGGGCGTCTGTAATTTTTCTCTGGACATTGACTTGTTCAAAGAGCGTGTTCGTGGCTTTGGTGGCAACGTAGTTCTGGACAACCGGGTCGGTAATCAGTGGCTGCATTGTCGCTACGTAGCGATTTGTATCAGTCAGCGTCCGGACAGCCCAGCCAGCAGTGACAGTAATAGGTGTCAAAATTGCGAAGAGGACGATCAAGAACCAGGTGGTAATTCTTCGAATTCGATGGCGAGAAGGTCGAGGTTCCAGCGCAGGTCCGCCCGGAGCGGGAGGAGCTCCAGGGTCTACTTTGAGTTCGTCAGGGTCTTTCATCGTGCTTTGAGCGTAATTCAGGATCCCAGATGACGACGGGACGGCTGGGTTGAGGGCCTGAGATAGGGGAGAATAGGGAAATCACCTGAGAGGGCATGTGCGAAGTTTTTAGATTTCCGCGTGACCTTGGGCCTGATGGGGCCGTAGTATTGGAGAAGGAAGGGCTCTCAGAGGGAGAGCCCCAACGAGGGAAAAGGAGTTGTGCCGTGCCACTTTCAGAACACGAACAACGAATCCTTGCTGAACTTGAAGAGTCACTTTCAAGCCAAGATCCTCGTTTCGCTCATCGAGTTGCGAATGAGTCCGTCTACCGTCATGCCGGTCGGAAATGTAAGTGGGCAGCATTCTTCTTCGTTGTTGGCATGGTTGTCTTGATTGCTGGCTACTCCGTTTCGGTCCTTCTTGGACTCTTGGGTGTCGGCATCATGTTCGTCTCAGCGTTTATCTTTGAGCGCAATCTTCGCCACATGGGCAAAGCCAGTTGGCACGACATCACGAGAGCGATGCATGAGGATGAACCCTCTGGTGCATCCGGTGGAATTGAAAACACCGTCCACGACGCACGGGACTGGCTCCGGAGTCGTTTTAATCGTCGCGATAGTTAACGAGACGAAGAGTCGCGTGGGGGATAACACGTGTCTCGCGATTGACATCGGCGGAACAAAGTTGGCGTGCGGCATCGTCGCCCAAGACGGGACACTCCTTGAGAGAGATCATGTCGCGACTACAAAAACAGACGACCCTGAAGTGCTTTTTGAAACGTTAATGACGTTGGTGAACAAGGTCAGAAGCACGTCATCATTTCAACCCTCGAAATGTGGTGTGGGATGTGGCGGCCCGATGGAGCCCCATGGACGAACAGTCTCACCCCTCAATATTTCGGCGTGGAGAGAGTTTCCCTTGGCCGAACGACTTCGACGCGAACTTGGACTCCCAATTGCGATCGACAACGATGCCAAAGCATTTGCGTTAGCTGAAGGGTGGCTCGGTGCAGCACGAGGGGTGCCGTCGTATCTCGCCATGGTGGTCTCAACCGGCGTAGGTGGCGGCATTGTGCTCGACGGTCGGCTCTTAGATGGCCAGCAGGGGAATGCAGGCCACATCGGACACATCGTGGTTGACCCTGAAGGTGTGCTCTGTCGATGTGGCGTTCGAGGATGTCTCGAAGCGGAAGCCTCAGGCACCGCAATCGAACTCAAGACTGGTCGCCCAGCCAGCGAAGCGGACGAAGAGGTCCGGCGGGCCACAGGAGTATTTGTGGGCAGAGCGGTGGCTTCAGTCGTGACCCTGCTTGATCTTGAACTCTGCGTCGTTGCAGGATCCGTTGCTCTTGGCTATGGAGCGACGTTCTTCGAGGCTGCACAACAAGAGCTTGAACGCTGCACTGGCCTGAGCTACGCCAAGGGTGCGCGTATTCTCCCAGCTGGCTTAGGGGACGCCGGCCCTCTAGTTGGGGCAGCAGCTGTGGGGTACACCTTGGGATCAAATCCAGCGGTGTTGTTATGAGTCCTCTGTTAGCTCACGGAACAGTGGCACGAATTCTGCGACGACCCCGGAGTATCCCGGGGGCAGTTCGAGCTTCGTTTGCGTTGGCACCAATTGGGTGGTGGCGCCGGCCGCCTTTCTTGCCTCTGCCTGACAAACGCTATTGGCAGTTCCGTCTGGAGACCTCTTCTGGGGGAGAGGGGACCACACCACCATCACCAGACGAAGTTGTCGAAGTTGTCGAGTGGTCACAACGGATGCGCCAGCAACGACGATAGATTATTGAATCATGGAGCGAGTCCTACTTTTGAACGCAACGTTTGAGCCGCTTCAACTCCTCACGTCACGCCGAGCAGTGGTCTTGTTGCTTTGCGAGCGAGCCGACGTGGTGGCCGCTCGAGAAAACGCTCCTGTCTTTCGTTCGCCAACGACGTCGACGCCAGTTCCCTCGATTGTCAAACTGAGAACGTTTGTCCGAATCCCGTATCGAGCGTCAACACCGCCCCTCTCTCGGAGAGCAGTTCTGCTCCGCGATGCTCATCGTTGTGCGTACTGCCAAGGTCATGCGGACACTATTGATCATGTTGTTCCTCGAAGCAGAGGGGGCAGCCACGAATGGGAGAATGTGGTTGCGGCTTGCAAACGCCATAACCTCCAAAAAGGGGATCGCCTTCTCCATGAACTTGGATGGGAATTGCCATTTCCGCCACAAGCCCCCACTGGCCTTTTGTGGAGATGGCAACATCTGGGTGAGGTCGACCCTCTCTGGGAGCCCTACGTCGGTTCCACCCAGTCAGCCGCCTAGTTTCTTCCTCGATTCCTTCCCTCTTCTGAGGCGCCAAGCTTCTCGGTCGGCCTAAAGATCCTCACGTTTATGAAGTGGCCACGCCCGTGGTGTCCATCAAACCCCAGTTAACTCCTGGAAAAACGCGTCCTTGGGTCAGAAAAACCCAAAAAGTGGCGAAAAAATGAGGAAAAGAGTGGCAGAAGGGTGGAAAAGGGCGTATAGTGGCACGAAGTGGAGGAAAAGGGAGCAATTCTCCCTGAAATGCAAGGTGGAGGAGCAAGCAAGTGGCGGGATTTGTCGGACGCTTTGAGCACAGTGTCGATTCAAAGGGACGAGTCATTCTTCCTGCTCGATTCCGTGACGCCTTCGCCCGAGGAGGATTCCTCTCCAGCAACCGTGAAGGATGCGTCGCTCTTTGGACCCCTGGAGAGTTTGAACGCCAGATGGCAGAGATGCTCGAAGGCTCAAAGTCAGACCGAGACGGTCGAAACCGAGCTCGAGTGTGGGCAGCGGACTCCCTCGACGTTGAAGTTGACAAGCAAGGTCGTATGGCCATTCCTGCTCGCCTTCGAGAATTCGCACAACTTGAAACTGACGTCTTGATCATGGGTGCCATAGATCGCATTGAACTTTGGAACCCTGCGGTATGGGAGGAGCGAGTTCGTCCCATGGAGCAGTGGTTCCTTGAGGACGAAGAGTGAGACAAACGAAAGGAACACGAAGAAGGAACTGCTTGGCACACAATGCCAGGTCCATGCGCAGCCTCTCGATCGACACGGTGGAAGATCAAACCTCCGCCCTCTTCACCGTCGGTCCCGGGAGCCTCCACTCCACGATGACTTCGTTGGTCGGGGGGCTGCGGATGGCCCAGGAATTTAAGCACCAGCCGGTCCTCAGGGATGAGGTTACGGAACTCTTTACACCGGTACCTACCGGTGTGATCGTCGACGCCACACTCGGTGGAGCGGGTCACTCAGAAGCGCTCCTCGAGGCCAGAAGCGACATCGGAATCCTTGGTCTTGATCGAGACGAGACGGCATTGCGAGCTGCGGGGCGACGTCTTGGAGTCTTTGGATCTCGTGTCGTTATGCAGCATGCGAGGTTCTCAGCAATTTCGGGCATCGTCGAACAGGGGAGGCAAGGTGTGACCCCGTGGCCTCACGTATCGGGCACGGACGAGCCTTTAGGTGTCGCAGGCATTCTTGCTGATCTTGGCGTGAGCTCCCCTCAGATCGACAGCGCAGAACGAGGATTCTCGTTTTCCCAAGACGGCCCCTTCGATATGCGAATGGACGAAAGCCAGGGGATGACGGCGTCGGCGTTTCTTGACCAGGTCACGCTCGACGAGCTCACTGCCATCTTGCGAGAAAATGGTGAAGGGCGATTTGCTCGACGCATTGCTAAAGCACTTCTCGAGGCACGTCCGGTTTCCACCACGCAAGAAGTCGTGGACGTCGTCGACCGAGCCGTCCCCAAGGCCAATCGCCGGCGTGGACATGTCGCATCGCGAGTGTTCCAAGCATTTCGAATCAGTGTCAATAGCGAGATGAGCGAACTCTCAACTCTTCTTGAAGCCGCAGTTGGTCTCCTTATCCCTGAAGGCCGCCTCGTCGTGATCTCGTATCACTCAGGTGAAGACGCAATGGTGAAGCACCTCTTTCGGTCTTGGCAAGCTGGCGGTTGCACCTGCCCGTCTCACTTGCCCTGCGTCTGTGGAGCAGTCTC
The DNA here is from genome assembly GCA_009699875.1 of Actinomycetota bacterium. GTDB lineage: Bacteria > Actinomycetota > Acidimicrobiia > Acidimicrobiales > RAAP-2 > CAIUMH01. The sequence goes on from WLNI01000003.1 coordinate 75,606, forward strand.
ACTTGGAACGGTCTTGACGAAACGGGCAGTCGTAGCCAGTGACGATGAGATTGCCGCGAATCCTCGAGCTCGAAGCGCTCGACTCCGATGCTTTGAGGTGGCCTCGTGAGCACGGCAACAGCCACCGCTCGTCGTGCCCCCGCACGACGCACCAACGTCGCCCAACAAAAACGGCGACTTCCCCGCCTTCAGGTTGTTCAGCGAACTCGTGCACTTCGGCATCGGAGACTAGGAGAGATCGTCGGAATCGCAATTTTGTTCGTCAGCCTCCTCTCAATTGTCATCGGGCACGCACTTTTGGCCCAAGGACAACTGCGGCTTGGTCAGATTGACAGAGTCGTTGTCCAAGAGCGTGCCGTTCATAGCCAGACGGTGCTCAAAGTTGCAGCGCTCGAAACACCGGCGCGAATTTCTTCAGAAGCCGGAGCACTCCACCTCGTGCAGCCATCACAAATATTCCAGCTCCCCTCAGTCCCTCTCACGCAGCCCCTCCCGCCAATCAAGATCACGCCGGCCCCAGGAGCCTGATGACCCCTCGAACGTCTGCTCCGCCGCGTCGCCCTGCGCCAAAATCTCGGACGGCGCCGCCGGCTCGAAAGGCCCCACCTCGAAGGTCTGCCCCCACTCGTCGCCCTGCGCCAAAGTCTCGGACGGCGACTCCGGCTCGCAAAGCTGCACCTCGGCGTCGACCAACGCCAACTCGAGCAGCGTCAACGCGAACAGTAACTCGGGCTCGGCCTCAAACCCGTCGGCGTCCGGCTGCACCTACACCTTCTTCTGACTACAAATCCATCGGTTCACGAATCAAAATCATCCGAATCGTTGTCCTTTTGGTGCTAATTCTCCTTACGGCACGATTAGTCGAGCTCCAAGTCTTCCGACACGCCCAGTATCAACAAGACGCCAATCAACAACTTCGCCAGACCATCTCGATCCCCGCAATTCGTGGAGGTGTCTACGACCGCAATGGTGCGGTGTTGGCGATGTCGGTCCCGACAAAGAAAATAATTGCCGACAACTTCCAGATCTCCCACCCTGTCGAAGAGGCCATTGCACTGTCGCCACTTCTTGGCATTCCAGCATCCACTCTCGAACCAATGCTCAAGCGCCACACTGGCTACGTTGTGTTAGCGACTCACGTCGACGCCGATAAAGCGGCCACCATAGCCAAGAACCGTTTTCCTGGCATCACCATGGTTGATACAGAACGGCGGATCGTTCCGAACGGAGCGCTTGGGGCGTCGGTCGTCGGGGTTACCAACGCGCAAGGGTCGGGAGCCGCAGGCCTTGAGTACCAATATCAAAAACTGCTGGCTGGAAGTGCTGGTTCGACCACACTTCTCCAGACGCCATTCGGTGTGAGCTTGCCGCAAAGCAACGCGATTCACACGCTGGCATCGGTCCCTGGGACTGGCATTGAACTGACGCTGGACCAACCGCTCCAGTACGTCACTGAGCAAGCCCTTGCCGCACAGATCACTGCGACTCATTCGCTTTCTGGAACTGCAATTGTCATGGACACAAGAACTGGACAGATCCTTTCGATGGCTAATCTTGTGGCAACAGGCCAGCCTTCTGGCCCCGTCCAAATTCCGCTGGCTTCACAAACTGATTCGGGAATCCCAGGGGTTGCCCAAGCACAGAACAATTTGGCCTTGACCCAGACCTATGAGCCGGGAAGTGTGTTCAAACTCGTTCCATTCTCAGCAGCAATCGATAGTGGACTTATCAACCCCACAACCCCGTTCGGAGTCCCTTCTCAAGTCAAAATCGCTGGTGCGACATTCCATGATGCTGAAGAGCATGGTGCTCAGACAATGACGGCTCAGCAAATCTTGGCGCAGTCATCGAATATCGGCACCTACATGATTGCAAGCAAACTTGGAGAAAACCGTCTCTTGGCGCAAGTTCAGCGACTGGGATTTGGTCAACCCACGGGATTGAACTTTCCGGGAGAGTCCTCAGGACTCTTGATGAACACCGCTCGCTGGTCAGATACCGATATTGCTTCGCTCCCAATTGGACAGGTTGACTCTGTGACTCCAATGCAACTTTTGGACGCTTACAACTCCGTGGCGAACGGTGGTGTGTTCGTGAACCCTCAACTTGTGAGGGCGACAACATCAGCGAGCGGCCAATTGACACCAACACCTGCATCGTCGAGTCGTCGAGTGATGTCAGCTGAATCTGCTGCGACACTGAACACCATGTTGCAGGACGTTGTCTCAACGGGAACAGGCGCCAAAGGTGCGATTCCTGGTTATTTGATTGCGGGAAAGACGGGAACGGCTCAGATTCCCTCAACAGGTCAAGTTGGCTACGTGGCCGGGGCCTATAACGCCACATTTATTGGATTCGCCCCCGCTGATCACCCAGTACTTTCAGCGGTCGTTGTTCTGCAACGACCAACGTACCCAGATTATTTTGGTGGGGATACTTCGGCGCCAGTGTTCGCAAAAATTATGAGCTATGCCCTGCATCGTTATGGAATTCCAACATCTCCTGGTGGGAGTGGCGCCCAAACTGCAGCTGCGACCAAGAACTCAGCAAAGGAATCAACCTGATGGCCATTGGACCTGTGAATCGACAATCAGTCGGTACGCCCAGCCATCACGAGCGGGAAACGTCGAATGCGACTTGATGAGCTAATCGTGGCGTACCCCTCGGCAGTGAAAGTACGAGGAGAAGATGACGCGATTATCGAATCTGTTGAAATTGATAGTCGACTCGTTGGCTCCGGGTCACTGTTTTGCTGCATCTCCGGCACCAATGATGATGGCCACCGATTTATTGCCCAGGCACTGGATGGGGGAGCAGTTGGAATACTGACGGAACATGTTCACGGGATTGAGCTCGGTGATGCTTTTGAAATTCGTGTTCCTGAAGGGAGTGCGAGAGATGCCAGTGCGATCTTCAGCGCGGCCATCGCTGGGAACCCAGCTAGACGACTTCGCATGGTGGGCATCACCGGGACCAACGGAAAGACAACAGTTGCGCATCTCTTGGGGGAGATTCTTAGTGGTGCGGGTTTTGATGCTCGAGTCATCGGTACGTTGACAGGAGCGAGAACCACACCACCGGCCCCCGAACTTCATCGCATGTTGCAAGAGGCTGTGGCGCATGCGGAGAGCGAACAGAAGCCGGGTGCGGTGGCCATGGAGGTCTCGAGTCATGCTCTAGATCAAGGGAGAGTCAGCGGCATCGAATTTGACGTCTGTGTCTTTACGAATCTCAGCCACGACCATCTCGATTATCACGGAACGATGGAACAATATTTTGAAGCAAAGGCGCGACTGTTTGATCCGTCTCACTGTTCGACGGCAGTGATCTGGGTGGATTCCTCCTATGGTCGACAGTTAGCGAGTCGCAGTCTCGCCAACGTTGTTGAAGTTTCCTCGGACTCCGTGACGCAGATCGACAGCTCATTGACAGGCTCCACTTTTCTCTGGAGAGGCAAGGAGACCTCGCTCGGGCTCGTAGGCCGGGTCAACGTGATCAATGCAGCTCTGGCTCTTGAAGCGGCGGTGGCACTCGGCGTTGACAGCGACGTGGCCCGAGAAGGACTTCGGGGGGTCGGTCCAATTCAAGGTCGAATGGAGTTGGTGTCAGACCAAGGCGTGGCTCCGAGCGTCATTGTTGATTACGCACACACACCCGACGCGCTCGAAGGGCTGCTCAGTGAGGCTCGACGGTTAGTGAGCGCCGCTGGCAAGGTCATTCTGGTCTTTGGATGTGGAGGGGAGCGAGATCAGCAAAAACGCCCCCTTATGGGTGACGTGGCATCGAACGGTGCTGACGTGGTGATTGTCACTACCGATAATCCGCGTGGCGAGGACCCAGCAGGCATCTCCTCGGCGATCATCGCAGGAGCGTCCTCAGGTGCTGTGGTTCGAGAAGAACCAGACAGAAGGCGTGCGATCAAGCAGGCTATTGAGATGGCCGGGCCCGACGATGTCGTTCTTGTCGCAGGGAAAGGGCATGAGTCCACTCAAATTATTGGCTTAGTTGAAGCACCCTTCGATGACCGGGTGGTGGCGAGAGAGATTTTGGCGGAGAGGAACACCGCATGCTGAGTTTAATGTTGGCCGGAGGCGTGGCACTTTGGGTGGCCGCACTCTTGACGCCGCTTCTTGTGCGTTGGCTCCAAAAACGACGCATCGGTCAACCCGTCCGAGACGACGGTCCCGCATCACACTGGGCGAAAGCCGGCACGCCGACGATGGGGGGCATTGTCATTGTTTTGGCCGTGGTGGTTGGGTTTGCTTTTGGACATTTTGGAACACACGTCGGCGTCTCTCGTGCTGGCATCTTGGTCGTCGGAACAGTGATTGCCTACGGAGTGATTGGGTTTCTTGACGACTGGATCAAGGTCAGGAATAAACGAAGCCTTGGTTTGAATAAGCGAGCCAAAATGGCGTTGCAACTCGGCACAGCATTGGCATTCGCGCTGCTGGCCGTGTTCTGGGTTCACACCGCTACTACATTGTCCTTTACCCGAGAGACCGTGCCAGGTTGGCAACTTGGTCACCTTCTCTGGATCGTTCTTGCCATCGTGGTCATCGTAGGAACATCGAATGCCGTGAATTTGACGGACGGGCTCGATGGACTTGCGGCGGGTTCGGCAACTTTTAGTTTTGCAGTTCTCGCCATTATTGGCTACTGGTCGTTTCGTCACTTTTCGATTTACCACCTTGGATCCGCACTCGATATCGGGTTGACCTCTGTGGCGCTCGCAGGGGCGTGTCTCGGCTTCTTGTGGTGGAACGCGGCTCCTGCGCGCATCTATATGGGGGATACTGGATCCCTTTCAATCGGGGCTGGCCTGGCTGCAATCTGTCTCTTGCTCAACGTCGATCTTCTCTTGATCGTGATCGGTGGACTCTTTGTCCTCGAGACACTCTCGGTGATACTGCAAGTGTTTAGTTTTCGAGTATTTCGTCGTCGGATTTTCAAAATGGCCCCCATCCATCATCACTTCGAGCTCAAAGGCTGGCCCGAGACCACAGTCATTGTTCGATTTTGGATTCTCGCTGGGCTCTTTGCGGCACTAGGCCTTGGGATTTACTACGCGGGATTCTTGACCGCAACGTCAGGGCTGTAAATGGCGAGGTTCCCCCACTCTGGACGTGTTTTCGGCAAGGCTTACGAAGTGGAATGTCGGAAAAATGCAGGTTCTCATGGCTGAGCGCGCCTCGACGAAGCGATCACGCCAGGAGAAAAGTCTGGTCCCGAGACTTTCGACGGCATCTTGGCTCTTAATCATCCTCGCCGCACTCTGCGTCATTGGTGTCGTCATGGTTGGTTCTGCGTCGTCGGTGATCTCGATATCCTTCTACGGCTCGCCCTGGTCAATCTTTTTCAAGGAACTGATCTGGATGGTTCTCGGGACGATTGCACTCGTCATTACTATTCGAGTCGACTACCGGAAGTGGCGCCGGTGGATTCCTCTCGTCCTGGCGGGAACGCTGGTGCTTCTCGTCTTTGTCTTAGTTCCAGGACTTGGAGTCACCTCTGGGGGATCAAGTCGATGGGTTGGTGTTGGACAGTTGAGAGTGCAGCCATCAGAGCTCATGAAGTTAGCGTTGGCACTCTTTGGCGCTGATCTGATCGCCAAGCGCCAAGAGAATGGCGCAAGTGTGCGAATGATGATCGGACCTTTAGTTGCGGTGGCTGGCCTGGCGTGTGCACTGGTCATCATGCAGCCAGACCTTGGGACCGCAATGGTGCTGATGGTCATTACCTTGGCGTTGGTCTTCGCCTCGGGAGTACCAAAACAGATCATCCTCAAAGGGGTATTAGGGACTACGGCTCTTGTGACAATTGCGGCGGTGGCAATGCCATATCGTCGAGAACGTCTGTTGAGCTTTATTGATCCTGGCTCATCTGCGTCGGGTTCTGGCTATCAAGTCGTCCAATCACTCATTGGCCTGGGCTCGGGACATCTCTTTGGTTTAGGTCTCGGTAACAGTCATGAGAAGTGGGGTCTGCTCCCAAACGCGCATACCGACTTCATGTTCTCCATCATCGGAGAAGAGCTTGGCCTCATCGGAGCCTTTACGGTTATTGTCTTGATCGGTATTTTTGTCCTCAAAGGGCTTCGAGCGGCCGAACAGGCGCCAGATCGTTTTGGGGGACTCTTGGCGGTGGGGCTGATCTCCTGGATCGGCGCTGAGGCAATGATCAATATCGGAGCAGTATTGGGCGCGCTGCCGGTCACTGGGATTCCCTTGCCGTTTATCTCTTTTGGTGGCTCATCGCTCATTATCACGATGGCTGCAGCGGGAATGCTGATCAATATCGCACGCCAAGGAGGGGCCACGCCAAAGGCGACGCCGAAAAAGAAGTCGTCTCGAGCATCCTCAGGAAACGCGCGCACACCTGCCACACGAACGGCTCGTCCCGCTCGGGCGAGGTGAAACGTCCCATCGTTCTCGCAGGAGGCGGCACGGGAGGACACGTGTTTGTCGCTGATGCGATCGCCAAGGCGCTGGTCGCGTCCGGTGAGACTCGAGACGCACTTGGCTTTGTCGGATCTCGTCGAGGGCAAGAGAGTGTCCTTCTTGCTGATTCGGGCATCTCGCTCACACTGTTGCCCGGTCGAGGAATTAAACGATCGCTCTCGCCAAGGACAGTTCTTGACAACATAGGTGCGATGATCGGTCTTGGTGCTGCATTTGTGACAATGGTGGTGCGCTTCGGCCGTAACCGACCACGTGCAGTGGTGTCGGTCGGTGGCTACGCAGCGCTTCCCGCAGGTCTGGCGGCCGCACTGTGGCGAGTGCCACTCATCCTTGTCAATATTGATGCGGTTCCAGGCTCGACGCACCGGCTCTTGGCTCGAGTCGCAGTGGCATCGTGTGTGATCGGCGATGACGTCGATCTTCCACACCCCACGGTGACGGGCGCACCAGTTCGAGATGAGTTTGTCCAGATCGATCGGAGCCCGAGTGGGCGACAAGCGGCAAAACGAACATTGAACTGTGATCCAGAGCGGCCACTAATCAGCGTGATGACCGGCTCACTCGGTGCACGTTCTGTCAACTTGTCAGTGCTTGAACTTGCTGGAGCGTGGTCTGCTCGACCCTTGACGATCTATCACGTCTGTGGGAGCCGAGACTTTACAGAGGTTTCGAGTCGAGCAGCACACATTGAAGGAGAGCTCGAGTACCGAGTGGTGGAGTTCGAAGAGCGCCCAGGGGTGCTGTATCAAGCCACTGACGTCTTGGTGAGCCGAGCCGGTGCGCTGAGTATCGCGGAGATCGCAGTGAGTGGAGTAGCGGCCATCATGGTTCCCCTCCCTGGAGCCCCAGGGGATCACCAAACAAAAAATGCCCAGTCGCTGGTGGCTCACGATGCTGGGATTTTGGTGAGCGATGGCGATCTCACCGCCCAGCGACTTGGAGAAGAGATTGACCGCCTTCTCAACGACCCGACGGCTCGGGCCAACATTGAAGAAAATGCCCGAGCGCGTGGCAGATCTGACGCGGCAGAGCGAGTGGCGACGGTGGTGATGAGTTATGTCTGAGCTTCATGAAGTGATTGATCTCACCGTCCCGGCATCGATTCACGTCGTTGGGGTCGGTGGCGCAGGAATGAGTGCGCTCGCGATCGTGCTGGCGCAGATGGGCCACACGGTCTCTGGCTCCGATATTCATGAGTCGCAAGTCTTCGACCAACTCCGGCGAGCAGGGGTTGACGTCAAGACTGGACACAGTGAGTCAAATAGAGGAGACGCTCACTGGGTGACGTCGTCGCCGGCGGTGAGAGAGAACAACGTTGAACTCACGAGTGCTCGAGAGAACGGATGTCGCCTCATGAGTCGTGCAGAGATGCTCGGGGCACTGACTCGGGTGGCGAAGACAATGGCGGTCGCAGGAACGCATGGCAAGACAACGACAACATCGATGCTCTCGTTGATCTTGGTCCATGCACAACGGCGGCCTTCGTTTCTCATTGGCGCTCCGCTCAGTGGGATGGGCATCAATGCCGTGTGGAATGAAGGGTCGCTCTTGGTCCTCGAAGCCGACGAGAGCTATGGAAGTTTTGGTGAACTTGAACCGTGGATGAGTGGTGTCACCAATATCGAAGCTGATCATCTGGACTACTACCAAACACTCAGTGAACTTGAAGCAGCCTTTGAGCGACTGTGCGAACGAACAACTGGACCAGTGCTCTATAACGCTGACGACGAGGGCGCAGCTCGAGTCGGAAGGGCCCGACATGGGATCGGCGTCGGCATCGAAAAGGGGAACGATGTCTTGGTCCATGGGGTTTCCCTCGAGCGAGCATCATCATCTTTCAAGCTTGGGCTTCCAAGTGGGTCAACGCTGTCGCTTCGAATCGCCGCCCCTGGGCGACACAATGTTCAAAACGCTGCGCTCGCAGCAGCGATGGCATCGGTGGCCGGTGTCGATGACGAAGCCGTCGTGGAGGGATTGGCGCACTTTACGGGAGTCCCTCGGCGCTTTGAGTTCCGAGGGAGTGCGAGCGGCATCACGTTCGTCGATGACTACGCGCATCTGCCGAGCGAAGTTGCTGCCACAGTTGCCGCTGGATTGGCTGGAGGGTTTACTCGAGTGATCTGTGTGTTTCAACCCCATCGCTATACGAGGACCCAAGCGGTCTCGCAAGGGTTTGCCCATTCATTTGATGGAGCACACCACGTGGTGGTCACGCCAATTTATGGATCAGGAGAAGAGCCGATACCTGGGGTCTCTGGTCGACTTGTCGCGCAAGCAGTTACCCCACACATGAGCTCAGGCACCGTCCACTTTGTTGAGGACCCCTCCCTCGTGGTTGACGAGGTCCTCGCACTTCTTGAGCCAGGTGACCTCTGTTTAACGATGGGGGCAGGAGACTTAACTGAACTTCCAGAGCGCCTGATTGAGCGACTTCGATGAACACAGGACTCCACGACCCTTTCGGCGCTCGAACGACCTATCGAGTTGGAGGAGATGCTCGAGCACTTGTCGAGATTGAGAGCCTTGACGCGTTGTGTTCGCTTTCAGGCGATCTTCGATCCGACGTCGACACCTATGTGTTGGGTCGAGGTTCGAACACCCTGGTCGCTGACCAAGGATTTGATGGCGTTGTGATCCACCTTGGGGAGAGCTTTCGAGAAATCTCGATCGACCTCGAGAGTGCGCGCGTCGTGGCGGGAGGAGCGGCCGACTTGCCGGTGGTTGCCCGAAAGAGTGTTGACGCGGCACTCACAGGTTTTGAATGGGCGGTCGGCGTCCCAGGGACCATTGGGGGAGCCGTCAAGATGAATGCGGGAGGACATGGCGCGGACATGGCGTCCTCGTTGATCTCGGTCGAGGTACTCACCTTTGGATCCCAAACTCCTCGAGTCATGGATCGTGACGAACTCGACTTTGCGTATCGATCATCCGCTCTGACGAATCGAGACCTTGTGATCTCGGCCACCTTGCAACTTTCGCCAGGCGAAAAAGAATCATCGCTCGGGACGCTGAAGGAGATCGTTCGTTGGCGCAGAGAACACCAACCAGGTGGCTCGAACTGCGGAAGTGTCTTTACCAATCCTCCGGGTGACTCAGCGGGTCGTTTGATTGAAGATGCGGGGGCCAAAGGTCTCCGGCTGGGAACTGCGCAGGTGTCAGAGAAGCATGCGAACTTTATTCAGGCAGATGAAGGTGGCTCAGCCGACGACGTCGTCGCGCTGATGGACCGAGTCCGCTCAATGGTCGAAGCGCACTCGGGAGTCTCTCTGAGCACTGAAGTCAAAATGGTGGGATTCAGCCCCCACGAGGCTGGGCCAGCAACCTGATGGCAACGAGCACGACCAAGAAGCGATCGAAGGGAACGGTTGTCAGAGACCCCCGGCTCTCACAGCGTCGAGCGGCCGTGGCCCGCTCAAAGACTCGGCGGCGCCTCTGGATTGCAGGCTCGATTTTTGTGGTGCTCGCACTCGTGGTCGGCACGTGGTTCTTACTTCACACTTCACTCTTCTCGGCCAAGACCATCACGGTAAGTGGCGCAGTTCATGAGTCACCCGCTCAAGTGATTGATGCGGCTGGGTTGAGTGCTCACCCGCCGTTGATTTCAATTAATCCAGCTGGCGCTGAAACTGGAATTGATCAACTCGGTTGGGTGAAATCCTCGCACGTCTCTCTCCACTGGCCGTCAACTGTCAACATCACCGTTGTTGAACGCACACCGGTGGCGAGTGCAACGAGTGGGTCAACGATGTATCTCATCGATGAGACTGGACGCATCTTGAGTATTTCTAAAACGCCCGTCGCAGGATTAGTCTCCCTGAACGTTCCAGATGGCACACACTTTGTTGTTGGGACGAGCCTGCCACTTCGCGTCCTGCCCGCAGCAAGCGTGGCGGGATCCTTGCCACCAGCATTTAAGGACCAAGTCGCAGCAGTGATCGCTCACCCAGATGGCACTGTCAGCCTCCAGTTGACGTCGCCGATCACTATTAATCTCGGCACCACCGCCCAATTGGACGCAAAATATAGAGACATTGCCAGTGTGATCGCCGGGGCCACGCTTCATCCGGGCGACGTTGTTGACGTGTCGGTTCCCCAAGCCTCAACCATCACTGGCCCCTAAGAGTATTCGGCCTAAGCCTATTCCAGGGCTTTTCTGCCAGGGGATTAGGGCCTACGGTACGATTGAGCGCTGAGTGTCCACCACCTACGAGGTGGGCTCAGGCAGGATATGGGCAACCCCACGAGAGGACTAGGGACGATTATGACGATTTCTCCACAGAGCAACTACCTCGCACTCATCAAGGTGATTGGTGTTGGTGGCGGCGGTGTCAACGCCGTGAACCGAATGATCGAGTCGGGTCTTCGGAACGTTGAATTTATCGCAGCGAATACTGACACCCAAGCGCTCTTGAGTAGTGATGCTGATCTCAAACTCGATATTGGCCGTGAGTTGACACGTGGGCTCGGAGCGGGCTCTGACCCTGAAATTGGACGTTTGGCCGCAGAAGAACATCGAGGCGAGATCGAAGAGGCACTGAAAGGTGCCGACATGGTCTTTATTACTGCAGGAAAAGGAGGCGGAACCGGAACCGGTGCCGCCCCTGTTGTCGCAGAGATAGCGAAGGGACTCGGAGCGCTCACGATTGGCGTGGTCACGCGACCATTTGCTTTCGAAGGTCGACGACGCTCTACGCAGGCCGAAAAAGGAATTCAGATTCTGAAGGAAAAAGTTGACACGTTGATCGTGATTCCGAACGATCGTCTTTTGACGGTATCGAACGATCAGACGTCGATGATGAACGCGTTCAAAATCGCCGACGAGGTCCTCCTCCAAGGTGTGCGGGGAATCACTGACTTGATCACGGTCCCAGGTCTCATCAACACCGACTTTGCCGACGTCAAAATGGTAATGACGAACGCTGGAACCGCCATTATGGGGATTGGATCTTCGACTGGAGAGGGACGAGCGGTCAATGCCGCACGAGCTGCGATCACGAGCCCCCTTCTCGAAGCCTCAATCGAAGGAGCGAGAGGGATTCTGCTGAATATTGCGGGTGGATCGCAGTTGGGCCTCTTTGAGGTGAATGAAGCCGCTGAGATCGTTCACTCCGTGGCTCATCCAGATGCCAACATCATCTTTGGAGCAGTGATTGATGACTCGATGGGAGAAGAAGTTCGAGTCACCGTCATCGCCGCTGGTTTTGAGCGATGGGAAGGTCGAGCATCGTCAAGTGGCTCAAGTCTGGGTCTTTCTGACACGCCAGAGCCCGTTGACATCTTCGCTGACGTTACTGATGGAGACCTTGGTCTCGGCGGTGGCGGCGATGACGACTTCGACGTCCCTTCGTTTTTGCGATAAGCACATTGCCCCTCTCTCGGGCGACCGACGTTGCCGCAATTCAAGAAGCTCGCGCAGCGCTCGAGTCGCGTATCGCTGCTGCCGGGGGAGACCCGAGTTCAATCACAATCGTGGCGGTGACAAAGTCGTTCGGGATTGAAACCGTCGAAGCTGCTCTGGCTGCGGGAATGACAACCCTTGGAGAGAACTATGCAGCCGAGCTGATTGAAAAAGCTGCAGGGATTTCCAATGACGATGTGTCATGGCACTACCTCGGCGCCATCCAGACCAACAAGGTGGGACGTCTCGCTCAGGTGACGTCATGTTTTGAAGGCCTTGCTCGAGAGCGCGAAGCTGAAGCAATCGCGCTTCGGCGACCTGGAGCAACGGTGATGGTCCAGGTTGAGCTCACCGGGCTTCCGGGTCGAAATGGAGTTGCTCCTCATGAGGTCCAGAGCCTCGTAGAGCGGGCCCAGACCCTCGGATTAGAGGTTGCAGGCCTCATGACGGTGGCGCCTCAGGAGCCGGATCGGGCAAGAGCGGCATTCAGGAAAGTGCGGGAGATGAAAGAGGATTTGGGCCTGGCAGAAGCCAGTATGGGCATGAGCGATGACCTTGAAATCGCTGTAGAGGAGGGGTCCACCATGATCCGGGTCGGCAGGGGCCTCTTTGGGGCCCGATCCTGAAGGACCTGACCCACTGGCGTCAGTGGCCTAGAGTAGATGCGAGGCCCGCCCCACTCGGGGGAGGGACGTGAGAGCGACGACGAGAGACGAGGCGGCAGGAATGGCCGGAAGCATTCGAAAAATCATGGCTTATTTAGGTCTGGTTGACGATGAATATGACGACTACGACGATCTGTCCGATCGAAATCGGCCCCTCCCTTCACGGGCGGCACCAAGCCGATCATCGAGACCCGAACCACGAGAGCGAGATCGCGATCGCAGTTGGGACCGAGACCAAGAAGATCGCTACGACTCTCGTCTAGAGCCAGCGCGAATGGCCCCAGTGACTCGAATTCGACCAATGACCCGAGATGGCGCGCCAGCGGCTGGACCAGGGATGGGATCGTCGGTCGCCCCTCGTGCCCCCATGGGATCAAAGCCGATGAGTGATGCGTCTCGTGTTCATGTTGTGGCGCCCATTCGTTTTGCTGACGCCAAGGAGATTGGAGATTTTATTCGCCAGTCGAATCCAGTCATCATGAATCTCCAACAAGCAGATCGAGACCTTCAACGCCGAATGATCGACTTCTGTTCGGGTATCGCGTATGCCGCAGGCTGCTCAATGGAGCGAGTCGCGGATCAAGTGTTCTTGCTCACACCAGACGACGTCACGGTCTCACCTGAAGAGCGTGCTCGCCTTGAGCGTCGTGGCTTTAATCGCGACGACTAAGCCGTGATTCTTCATTTTCTCGGGTTTCTTCTCGAGATCTACCTTCTACTTCTAATCGCCCGGGCGCTCTTGAGCTGGTTCACCATGAGCTCAAGCTCTGCTTTGGACACAATAAACAGAATCCTTTTTGCCCTGACAGAGCCGGTCTTGAGGCCCATTCGCAAGGTCATCCCGCCCGTGAGGATCGGTGGAACGTACTTAGATCTCTCAATTTTGCTGGTCTTCGTGGTGGCGCAGTTCCTGATCTTGCCGATCCTGCTTCGTTAGCGGTTTCGCTCTTCGGGCCAAATTGGTAGGGTGGCCGACATGGACAACGCAGGACTACCTAAAACCTCACTTGAAACCCTTCGCACCGTGGAGTTCCGTTTAGGACTTCGTGGGTACGACGTCGACGAAGTTGATGACTACTTGGAGAAAGTCGCTGTCGAAGCCGACGCCCTTCAAGAGCAACTCCGACAGATGACCGACCGTCTCCGTCAAGCGGCGGAGCGGATCGCTCTTCTCGAATCATCGAAGCCCGCTCAGAGTGCTGCTCCGGCGTCTCAAGACGTCAGTGCCAACGAGAGCGATAACGTTGACTCACTGACCCGCACTCTTGAAATGGCACAGCGGTTTGTTGACCAAACGAAACGAGAGTCAGAAGCTGAAGCAGCCAAGGTTGTTGCCGCAGCGAGCGACGAAGCTCGAAAACTTCGGGCCGACGCTGAAGATCGTTTCAAGGCTGACCTGAGCCGCCTTGAAGGTCTGAAATCAAAACTGACGACCGACGTAGAGTCCATGGCTCGCCAACTTGAATCAGAGAGGACGCGACTGCGATCCTCTCTTTCAGAAATGATTCAATGGATTGAAGACAACGTCCAGCCTGGTGCAGCGATCATGGCCTTGCGTCAGCCCAATGCAGAGGCTGAGGTCGAAATTGTTGAAACAGCCCACACGCCAGCGAGCCCACCTGCGGGTTTTGATGGACGCCCAATGGACGGCGACGAAAGAAATCTTCGGCCCTAACGACGGCTAGATGAGGACTCGTCGCTCATGGCCTGATAAGGTGCCCCACTTGTACTGCTCTGCGTATGGCATGAGCACTTGAGGAGGGTCTGATGGCCGCAGTGGCATCAAAGAAGAAGTCTGTCGCAACGAAAAAGGCCCCGGCCAAGAAGGCCCCTGTAAAGAAGGCCCCAGCGAAGAAGGCCCCAGCCAAGAAGGCTCCAGCGAAGAAAGCTCCAGCCAAGAAAGCTCCAGCCAAGAAGGCCCCAGCCAAGAAGGCCCCGGCCAAAAAAGCCTCGGCCAAGAAGGCTCCAGCGAAGAAAGCTCCAGCGAAGAAAGCTCCAGCCAAAAAGGCTCCGGCCAAGAAGGCCCCTGTCAAGAAGGCCCCTTTCAAGAAGGCCCCGGCCAAGAAGGCCCCTGTCAAGAAGGCCCCGGCCAAAAAAGCCCCGGCCAAGAAGGCTCCAGCAAAGAAAGCTCCGGCAGTCAAAAAGGTGGCAGCACCGAAGAAGCCGCCAGCACCGACGATGCCCAAGGTCAGTCCCTATGCAAAAGATACGAAATTTATAGCCAAGATCACGGAACTGATCGCAGAGTTGTCAAGCGAAAAGAAAATTCAGCAGACCTGGCTGCTTGCTGAAGCAGAAGAGATCGTCTCAGAGGAAAGTGGTGGACCTCGTGAGGTGCAGTTCGACGATGAGTCGGGAGAAGGTGCGAACTCCGCAGTTGACCGTGAACGTGACTTAGCCCTTGCGAGCAAACTTCAAGAAGAGATCGATGATCTTTCGGAAGCACTCGGTCGAATTAGATCCAAGCGGTATGGACTCTGCGAGAAATGCTTTAAACCAATTCCAAAGGCTCGACTTGAAGCAATGCCTTACGCACGAGTTGATGTTCGGTGTGCGACTCCGAGCCTGAATCGTTTTTGAGCGAATCGCCCACGACCGGTCATCGTCCATTACGGCGAGCTTGGATTCCATTTGCTGTCGCTGCTGGCGTCATCGTTATTGATCAAGTGACGAAGTCACTCGCCCAACATCATCTTTCGATATACCCCCATCATGTATTTGGTCCGTTCGGATTTCAATTGACCTATAACACCGGTTCCTCATTCTCTCTCTTTTCGGGATCAACCACCCTCTTGACCATTCTTGATGTGATCTTTGTGTTGGTCCTTGGAGTTGTTGCGTTTCGAACCACGTCACCTGCCATTCGGGTGGGGATGGGATTGATTCTCGGAGGGGCGTTGGGAAACCTGATCGATCGCTTTATTGCCCATCACAATGGAGGTGTCGTCGACTTTGTGACCTTGACGCACTGGCCCACATTCAATGGTGCTGACAGTGCGATCACAATCGGTGTCATTGTGGTGATCGTGAGCCTGCTTTTCGATCGTCGACCCAGTCCAACGCCAGACTCATCTCAATGAGTAGTCCTGACGAGCCGCTCAAGTCAGAGATTGATGATGAAGGCGCTGAACACCTCGAAGCCACGGTTCCTGCATTGATGGACGCCATGAGAATCGATCGTGCACTGGCGATGCTGACTGGCTGCTCACGCTCCGAAGCGGTTCGCCTCATTGAAGGTGGAAGTGTTGTGGTCGATGGCGTTGCGGTGACGAAACCCTCGCAGCTGTTGAGCGAGGGGGGAGTTGTCGAAGCGGTACTCCCGGCCCCGTCTGACGGATCTGTCACTCCGGACGCGTCAGTTGACGTGACCATCGCCTTGCTCGATGATGACGTGATTGTCGTCAACAAGCCGTACTCGCAAGTCGTACACCCTGGGGCGGGAAACCATCAGGGAACCATGATTGCTGGTGTCATTGCTCGCTACCCTGACGTTGCAAAGCTCGCTGAGGAAGGTGTTGGCGAGATAGGGCGCCCTGGAATTGTGCATCGACTCGACAAAGGGACCTCTGGACTTTTGTTAATCGCTCGAAACAAAGACGCCTTCGAATCGCTGAGCGCCCAGATCGCCTCGCGTGGTGTCGAGCGTCGTTACATTGCTGTCGTCGAAGGACACGTAGAGAGCGCACGGGGAGTGGTGGATGCACCGATCGGTCGCTCGGCCACGTCGCCGACGAAGATGACGGTACGACCCGATGGTAGAGAAGCTCGAACACACTACGAGGTCATCACGTACCTCGAACAGCCCTCTCGAACCATTATTGGAGCGACCCTCGAAACAGGCAGGACCCACCAGATCCGAGTTCACATGGCGGCCATCGGCCACAGCGTGGTGAATGACCCCCGCTACGGACAACGCAATGAACGCTCCATTGATCCTGAGCGACTCGCGCTCCACGCAGGGCGAGTGGCCTTTGACCACCCAACGAGTGGTGAGCGGGTCGTCGCAACCGCTGAGGTCCCAAGCGACATGATCGTTCTTGGGCCAATGAAGCAAGCCAACGAGTGGCTCAGCGCTAACTAGACCTCTTCATGGATTGAGAGGACGGCATCGTCTCGTTCAAGGGCAGCGAGGCCTTCAACTTCTGCTCGACGAACTCTGCGCACGCCAACTCCCAAGGCATCAGCTGTTGCTTGAAGCGAGGTAGGTGGTTTGCCATCAAGGCCGAATCGTCGAGTCAAGACATCTCGCTGCAGCGTGTCGAGTTGTTCGACGGCCATTTTGAGTCGATCATCAACCATGCCTTGTTCGACATCGCCCACCCAGTCTTCTCGATCCGGAGCCACGAGGTCTCCAAGCACGGTTGAGGAGTCTGAAGACGCTGGCTGGTCAAGACTTGCCGAGACTCCTGCAATTCCTTCAAGATTTCGGCGTTGCTGCGTGGTCATGCCTGTGGCTTCATCAAGTTCGGCGTCAGTAGGCCGACGTCCATAGAGGCCGACTAACTCTGCAGTTGCTGCATCAATTCGTTGGAGTTGTTCGCCAACTTCCAATGGAATTCGAATTGTGCGTCCATGTTGTTGAACGGCTCGCTGGAGAGCTTGGCGAATCCACCAGGTGGCATATGTTGAAAATTTGAAGCCACGCTCCCAATCGAACTTCTCCACGGCTCGAAGCAGCCCAAAGGTTCCTTCTTGAACGAGGTCGACAAGTTCAACGCCACGGTCTTGGTAGCGCCGGGCCCAGTGGAGCACAAGGCGGAGGTTTGCAGCGACCATTTGTTTTTTCGCTTCATCGTCTCCGGTGGCCACACGCTTGGCGAGTTCGACCTGCTCGTCATAGTTGGGCATGGGGTACTGATCAAGGTCTCGAAGAAGGAGACCAAGACTGTCCGCTTGGGCACTTGATGAACGTCGGGGGTTATTCATAATCGCCACACCTTCCACTGCGTCATGTCACCACCTCAAGGCTTCCTCACCCCCCGATGTTCTCGAGGAAAGCTCCTGGTGGAGATCCAGTTTTTACTCTCACTAGAAAATAACACTGCGGCCATAGGGAATATTCCCAAACCTTCGATTTTTCTCAGAAATGTTGAGAGTTCACATGTCTGAAATGTTGAGGCCCATAGTTTGGCCGGGCGGGCTGAGATTTATTGGGCAGAGAGGGAACTGGTGCCTCGAGAGCGGCGGGCCATATCCGCCAAGGTCAACGACTGGAGCTCTTCTCGTATCCGCTCGCCGACGTCAGCCCAGACGCCCAGCAGAATGCATTGGCCCTCATGGTCACAGGCACCATTTTCATGAGGCTCTCCAAAGTCACCGGCCACAATCGGGCCGTCTACGGCCGAGATGATCTGGGCCAGGGTGATCTCCTCAGGGGTGCGAGCGAGGACGTAGCCCCCACCGACTCCTCGTTTGGACTTGACGAGGCCGGCACCTTTCAACGCTAAGAGGATCTGCTCGAGATAGGGCTGCGGAAGGCCGGTTCGCTCGGCAATGTCTCGCACGGAAGTCGGCGTTGACGTCGCACCATGCAAGGTGAGCGAGAGTAACGCTCTCGATGCATAATCCCCGCGGGTTGAGACTTTCACCCCCCTGATGCTAGTTGGGTCCCCAGGGTCCTACCGGCTCGTAGGATTCTCCTGTGCCCCTTGCTCCCATCGTGCCCGACTATCAGGGAAGATCAGTGGTCAATGTGATCCCGGCATTGACATCCACCGGTCGACCTGGACCTCTTGGCGACCTTACTCAGGCGCTCTCAGGTGCCTCGGCTGTGGTCTTGGTGCTCCTTGACGGCCTTGGAGCACTGCAGTTGAGCGAACGCAGTGCTCTGGCCCCTGTGATGGCTGGCGCTCAGATGCAACCATTGACCTCGGTGGCCCCTTCAACGACCGCCGCCGCCTTGACCAGCCTGACCACTGGGGTGGCGCCAGGCGAGCATGGAATCGTCGGGTATCGATTTCGCCTGGGTACCGACACACTGCAGGCTTTGCGCTGGAGCGTGAATGAGCGAGATGCCATGAAGGCGCATCCACCCGACCTCATCCAACGGATCACGCCCCTCCTCACCCGAGACGGTGAGGGCGTTCCGTACGTTGGAGATCGAAAGTTTGCGAAGAGTGGCTTTACGAGAGCACATCTTCGAGGCGCCACCTATGTGGGAATTTCAAATGTTGAGGAACTGGTCGCGTCGACCGTGTCGTCGTCTCAGACGAGTCCGTTTGTGATCGCCTATCACGACACCATCGACAAGACGGCGCACAGCAAAGGACTTGAGGCTCACTATGACGCTGCACTTTCCGAGGCCGACGGCATCGTCCACCAGCTGCGCCAGCAACTTGCTGAAGACGTGGCCATTGTGGTGACGTCTGATCATGGACAGGTGGAGGGAAATCCTCGCAGCGTCTCATTGAGTCGCTCAACTTTGATGTTGGTTGAGTGCATGAGCGGAGAGGGCCGATTTCGCTGGCTTCACAGCGTCCCTGGGCACGCGTCCGACGTGTTCGAGCGGGTGAGCGAAGAAGCCAGGGAGAGTTGTTGGGTGCTCACGAAGCGAGACGTCCTTGATGCTGGCTGGCTGGGTGAGGTTGATGATGAGATCAGCGATCGACTCGGTGACGTCGCGGTGATCCCGTTCACGGATCTCTACGTAGCCGACCCTGCCACGCCGAAAGAAGCTCGCATGAAGAGCCGGCATGGCTCGCTCACAGAGGCAGAAATGATGGTTCCTCTGATCGTGCTCTAATCCGAGTTTCGAGGCAGGCTCAAGAAGTGCGAAGATTGGAAGCATGAGCGACGATCATGCAACAACCCCAGAAGTACTTTCACCAGATGCCGTGCTTGATGGAACACAAGAGGAAGTGTTCGGCGATGATGACACGTCGTCAGAGTCGGTCGAACAGCCCGCCAAAGTCATGCGAATCGGCACCATGGTCAAGCAACTCCTCGAAGAGGTCCGAGCAGCGCCACTCGACGAAGCGGGTCGGCTGCGCTTAAAGGAGATCTACGAAACCTCTGTTGCGGAGCTCTCCAAAGGACTCTCGTCAGATTTGCGTGACGAACTTGCTCGTATGGCACCCCCTTTTGAAGAAGGAACGCCAAGTTCTTCTGAACTTCGAGTCGCCCAGGCGCAGTTAGTCGGATGGCTCGAAGGCCTCTTCCATGGCATTCAAGCGGCTTTGATGGCACAACAGATGGCCGCGAGAAGTCAACTCGATCAGATGAGAAGCCAAGAACTACCGGGCTCGGATCAAGGTGGCGCATCACGGCCTGGGACCTACCTCTAGGGCCCGAGGCACGAGGGCACTGAGCGCGCTATCTTCGATAGTCACACCGTTGTAATTCATCGAGCCATAGGTCCTCTGGTCCTCTGGAGAAAGGCCGGAACTGGCGTTGACCAAGTCGTTTACTCACCTCCATACCCACACTGAGTACTCGATGCTCGATGGGGCTTCAAGAATTGGTGACATCGTCAACGCTGCGGTCGAAGATGGCCAGCCGGCTTTAGGCATCACCGATCACGGCAACATGTACGGCGTCCTTGAGTTTTACAAGGCGTGTCGCTCCGCTGGGATCAACCCGGTCATTGGGACCGAGGCCTACATGGCTGGCGAGTCTCGTTTCGAGCGTCCCGTGCGACGAGGAAAAATGGATGATGGTGGAGGTGACACTGATGGTGGCACCAAGTTGTACTACCACTTAACCCTCTTGGCCGAGTCAACCCAAGGGTATAAAAACCTTCTCAAGCTTTCTTCCGCTGCGTACCTTGAGGGCTACTACTACAAGCCCCGCGTCGACTGGGAGTTACTCGAGAAGCATCATAAAGGCCTGATCGCGACGACGGGATGTCTTGGGGGAGTCGTCCTCCAAGCGTTATTGGTCGGTGACCAGGCAGAAGCACAGCGCCGAGCCGCACGACTCCAAGATATCTTCGGGAAAGAGAGCCTCTTCGTCGAATTGCAAGACCATGGCCTTGCTGACCAGAGAAAAACGAATCCTCAGCTCATCGAAATTGCAAAAGCGATCGGTGCGCCTCTTTTGGCAACCAATGACAGCCACTACACCCATCGTCACGATTCAGAGGCTCATGATGCGCTGCTGTGCGTTCAGACCCAAGCGATGCTTTCTGATGCCAACCGATTTCGATTTGAAGGAACTGAGCACTATCTCAAGTCCGCAGCAGAGATGCGACACCTCTTCAGGGACCAAGAAAGCGCATGTGACTCAACCCTATTAATCGCCGAGAGAGCGAACGTCGAAATTGAACTTGGTAAGCCAAGCCTTCCAGAATTCCCTGTCCCTGACGAGATCAAGGGTTCGACCTACGAAGATCGGGCAGCTCAGTTTTTGCGGCAACTCACGATGGAGGGAGCGAGTCGGCGCTACGGCGATGACTTGAAAGGCGACGTTCTCGACCGGATTGATTTTGAACTCAATGTCATTGCCGACATGGGCTTCTCGGCATACTTCTTGGTGGTCTGGGACCTCATCCGCTATGCCCGGGAGCGCAAGATTCGGGTGGGCCCAGGGCGAGGGTCCGCCGCAGGATGTTGTGTGGCCTACTGCTTGGAGATTGTTGATCTTGACCCCATTAAATATGACTTGCTCTTTGAGCGATTCTTAAATCCAGGTCGAAAGCAGATGCCTGATATCGACATGGACTTTGACGAGCGCTACCGAGGGGACATGATCCGGTACGTCGCAGAGCGCTACGGCGAAGACCACGTCGCCCAGATTGTGACCTTTTCGACGATCAAGGCACGAGCGGCCGTGCGAGATGCGGCACGGGTCCTCGGTTATAGCTATCTCGATGGTGACAAAGTAGCCAAGGCCATGCCGCCTCTGGTCATGGGCCGAGACACGCCACTTGCAGCGTGTCTCGAAAAGACGCCGGGCTTGGAAGATGGGTATAAGGCGGCGAAAGACCTCAGAGTGATGTACGAGACCGATGACATCGCTCGACGAATTATCGACGTCGCAACAGGGCTCGAGGGACTTCGTCGCGGCGACGGTATTCATGCCGCGGCAGTGGTGATCACCAAAGACCCTTTGACTGAGTATCTCCCGATTCAGCGAAAACCTGATGCGAGTGGCGGCATTGAAGACGCACCGATCGTCACGCAGTTTGAAATGCATGGCGTCGAAGAGCTGGGCCTCTTGAAGATGGACTTTTTGGGCTTACGAAACCTCTCTGTGATTGAGAGATGTCTTGACCTCGTTGAGCACGGGACGGGAACTCGCCCCGACATCGACGGCGTCGATCTCGATGATGACGGGGTCTATGCGCTGTTGCGCCAAGGCCAGTCCATTGGCGTCTTCCAACTGGAAGGTCGGCCCATGCGAGCGCTGATGCGCTCATTGGCACCAACCTCGTTCGATGACATTGCCGCGCTGGTCGCGCTCTATCGGCCCGGACCGATGGCGGCGAACATGCATAACGACTACGCCGACCGAAAAAATGGTCGTAAAGCCATTGTGTATCAGCACGATGATTTAGAGCCATTACTCAAGGACACGCAAGGGCTGATGATCTATCAAGAGTCCGTCATGCGGGTGGCTCAAAAATTTGCGGGCTACACCCTTGAAGAAGCCGACAACCTACGAAAGGCCTGTGGAAAGAAAGACCGGGATTTGATTGCCGCCGAGAGAGAAAAATTCGTGGCGGGCTGCATCAAGACCGGCTACGAAGAGTCGTTAGGCACTGAGCTCTTTGACGTGATTGAGCCCTTTGCCGACTACGCCTTCAACAAGAGTCACTCCTATGGCTACGGTTTTGTTGCCTACCAAACAGCGTGGCTCAAGGTCCACTATCCCGTTGAATACATGGCGGCCCTCTTGACCTCGGTCAAAGACGACAAGGACAAGACTGCGATCTATTTGGGCGAGTGTCGAACGATGGGCATCGAAGTCCTGGTTCCCGACGTCAATGCGTCGCTTGCTGAATTTGCTCCCCGTCAAGACGGGAGCGATTCGCTCGGCATTCTCTTTGGGCTGGCTGCGGTCAGAAACGTTGGAGAGAGTCTCGTGGAGCGCATCGTTAGCGAGCGAACAGCGAATGGTCCGTTTCAAGACTTCTATGACTTTTGCCGGCGAGTCGACACGGTGGTCTTGAACAAACGAACCATTGAGTCGTTAATCAAAGCCGGCGCCTTCGATCTCTTTGGGCACTCTCGACAAGGGCTCACGCTCGTCTCAGAAGAGATCATTGAACGAACGATCGAACGCCGACGAGAGCACGACGTGGGCATCTCGACGCTTTTTGCTGCAGCGGCGGTGGAGAGTGGCGATGAGCAAGCAGACTGGGAAGGGACCATCATCCCGATTCCAGAGCGAGAGTTCGATAAGACGGCTCGCCTGGCCTTCGAAAAAGAGATGCTTGGACTCTACGTTTCAGATCACCCGCTCATGGGCGTTGAGCGGGCACTCGCTCGCCACACCGAAGTCACCATCGCTGAGCTGAAAGAGATGGGCGAGAATCCTGCCGGTGCTGACGCCACCGTTCGAAATGTAGGCGGCGTGATCACTGAGCTCAAAACGAACTACACGAAGAAGGGCGAGTTGATGGCTCGTTTCATGCTCGAAGATCTTCAGAGCTCAATGGAGGTCTTCGTCTTCCCGAAAGTAATGGCCGATGTTGGTTCCATGCTTGAAAATGATGCCATCGTGGTGGTGCGAGGACGAGTTGACGTGAACGACGAGACGCCAAAAATTGCGGCCCTGAATCTTTCTCGACCAGCCTTAGTGGCAAATCCCAATGTTGAGATTCGTATTGCATTGCCACTCGAAGCGCTGAATGACACGACGGTTGAAGAGCTCCGAGGGATCCTTTCGGAGTACCCCGGCGGTTCTCCCGTTCTCCTTCACGTAGGCACCAAAATCCTTCGTCTTCCCGACGAATTCAATGTTGATGCTGGCCAAGTGATCGGGGAGATTCGTAGGCTCTTTGGCGCTGATGCGCTCTTGGCTTCATAGGGCAGTTTTCCTACGTTTTTTGAGACCCCCTTTTGGGGTCGTAGACTAGAAGCCATGGCGATGAAGGTAGAAACAAAAGACACCACGCAAATCTCAGATGCCGAGCTCTCCGATATGGCAGACCTCTGTGTTGATCGAGAACCTCGATTCGACATCGGCTACCTCTCGAAGGTCCGAGAAGAGTGGGTCCTGGTCTCGACAGCTCGCGAAGGGAACAAACTTCGTGGGTATTCCTTCTCAACGCTCGAGCGAATCGGCGGCACGCCCTGTCTCTTGATTGGGTTGGGGCTCATCGATCGAAACTCGAAGTCCGAGCAAGCACTGAAAGCACTTCTGGCTGATCAGTTCCGCCGAGCACTCTTGGCCTTTCCTGATGAAGACGTGCTCTTGGGAACTCGTTTGATGAATCAAGATGGGTTCCGTTCCTTCCAGGGTCTTGAAGACGTTGTCCCTCGCGCAGACCACAAGCCAACTGGCGAAGAGCGTGCGTGGGCCCGACGACTCGCCAAGCGATTTGGAAATGAAAAAGGTCTTGATGATCGAACCTTCATCGTCAAGGTCACCGGGGGAGACCCAGTGGGCGGACTCGACGTCGTCGCCCCCAAGGCCAAAATCCCAGAGGGTGTTGAGATCTTCTTCGACGGCATGGTTGCCGACAAAGGACATCGTCTCGTTGTCTGTGGCTGGGCCATGGCCGAAGACCTGGCTGCGGGAAAACTCAGCCGTTAACTTACGAGCGAGGCAGAACAGCCACGCAGGTCTTATAACAGTGCCCTTCGTAAGGTCGACTGAGCGCAGTGAGCAAATAGTGGGGTTTAAACCCGAGCGCCGTCGCCATATCTTTTCCAGCTAACTCTTCTCGCCGAGCTGCGACCAGTGATCGAGATGCGTGCCGATCTTCGCAGGTCAGCCACACGTCGTCTCGCTCCCAACCAAAGCGGACCCACGTCGTACCTTCTCCTGGCCGGTGAATGAGTTGAGGTCCGCGTGACGCCACGATGAGTGCTGCACTCGGTCGATCTCCATTGAACTCCCAGTAGGGAGCAGAGGGGCCTCTGAATCCCAAGAGGGGACCATCAATCGGTGCTTGGAGACGAAGGAGCATCTTTTTGACTTCTCTTCCGCGCAGTGTTCCCACTTGCCGGGGAAGTGACGAAACGGTGACCGCCTCGGGCTGGGCGAGGTCGTCGCTTTCTGGGTTCTCGGCCAAGGTGGCTTCGACGACATCGAAGGCGGCTAAGTCTGGAGGGTGGTCTTGAGACCAGGGAACTCGAAGGCGCACGAGCGCTCTAGACGACAGGTCAATCCCGATGGTGTCATCAATAGTGCAACCAAGCACCAGTACATGGACGGTTTCACCACCTGAGAAATCCATCTTGTAGCGAGGGCTCTGACTCCGCAACAGGTCAAGAGACGCTGCTGAGGATTGGTCGTGGCGACCAAGGCGAAGCAGGCGAGTGGGTGAAGCCATGGGTGCTTAGTTTCTCACGGCTTTGGTCAGTTGGTCTTGCATGGCAGAAACGTCGTGCACGGGGAGATCGCACACTCCTGATCGACAGACGTACGCACTCCCGATTTCTCTTCCCTGGAGGAGTGGAGAAAGAGTGGAAGTTCCGGTCACGACGATGCCAAATGGAATGAACGTCTGGTGGGCCGCACGTGCCAGTTCGCCACGAGGACCCGGAATGGCGACCTCGACACGGTGGTGAAGCGAGCCGAGCGCCAGGACTAAATCGGGAACGGCGCTGGCGTGCGAGTCGAGCACAGATCCCACGCGAGTCAGTGTTGAGGCAACGACCGCTCGATGAAGCGGATCGTTGGTGAGTGCCACGAGGCGACTCAACGCGGTCACTGCACTCGCCGTGGCAGAGGGCAAGGCACCATCGAAAAGATCTTTGGCCCGAACAATGAGAGCTTCGGCGTCATGACCAGTTGTATAGAAACCAGCACCTTCCTCAATTGTCTCAATGGAGTCAACTGAGCCGTCATAGAACAACTCGAGCATGTCGTTGGCAAGACGAGTCGCCCGCTCAAGCCAGATATCTTGTCCATCGAGTTCAAAGAGGCGAGTCATAGCTTCGAGCAGCCAGGCGTAGTCACCAAGCATCCCAAGATGGTTCACGACACCGTTGCGAGAAGCACGAGCGAGGCGTCCCTCAGAACTCCTCATCTCTTCATCAAGCATGAGAACAATGTCGCTGGCCGCCTGGCCCCACGCCTCGTTTCCGAGAACGCTCGCCGCCTCCGCCAAGACGGAAGCGAACATGGCATTCCACTCGACGAGTACTTTGTCATCGACTGTTGGCTGGGGGCGCTGCATGCGTTGTGCGAAGAGTGCTGAGCGGGTCGCCTCTTCAGCCGGTGAGCGAAGCAGTGACTCGGAGCGCTCCCGAGCGAGCACGCTGGCACCTTGTTCGAAGGTTCCAGAGGGAGTCACCGAATACAACGCACATGCTTCTTCGAGAGACAAGGTCCCTTCATGGCCGATGAGTGCCTCGCCAACGTCGGCTGGCGTAAAGACCGCATGGCTTCCCTCGTGGCCATCGGCGTCGGCATCAACAGACGAGGCAACGCCGCCTCCCTTGAGCGAAAGCTCAGAGAGGACCCAGGAGAGCGTCTCGTCAACCACTTGGGCGTAGGTTGGATTCTTCGTGAGTTGAAACCCATGGAGGTAGGCCCGAGCAAGAAGGGCCTGGTCGGTCAGCATCTTTTCAAAGTGTGGAACGAGCCATTGGTCGTCAACGGAATAGCGTGCGAACCCTCCTGCGAGATGGTCGTAGATCCCACCGGCAGCCATCGCGTCCAAAGTCTGAGTCGCCAGTGCTCGAGAGCGGATGTTCCCGGTTCGAGCGGCATGGACGAGGCACGCCTCCACATAGGAAGGTCGAGGGAATTTCGGCGCTGAGCCGAATCCGGCATTCTTCTCGTCAAAACGTTGTGAAAGATCGTTTGTCAACGTGGCCAAGATGTCATCGAAATTCAACTGATCAATGGAGCCACCCGCTTCGAGGGTATTCATGAACAGGGCCTCTTTTTCAACGGCGTCAGAGAGGAGTGTCGCTTGTTCTTCGACGGACTCGCGTTGGTTCGCCCAGGCGTCTTCTAAGGAGAGAAGGACTCGAGGAAAACCGGGTTGGCCTCCTCGATCACTTGGGGGAAAATACGTCCCGGCGAAGAAGGGCCGTCCATCGGGTGTGGCAAAGACCGTCATTGGCCATCCACCATGGCCAGTGGCGGCTTGGGTGGCGCTCATGTAGAGCTGATCTAAATCTGGTCGCTCTTCTCGGTCAATCTTGATCGGCACAAAGGCTCGATTCATGATGTCAGCAGTGGCGGAATCTTCGAATGATTCGTGTGCCATCACGTGACACCAGTGACATGCGGCATAGCCAATCGAAATCAGGAGTGGTTTGTCTTCGTTCTCGGCTCGCTGAAGTGCCTCTGGACCCCAGGGATACCAATCAACTGGATTGTCCGCATGTTGGAGAAGGTAGGGACTGGTCTCTTGCGCGAGTCGGTTCTGAGCCATCTACTCAGCGTAGTGAACCTAGGAGGACATCTTGAATGAACACCATGGGCGTGATCACGTGACCGAATTCTAAAGCCAGGTGCGATAGCGTCAGGAGCAGTGAAACGGCGTGGAACTTGGTTGTCGACGTGAAGTATCCAAAAGTGACGACCGACACCATCAATGAAAAACTCCCTGACGAGCTTGCAATTCCTCGCAAGGACCGCGTCCTCGTCCGATCAGCATTTCGCTGCACCGTAGCGACCGCGCTCTCGATGGTGCTCTGTGGCGTTGTGCTCGGGAAACCAGAGATTGCATTCGCGTCCTATGCCGCATTTGCGCTTTCGGCCATGTGTGACTTTGACGGGACCGCAAAAGAGAGGACGACCGCCAATGTGGTGGCCACAGCCGTTGGGGTCCTCGGAGTCGTTCTTGGCTCAGCGGTGGGGTTTTCTTATGGTCTTTCGATCGTCGCCATGTTTGTTGTGGCTTTCGGGTTTTCATTTGCTCGGCTCTTCCATGGCTTCATCGCTCGAAGTGCGGTGGGCGTTCAACTCGGATTTATTTTGGCGGTCGTGACGCCAGATGCATGGTCGAAACTCGGTCCAAATACCGCGGCGTGGGCACTTGGGTGCGGCGTGTCGACGCTGTGCGGTTTGGTCATTCTTCCCCGACATCACTCAACGTCGGTGCGGCGTGCCATTTCGCAGTGGTGCAAGGCCGCAGCAGAACTCACTCGGTCACTCAACGTTGTTGATGCCACACCCGCAGCGCTTGAGAAACTTCGAGTCCACCGAGATCATCTCTTGATGTTGGCTGCGGGAACCCAAGATTGGCCGGGCTCGCTCTTTAAGCGCCAACGAGCGTTGAGTGATCTCTACGTTGTTGCCGAAAGCGGCACCGCTATCTTTGAGCGGTTTGATAAAACGCCACTTCGCCACGACACGCACTATGAAATTCTTGGCGAACAAACTGCACGCGCCTTTGAGGTGGCCGAGCAGACGGTTCTTGGGAAACAAGCGTCCCCCGGGAGTCCGTGGAGTGAAGACATTTGGGATGACCTCAGCATTGACTACGAGGACTCCGTCGCATGGACACAAGAGGGTTTAATGAATGACCCTCAACACGCCCTTGATCGAATAGAACAACACCACCCATTGCGCGCTCTCGCGGTGATGGCCGACGTGGTTCAGCGATATGCACTTATTTCAATGGGGGCGTCAGTGAGTCCACCACGGTTTGCGCCAACATCTCGCACGACGCCAGTGAGTTTGTTGAGAGCCAACTTCTCTTGGAACTCCATTTGGTTCCGCAATGCGCTGCGTGCCGGGGGAGCGATGGCAGTTGCCATTGGTATAGAGCGCCACTTTGATCTCGCCCACGGTTTCTGGGTTGTCCTGGCAGCACTTTCTATTGTGAATGCAACATTTACAAGGCACGACGCCAGTAAAGCGGCAGTTGATGCAACGTTGGGAATTTTTCTTGGTGTTGTTGTTGGGGGTTTGCTTATCGAGTTATCGCTGCCGGCGTGGGCATTTCTCATTTTGATCCCGATCGCGATATTCGCCTCAAAGTGGACAACGGGGGCTGGCCCGATTCTTGGGAACGCCACGTTTGCTCTCTATTCGGTCACGGTGTTTTCCTATATTGGCTGGCCACCACAACTCAAGGTGGCCGAAACTCGCTTCGAATGGGCGCTCATTGGTATTTCAGTGGCCCTTGGACTCACGTTTTTGGCCTTTCCCCGAGGGCACAGCCGCCTCGTCGCTCAACAACGAGATCTTTCGTACGAACTTGCAGACCAATTAGTAGTGAGCGCCCAAGAGCTCTTAGTGAATCGAGCATCAAACCGAGCAGCGTTCGATATGCAACTCTCAGAATGTATGGCACAAGTACAGCGATTTATCGATCTCTTGGAGTCGACGTATCACGCTGCACATACACTGCCACCTGAGTTGAAGCGTTACTTAGAAGACGAGTCCTGGCTGCTTCAGGCCATCTTGGTGTCCGACACGATGGTGAATTATCTCGAGCATGGCTACACCGGTCTTGGCGATGCTGCACTCAACGCTGTCTTTCAGGCTCCACCAACGTATCGGCTCGAGATGCTCCGTGACCTCGTCAATAAGGATCCTGAGCGACTTTCTCGTCATCCGAGAATCTTGTTGTCAGCGGTGTGGTCGGCGCAGTGGCTTCACGATCTAGAACGAGAACGTCCAAAGGATTTCGTTTCGTAGGCGTGACGTCGCAGTACTCACTAACCTGAGATCCATGGACATCAGAATGGATGGAAAAGTCGCACTCGTCACGGGGGGAAGTCGAGGGATTGGCCTCGGAATCGCACAGCGCCTCTGTGAATCAGGAGCTGACGTCCTGCTGGTCTCTCGAAAAGCTGACGGTCTTGAACAAGCTGCGTCCACCCTCCAAGGACTCGATGGAAACGTTGCCTGGGAAGTTGGCCACGTCGCACGGGCTGAAGACGCGGTTCGGGCCACAAATACCTGCGTCGAGAAGTTCGGAAGAATTGATCTGCTGGTGAACAACGCCGGAACGAATCCTTACATGGGTCCGTTGTTGGAAATCAATGACGTACTCATGGCGAAAACGGTTGAGATCAACCAGTCGTCAATTATCCATTGGGCGAAAGCCGCGTGGGACGCAGGGCTGAGTGAACACGGAGGAAGTATTTTGAACATTGCCTCAATAGGAGGTTTAGTTCCAGAACCGGGAATTGGTTGGTATAACGCCACGAAAGCCGCAGTGATTCATCTCACGTCTCAGTTGTCCTACGAACTCGCCCCCAAGGTTCGGGTCAATGGCATTGCTCCTGGACTCGTGAAGACTGAACTTGCTCGAGCGTTTTGGGAATCCGGGGAAGAACGCATAGCTCAGCAGATCCCAATGAAACGCCTTGGGGTTGTCGATGACATCGCTACTTCCGCATTGTTCTTGTTGAGCGATGAAGCATCATGGATTACCGGTCAGACCCTGGTCGTCGACGGAGGAACAACGACGCAGTCAACCGGTGGGGTCGGCTAGGAGCCAAATCAAGGTTTCCGAATCCGGTTCTAATCCCGTTAGGGGTACGCATCAACCAAGAAGTTCCTTTAAAGGACCAATACTCATGAATTTGTTTGCACACTTCACTATCGTTGGACCGAACTATTTAGGGCGCTAATCTCAGTTATAAAGATGCCAAAAAAAACTTAAAGAAAGCAGTGAAATGATGACCAAGAGTTACTTCCCAAGCTTTCGAACCTTTCGTAACATCCTCATTCTCGCAACAGCATTTGCCATTCTTGGCATGATGACGTTGCCAAGACCCGCCAGAGCAATCACACCTTCTCAAACCGCGGTCACCTCAATCACCGTTGGCACTCAACCCATTGACGTGGCCGTAAGCCCTGACGGATCGAGCGTATGGGTGGCGAACAGGGGTGACAACTTGGGTAGGTGCATCGGCGGCTGCACCGTCTCGCGCATCAGCACCACCACCAACGCTGTCACCGCCACGATCACCGTTGGGACGGCCCCCCGAGGCGTCGCTGTCAGCCCTGACGGATCAAGTGTGTGGGTGACAAGCACATTCGATGACACCGTCTCGCGCATCAGCACCACCACTAACGCTGTCACCGACACAATCGCTGTTGGCACTGGGCCCTTTGGCGTCGCCGTGAGCCCCGACGGATCGAGTGTATGGGTGGCGAACTTCACCAACGAAACCGTCTCACGTATCGCTACTTCTAATAATGCCGTTACCGCTACGATCACTGTTGGGAGTTACCCCATTGGCGTCGCCGTGAGCCCGGACGGATCAAGTGTGTGGGTGGCGAACAATGGTGCTGGCGGTAGCGGTGGTAACACCGTCTCGCGCATCAGCACCACCACCAGCGCTGTCACCGACACGATCACCGTTGGAACTGGCCCCTCAGGCGTTGCCGTGAGCCCTGACGGATCAAGTGTGTGGGTGACGAACAACGAGGCCAATACCGTCTCGCTCATCAACACCACCACCAACGCTGTCACCGACACGATCACCGTTGGAACGAGCCCCCGAGGCGTCGCCGTGAGCCCTGATGGCAAAAGTGTGTGGGTGACCAACTATGGCGACGGCACCACCGATGGCACCGTCTCGCAAATCGATACCGCTTCGGACACCGTCGTCCAAACAATCACCGTCGGCTCTAGCCCCTGGGGCGTTGCCGTGAGCCCGGACGGTTCGAGTGTGTGGGTGGCCAACGTGGGCAGCGCCAACGTCTCGCGCATCATTTTCCCGCCACAACCTCCCTCTAACGTCACGGCCACGCCAGGCGACGCCAAAGCCACGATCTCGTGGGCTGCACCAACCAACACTGGGGGCAGCCCAATCACTGGTTATAGCGCCACGGCGTCTCCAGGGGGCAAGAGCTGTACGACAACAACGGCCACCTCATGCACGATTAGCGGTCTCACCAACGGAACGACGTATGACGTATCGGTGACCGCAACTAATGCTGTTGGGACCTCTGACCCTTCCGTCGTAGCTGTCACCCCAGCAGTTCCAGTGGTTACAGCTGCAATCGCAAAACTGGCAGCCACCGGCTCAGACCTCTTTAGTCCTTCGTGGTTCGTCGTTGCACTCTTTGGACTGGGTGGCGGAGCGCTGTTGGTGAGTCGTCGAAGGAAAACCCAGTCTCAGTCATAGCTCGCTAGAGCTGCAGGCCTTACTGATAACCGGCAGAAGCTGAAGCCCTGAGATGGGCCACGGACTCCAACCACGGCTGAATTGTGTTCCAACTAATTCGCGTTAGGGGTACGCATCAAGCAAGAAGTTCGCTCAAAGAACCAGAACGCATCAATTCGTGCCTAACTGTTCTTGCTCGGTCCGAATCCATTTGAATTGGTAGGGTTGGTGTATACGAGTTTATTGATCTCGGACTTTGAAAGGCACTGGGGTTATGAACAATAGTTACTCACCAAGTATTCGCTTCCTTCGCAACACTCTTGTCCTCGCAACAGCATTTGCCACTCTTGGTGTGATGACGTTGCCTGGACTTGCCAGTGCAAGCACGCCTTCGACAACCGCCGTGACCTCAATCACTGTTGGAGCGAACCCCTTCTTCGTCGCCGTGAGCCCTGACGGATCGAGTGTGTGGGTGACCAACTTGAACAGCGGCACCGTTTCGCGCATCGCAACCTCCAACAACACCGTGACCCCAATCACTGTTGGAGCGGTCCCTCAGTTCGTCGCCGTGAGCCCTGACGGTTTGAGTGTGTGGGTGACCAATAATGGCGCCGGCACCGTTTCGCGCATCGCTACCTCTGACAACACCGTGACCTCAATCACTGTTGGATCGGGCCCCGCTGGCGTCGCCGTGAGCCCTGACGGATCGAGTGTGTGGGTGACCAACTATGGCGCCGGCACCGTTTCGCGCATCGCAACCTCCAACAACACCGTGACCCCAATCACTGTTGGATCGGGCCCCTTAGGCGTCGCCATGAGTCCCGACGGATCGAGTGTGTGGGTGACCAACGGTGGCGATGGCACCGTCTCGCGCATCGCTACTTCTGACAACACCGTGACCTCAATCACTGTTGGATCGGTCCCCGCTGGCGTCGCCGTGAGCCCTGACGGATCGAGTGTGTGGGTGACCAATAATGGCGCCGGCACCGTTTCGCGCATCGCAACCTCCAACAACACCGTGACCCCAATCACTGTTGGATCGGGCCCTCAGTTCGTCGCCGTGAGCCCTGACGGTTTGAGTGTGTGGGTGACCAACCAAGGCGACGGTACCGTTTCGCGCATCGCTACCTCTGACAACACCGTGACCTCAATCACTGTTGGATCGGGCCCCTTAGGCGTCGCCGTGAGCCCTGACGGATCGAGTGTGTGGGTGACCAATAATGGCGCCGGCACCGTTTCGCGCATCGCTACCTCTGATAACACCGTGACCCCAATCACTGTTGGATCGGGCCCCTTAGGCGTCGCCATGAGTCCCGACGGATCGAGTGTGTGGGTGACCAATAATAACGACGGCACCGTCTCGCGGATTATTTTCCCTCCACAGCCTCCCTCTAACGTCACGGCCACGCCAGGTGACGCCAATGCCACTATCTCTTGGAGCGCACCAACCAACACTGGGGGCAGTCCAATAACTGGCTATAGCGCCACAGCGTCTCCAGGCGGCAAGAGCTGTACGACAACGACGGCCACCTCGTGCACGATCGTGGGTCTCACCAACGGAACTACTTATTCAGTTTCGGTGACAGCAACCAATGCTGTTGGCACCTCTGACCCTTCGGCTCCCGTCTCGGTCACTTTGCCGATTCCAGCCACATTGGCCGCGACTGGTTCTGATCTCATGAACCCACCCTGGCTCGCCATTGCACTCTTTGGCTTTGGTGGAGGAGCACTGTTGGTGAGTCGTCGAAGGAAAACTCAGCCTCACTCATAACTCACAGAAGCTGTACCCCTCAGTTGGGCCAGGTACTCCAACCACGGCTCAATCGTGTTCCAACTCATTCGCATGAGGGGTACTTAACGTAACTCGCTGCGTCGAATTTTGCCCAATGTGGTGCGTGGCAATACGTCAACCAGGACGAGTTCTTTTGGGGTGGCGTAGGAAGCAATCTGTTCACTGACCATCCGTTGAATCTCTTCTAACGACGGAGGAGTCCCCTCTGGAGCAATCCAAACGACCACTCGCTCGCCCCACTCGGGATCAGAACGCTTCCACACAGCAAGTTCTTTGATTCCATTGAGATTGATGAGAGCTGCTTCAACGTCGGAGGGGTAGACCTTTTCGCCACCGGTGACGATCACTTCATCGAGGCGGCCTCGAACTTCCAAGAGACCTGCATCGTTGAGACGGCCAAGGTCGCCGGTGGGGAACCAGTTGCTTTGGCCGTCTGGGCCCTTCACGAAAGGAGCGGGACGATCTCGATAACCCCGCAACAAGGTCGGACTTGCCACATGAATTTCTCCGAAGCCGTCTTCATCAGAATCGACAATGTGGAGCGACACGCCGTCAAGGGCGGTGCCGTCATAGACAATTCCTGAGCCAGTTTCGGTCATGCCGTAGGTCGCCACAGCATTCGGTGGAAGGTGATCTGGGGGAGCAGCACCACCCAAGAGGATGCAAGAGAACATGGCGGGGTCGATACCGAGCATGGCTTTGGTCACCAGCGAAACATGACTGACACCCTCACGAGCGGCACGGCGCAAGGTTTCCGGGTGGGCATCTTTGGTAATGCTGAGCGACGTGCCGGTAAGGAGCGCTCTGGAGAGAACCGAGAATCCTCCAATGTGCACGATGGGGAGACAACAGAGCCAGTGGTCGAGAGTGGGATTCACTTCGAGTCGTCTCGAGGTGATCGTCGCTGAGGCTTGAAGTGCCGCATGATCGAGCTCGACGGCTTTGGGGTCGGACATCGAGCCAGAGGTCATCATGACGAGGCCAATGCCGCTGTCTACCTGGCGTCCCTCAGAGAGATTGTGGCGGCCATCGCCGTCGAGAAGAACGGTCGGTGCCATCGTCGCGAGTGCTTGTGAACGCAAGCTGGGACTCCATCGAGAGTCGAGCGTGCAGAGGGCATCGCCGGCTGCCCAGATCTCTTCGATGATTGGAACCAAGGAATCGTCTTGGTCGAGATCAAGAGCGATGAGGTCGGGCACGGCTAAAGCCTAGAAGCCGTGGGGAGCGTACAGGGAGCCGATTCTCCCCGGTAGCGTGGAAGGCAATGGAAGAGAACCCGAAGACCGTCATTTCTGGCCCACCAATCGATCCCGTGGAGAAGTTTCGGGGCCAACGCGCACCTGACTGGCAGCGTGAGGGTTCCTATAAGGACATTACGTATGAGGTTGCAGAAGGGATCGCCAAGATCACGATCTGTCGACCCGAAAAAAGAAACGCCTTCCGGCCTCAAACGCTCTTCGAACTCATTGATGCCTTCTCGAGGGCGCGAGACGACATCTCGGTGGGCGTCATTCTCTTCACGGGTCAAGGACCCGATGCATTCTGTTCGGGCGGGGACCAGACAATTCGAGGCGATGACGGCTACATCGGCGATGACCAGGTCGCACAACAAGGGGTGGGAAGACTCAATGTCTTAGATCTCCAAATTTTAATTCGCCGCATTCCAAAGCCCGTGATTGCCATGGTGGCGGGCTATGCCATCGGTGGCGGGCACATCTTGCACCTGGTGTGTGATCTTTCGATCGCCGCCGACAATGCTCGATTTGGCCAGACCGGCCCCATGGTCGGGAGCTTCGATGGTGGGTACGGCTCAAGTCTGTTGGCCCGCACCATTGGCGTGAAGCGAGCCAAAGAAGTCTGGTTCTTGTGCCGTCAATACGACGCCGCGACGGCACTCGATTGGGGCCTCGTCAATACGGTTGTCCCATTGGCGTCGCTTGAGGAAGAGAGCGTTGCGTGGAGCCGCCAGATCATGACGCTTTCGCCGTTGGCGTTGCGAATGTTGAAGGCTGGCTTCAATGCCGCTGAAGATGGCTTGGCGGGAGTCCAACAACTAGCGGGGGACGCGACGATGTTGTTCTACATGACTGAAGAGGGCCAAGAAGGACGTAATGCCTTTAACGAACACCGAGCACCCGACTTCACTCGGTTTCCTCGTCGTCCGTGACCCAGCAGCCGGACGGTTCGGCGTCCATTGGAAGATTCGAAAAGTGGGTCAAAGGCGCCCGTCCTCGTACCTTGCCCGCAGCAGTGGTCCCCGTGTTGGTGGGAACACTGCTCGTTCGACCCCAAGAGATTCTCTTTTCTCGTATGGCCCTCGCCGGCGTGGTGGCGCTGAGCCTGCAGATCGGGACGAACTATGCAAATGACTACTCCGACGGCATCAGGGGAAGCGATGAAGTCCGAGTAGGTCCCGTGCGTCTCGTTGGCCAGAAATTGGCATCACCACGAGCGGTAAAAACCGCTGCATTGTTGTCCTTTTCTCTAGCGGCCCTTGCTGGCCTCGTTCTCTGTGCGCTCTCGAGTTGGTGGCTGATTCTTCCGGGCGTGGCCGCCGTCGGAGCTGGATGGCTCTACACCGGGGGGCCAAAGCCTTATGGCTACCTCGGGCTCGGTGAGCTCTTTGTGTTTTTGTTTTTTGGAGTTGTCGCCACCGTGGGCTCTACCTTTGTCCAGCACAGATCCATCCCCGCGGTGGCGTGGATTGCGGCCATACCAGTGGGGCTGTTGGCGACGGCGTTGCTTGAAGCCAACAATCTCCGAGACATCGACGGTGACGTTGACTCAGCAAAGAGAACCTTGGCCGTCCGCCTTGGTCGAGCACGAGCCTCATGGCTCTTCATCGCGAGCTACATCGGCGTTGCCTTCGGCGTGATTGCCTGTGGCGTGGTGCGTCCCTGGTCGCTGCTTGCCTTGCTCGGATTAATTCTTGCTATTCCCTCGTGCCAACTCGCCCTGTCAGAGGCGAGAGGGAAGGCGTTACTTCCAATGCTCCAGGCGGCCGGTCGAACTCAATTAGTTGTTGGGGTCGTGTTGGCAGTGGGACTCGCACTTCCGTGAAGAGCGTCGAGCCAGTGCTCGATCACACTGGCGCAGGGCTCAGGAGCTTCGAGATGACACGCGTGGCCGACCCCAGGGGCGATGGCCAGCGTCGAAATGGAAAGCTCATCGTGCATGCCGTGCGCAATGGAGACGAACTTCGGATCGAGTTCTCCAACCAGCAACAGGGTTGGCACGTCAATGAGATCGAGAAACCCCCATGCACTTTGCTGAGTTCCGGTGCCCATCTTTCGCAGGCTCATCGCCAAACCGCGTGCGCTATTCTTCATCCGGCTCGCTCGATCCTGTGCGTCGTCGCTCAAGCCAGCGAAGAGGGGCTGGGCCAACCACCGATCAAGAAAGCCACCGACATCCTCGGTCTCTTCAAGCTCAGACGCGAGCGCTTCGTCGCCAACGCGGCGCTGTTCGCGCGCTTCGTCATCGAGAATGCCTGGGGTTCCTCCGATGAGAATCAGTTCTCGCAGGCCTCGGGGCTGCATCATCGCCGCGGTCATTGCCACTCTGGCTCCCATGGAGTAGCCCAAGAGAACAAAGGGTTCTTCGCCAACGGTATCCAAGAGATCATGGGCCGCTCCGACAACGTCAGCCTCGATATCGCTCGAGCCACCGTGGCCAGGCAGATCAACGGCCACAATGGTGTGATGCGAACCAAGGGCTCGACCAAACGCTCCCCAGGACGACGAGGTCTGGGTGAAGCCATGACAGATCACCAGACGAGGGCCCGAACCCCACGAAGTCGTCGCCAATTTGGTCATTGCTCATGAGCGTAGCGAGTTCTGAGATCCAGGCAACGTTTTGTGCGACCTTCGTTGATGAACTGCTCCTTGGAGGCGTCACCGACGTAGTTCTCTGTCCGGGGTCTCGCTCGACACCGCTTGCGCTTGCCTGCCTGAAAAGTTCTTTGACGACACACGTACGCCTTGATGAGCGGTCTGCGGCGTTCTTCGCCCTTGGTCTTTCTCGCTCGAGTGGGCGACCCACATTGGTGGTCGTAACGTCAGGGACCGCTGCGGCAGAACTCCATGCGGGAGTTCTTGAAGCGAGTCTCGATCGCGTCCCTTTAATTATTGCCACCGCGGATCGACCACCAGAGTTGCAGCAGATTGGCGCGCCACAGACCGTGAACCAAGCCCACCTCTATGGCGATGCCGTTCGCTTTACGAGTCTTCCTGGTCCCTGCCACGCATGGCCCACCGAGCAATGGCGATCGTTCTCGAGTCGCTTAGTCCTCGAGGCGAACGGTGTTGCGGGGCTCCCTGGACCGGTACACGTCAATCTTCCCTTCATTGAACCGCTCGTCACCGCACCCGGCGAGTTGCCCCCTCGACGCAGCGGCACTCAGCCGTGGTCCAAGCTTGCAGTCTCGCCTTCTTCGTCGCTGGATCTGGGGAGAGAAGTTCTGGCGCTGTTCGAAGGACGTCGAGGAGTCTTTCTTGTCGGGGATGGTGGGGGATCGCTCGAACAGATTCGATCAACGGCGCAGCATCTCGCCTGGCCCGTCCTCGCCGATGCTCGATCACGATGTCGAAGCGAAGATCCGGTCATGGTGACAAGTGCCGACGGTATTCTTCGAAATAAGGCGGTCGCGCTCACACTGGCCCCAGAGGTGGTCGTGCTCCTTGGTGCCCCACCAGCATCCAAAGTCATCACCGAGTGGATCACTGCGCTCGCTGGCCAGGGAGTTGAGATCGTGGTGATTGGGAGAGATGGACCCTCTCGTCATCCAACATCGAGCCCTGCGACATTTCTGCTCTCTTCTCCTGATGAGGCGCTTGGCGTCATCGCCACAATTGGGACTCCCGCGCCTCAAGAGTGGCTGGATTCGTGGATCAACGCTGAGCACGCCGCCACGCAAGGGATCGAAACAGTTCTCTCGAGAGCTGAACTCAGCGAGCCCGGGGTCGCCAGAGTCCTGTGTCAAGAACTTCCCGACGACTCCACGCTCGTGGTCTCTTCTTCGATGCCAATTAGAGACGTTGAATGGTTTGGAGGACGCCGCCCCAGAGCGCAGCGGCTCTTGGCCAATAGGGGAGCCAACGGAATTGACGGCGTGGTCTCGACAGCCATGGGCGTGGCGTCCTCTCGAAGTGGACCAGTCGTGGCCTTGGTAGGAGACCTCGCCTTTCTCCACGACGTCTCGGCACTGGTCGACGGCGTAGGAGAGAACGCCTCGCTTGTTGTCGTCGTTCTCGATAACGATGGGGGAGGGATCTTCTCGTTTTTGCCCCAACGCGGCACGCTGCATGAGCATGACTTCGAGACACTCTTTGGCACGCCTCGGCGCGTCTCGCCCGGCGAGGTGGCCCGAGGCTTTGGTATCGAGGTCGCCGTCCCGAGCTCGCTCGACGAGTTGCGCAGCGCGCTTGGCTCTCTGGTGGGTCGACAAGGACTCCACGTGGTCCACTGTGTGGTGCCTTCTCGGGATGCAAACGTCGCCCTCCACGCTGAGATTCATGCAGCGATTGAGAAGAACGTGGCTGAGAGTCTGGGTCTCGGCTAACGAGCGCCCTGCGTGTCGTGAGCCAGAAGGCGCCATGATCAAGAGTCATTTCGGCCCACATCACGGCTTTGTTGCGAGAGTGAGCGTGGACAATTCGCTAGAGAGTTGCCCGTGTCCTGAGAGTGAGCATGATCTTTGGCAGACTCTTGGCTATGCCATCTGTTTCTGAGGACTTAACAGCCCGAGGCCTGATCAATCAGATCACCGACGACGCACTGCTTGAGCTCTTGGACGCCGGAGGGGTCACGCTCTATGCCGGGTTCGACCCGACCGCCGCGAGTCTCCACGTTGGGCACCTTTTACAGCTCTGTACCTTGCGGCGCCTGCAACTTGGAGGCAATCGACCGATTGCACTCGCCGGTGGCGGGACGGGAATGATTGGTGATCCCGGCGGGAAGTCCTCAGAGCGACCGCTGCTCAGCAAAGAAGAGATTGCCTCGAATGTGATGGCGATCGGAGAACAGATGAAGCGCTTCCTCGATTTTGATGCGCCAAGTGGGGCAAACCAGGCGCTGTTGTTAGACAACGCGGCATGGCTCTGCGACCTGACTCTTCTGGAGTTCTTGAGAGACATCGGGAAACACTTCACGGTGAATCAGATGGTGGCGAAAGAGTCCGTTCGCTCTCGTCTTGAGCGCCCCGACCAGGGAATCTCGTATACCGAGTTCTCCTACATGCTGCTCCAGGCCTATGACTTTGCTCAACTCAATATCGATCACGGCTGTACGGTGCAGATCGGTGGATCTGATCAGTGGGGCAACATCACGATGGGAATCGATCTTGTCGCCAAACGCACGGGCGAGCAGGCCTACGGCTTGACCACGCCGCTGGCCACCAAGGCTGACGGCACCAAGTTCGGCAAATCTGAAGCTGGGAATGAGCGGGTCTGGCTGGATGCGAATCGAACGAGCCCCTACGCCCTCTACCAATTCTTCCTCGGCGTCGAAGACGCCATGGTCGACACGTATTTGCGATTCTTTACCTTTTTGTCGCTCGAAGAGATTGACGCGCTCAAGGTCTCGACGAATGATCAGCCAGAGAAGCGTGAGGCCCAGCGGGCATTAGCCGCAGCAATGATCGATCTGATTCACGGACCAGGTGCTCGAGAGCGAGCCGAGGAAGCATCGAGTGCACTTTTTCGCGGCAGCGTCGCGTCGCTCGATGAAGCGACGCTACGAGACGTAGTCGCTGACGTTCCGACGTCATCGCTGGAGCGATCGGATCTCGACGCATCGCCACTGCTCGTCGATGTGCTCAGTGAGATTGGGTTAGTGAAATCAAAATCAGAGGCTCGACGGGCCATCGAACAAGGTGGCGTCTTCGTCAACGACGTACTCAGCGAAGGTGTTGACGCCACAGTGAGTGGGAACGACCTCTTGTTTGGTGAGTTTGTTGTCGTGAGGCGGGGGAAGCGCTCGTATCACGTGATCTGTGTGTCGTGAGGAACGCAGTGCTCGGTCTTGTCCTTGTGGCAGGGATACTCTTCACAGGATGCT
The DNA here is from genome assembly GCA_009699875.1 of Actinomycetota bacterium. GTDB lineage: Bacteria > Actinomycetota > Acidimicrobiia > Acidimicrobiales > RAAP-2 > CAIUMH01. The sequence continues at coordinate 116,117 of WLNI01000003.1, forward strand.
CAGGGCAAGACGGCCAAGGCTCCCCGCAGTCACAAATGAACGCCTGGGTTAATGGAACTGGCTTTGGCCCAGCGCTTGGAACCCTTGAGAACGATGTGAAACGCTCAACGGAGATCCTTACGAGTGGAGGGACCATCAATGAAGCACACACGGTCTGTGCGGTGCTCTTGCTCGACGTGCAACGAGCGAATGGGAATCTTCCAACGCCCGACGAGCTTTCGACCCAACTTCTTTCTGATGCCTATGCCTCCCTCGGAAAAGCAGCGCACGACTGCTACAGCGCAGTGGGGAACCCCACAAAGATGGCGTCCTATTCCAGCAACAAGAATCAGGGACTTTCCTTGCTGAGCCAAGCCCAAGCCAAGATCTCGTCGGTGCTTGGAGCTTCGTTTTCGACGACCACGACGATCGACAACGGATCGACCGCACAGTGACGCTGCCCGAGAGTGATGACGCAATGATTCGCCGAGTGCTCTGGTCGCTACCTACAGGACTCTACGTCCTTGGCAGCGTTGTCGACGAGGTACAGGGACCCTGGAATCTCATGACCATCAACCTGGTCACCCAGGTGGCGACGACTCCTCGCATCCTCGGCGTGAGCCTCGAGAGCGACTCTCGAAGTCTTGAGTACGTGAGACATTCAGGAAAAGCAGCGCTTTCGATTCTTGCTCGAGAAGATAGAGCGGTGGTGAGAAGGTTTGTCAAAGCAGTAGAAGACGTTGAGATAGACACGGAGGGTCGACCAACACGACTCTCAGGGGTCGAGGTGGAACTCACGCCTCTTGGAGTCCCAGTGCTTTCCCAGGCCGTCGCATGGTTGGATCTCAAGGTCGTGACATCTACTGAGTTCGAAAGTCACACAATGGTCTTTCTGGCTGTTGCGGGGGCGCGAGCGATACCTGAGTTGCTGGAGGGATCGGCTTCCGAGCGCTCGGTTGAAATTTTGCGGATGGAAGATACTCGGATGAACTACGGGGGCTAAGAAGTCCCTTCGACGCTCATGTGGGCCGCAGGTCAATACGCAAGGTCAAAATGCCATCATTGAGTTCTGCCTGGGCGTCAGCCAACATCGCGTAGTCCATGAAGTCAATTTGGGCTCGGCGCATAAACGCTTGGCGATCGGGACCCTCGATCGGGGGGACTCCTCGCTCCTTGACCGCCCTGGCTCGCTCGGCAAATCGGGTAATCATGGCCGCTGGATCAAATTCCTCAGACATAAGGCACCTCCTAAGCGGGATGGTAGTCGGCGAGCGTGCGACTCGAACTCAGGCCCCGAACAAGTAGAGTGGTCTTGAGCAATAGGGGAGTTGGCGTGTCCTCTTCGGAGGGCACTTGGCCAAGCGTTGCGCCAGAGCAAACGTGGTTCAGCGCCATCGGAGCAAGGCAGTGGCGCACCGCCTCCCGCACGGGGTAGTTGTCAGCAGTTAGGAGTAGTCGTGAAAAAAGGTCGACATCGCCGCTTTGAAGAAGCACGGAGTTTGAAGCGCTCGTTCGGAGAAGAAGCAAAGACGTGTGTCGAATGCGGAGCAGAACCTGAAGACATTCACGCGTCGTGGTGCTTGGCCGAAGAAGACGACTACGACCGCATCCTTGGCACGAACCTCAAGACGACGTCAGACGAGCACGACCCTCTTGACGACGAGCGGGTCTAGGTCGTTTTCTCTTTTTTCCTCATGACCGGGTGAGCAAGCGGGACACCAATCTTTGTTCGCTCTGCCCGCTCATTGACAAAGGCCAAGAGTTTTGAGTAGTTCCGCTTCCCAACCATCTCGATAAGTTCGTCCTTCATTGAGTCGACGACTCGAGAACTTCCTATAAAGGCTTCGGGTGCTTCGGTGCACCACCAGTGAAACTCAGCGCCACCTTCTCCCCAGTGGCGACGCTCCCATTGGCCGATCGAGGTGGTGACGTGATCGTTGTCGTTTTCCTCGTCCTCGCGTCGCAGTGGTAACTGCCAGCAGACTTCTGGCTTCCAACCGACGTAGCTTTCTCCATGGTTCGCAGCGGCAACGTGAAACGCACAGCCAGGCCCACCGCTAAATCCGGGTCGATTCAGAAAAATACACGCATCATCTTGGAGGACCGTGACGAGGTCACCGTCCTCGTTCTTTTCGATGATGTTCTTTGGCGCCACGCTTTTGAACTGCCATTCTTCATCGGTTAAGAGTTTTGCTTTCTCTTTCACTTTCTTGGCGTCAGCTTTGTCGACCAAGTGAGCCCCGTAGCTGCAACATCCCTGGACGAGCTCGGGGGCTGGCCCCGTGAGGACCCCTTGGCAGCCATTGCCAAAGATGCACTCCCAGTTGCTTTCGAGAAATGTCAGGTCAAAGCGCCAGGTCCGCTCTTCCTTCTCGTCTTCAAAGCTGACCCATTCATGCGCGTCTTTCGGTGATTTAGCCACGGAGCGAACGCTAGCAATGTCACAGAGCACTGTGGTTGACCCATAGACTGTTGCTATGACTCAAACCACCGAACAGACCGTTGACGATCTCGTCGTCACTTTGACCGACGAAGCCCGGGGGATTGTGGCCGACGCACTGGCCCAAGAGCCCAATGCCGAAGAACTCGGTCTCTGGCTTGAGGTGCGAGGGGTGGAGGCTGGAAAGTTTGCCTACGACCTGTACTTCCAAGCGGTCAATGACGCCGATGACGCCGACGTGACCTACGTCGTCGAAAACGTTGCAGTGGTGATTCCAGCAAACAGCGTCGACGATCTTCGTGGCTCTCGCCTTGAGTGGTCGAGCGATGGTGATGGGGGACTTGTCATGGTGAACCCCAACACGCCCTCGTTGGCCCAAGTAGCACCTGGCCTCCCTGAAGACGTCCTCGCACAAGGGCTTGAAGGACCGCTGGCGCAAGAAGTCATTGCGGTGTTGGAGCGAGACGTGAACCCTTCGATTGCGAGCCACGGTGGTCGTGCCGATCTCGTGGCAATGGATGAAAACGAAGCGGTGGTCTACCTTGCTCTTTCTGGAGGCTGCCAAGGGTGTGCGATGTCTCGTATGACCTTGACCCAAGGAATTGAGGTCACCTTGCGGGATCAAGTTCCACAATTAACTGCCATCGTGGACGTGACGGACCACGCAGTAGGAGAAAATCCCTTCTATTCGAACTAATTTGGCGAAACAAGCCGAGGCCCCACCCGGCCAACGCGTAGGCTAGAGAGCATGCTGCGCTTCTTGACTGCTGGTGAATCTCATGGTCAAGCCCTTGTCGTGATCCTCGAGGGCTTGCCTGCTGGCATCCGTGTCACCGAGAAACAGATCCAAGATGAACTCGCGCGCCGTCGACTGGGTTTTGGGAGAGGACCTCGAATGAGATTCGAGGCTGACGACATCACCCTGGTTGCTGGTATCCGTCACGGAAGAACCCTGGGCTCACCCGTCGCCATTGAGATTCGAAACTCAGAGTGGCCAAAATGGACCGAAGAGATGTCTCCTCATCCTGGTGCTCCTTCATCAGTGTTGTCGACTCCTCGACCGGGGCATGCAGATTTAGTGGGCATGCAGAAATACGGATTCGATGACGCCCGTGACGTGCTTGAGCGAGCATCTGCTCGAGAGACCGCAGCACGCGTCACCGCAGGAGCCTTGGCCAAGATCCTGCTCGCAGAGATTGGAACAGAGATCCTGAGTCACACCGTTCAGCTCGGCGACCAGCGTGTTGAAAGCGACGTGCGTCCCGGTCCCGGCGACATCGAAGGTATTGACGAGAATGAGGTGCGCTGTTTTGACCTTGACGCCTCGGCCCGCATGATCAGCGCGATTAAAGCTGCGGCAAAGGCGGGCGACTCCCTTGGAGGCGTCACCGAAGTACTTGGATTCGGCGTGCCGGTCGGGTTGGGGAGTCACGTGCACTGGGACCGAAAGATTGACGGTCTCTTCGCCCAAGCGATTTTGAGCATTCAAGCAGTCAAGGGCGTCGAGTTGGGGTCTGGCTTCGAACAGGCTGGCCAGCCCGGTTCGAAGGCTCACGACGCCATCTCGTACCAAGAAGATGGTGACCAGAGCACGGGTGGGTTTCATCGAGAGACGGCCCGCGCTGGTGGGGTTGAAGGTGGAATGACGACCGGCGGGCTGTTAGCGATCCGGGCCGCGATGAAGCCGCTGGCCACTCTGAATCGTCCGGTCTTGGAGACCGTCGACGTTGCCACAAAAGAGTCAACGGTGTCGTTCAAAGAGCGAACTGACGTGACCGCAGTTCCCGCCATGGGCGTGGTGGCTGAGTCGATGGTCGCCCTGGTGCTGGCTAATGAGGCCCTTCGAAAGTTCGGTGGTGATTCAGTGGCTGAGTTCGTGCGGAATCACCAAGGATTTATCGAGCACTTAGGCGAGACGCCTTCTGCTGCTCCGGGCGCGTGAGTGCGTCGAGTTCGCTTGTTTTGGTTGGCCTGATGGGTGCAGGAAAGTCGTCAGTGGCCGCTGAACTGGCGAACAAGGCGTCCCTTCGACACCTCGATACCGATCGCATGATCGAAGCCTCAACGGGGGCGAGTGTTGCCGATCTCTTCGCTGCAGAAGGCGAAGAAGCATTTCGCTCTCTTGAGTTTGTTGCCCTCAAAGAGGCGCTCGCGTCGAAGGAGCGAGTCGTGATTTCGACCGGAGGTGGCATTGTGACGCACGATGACGCACGCTTGCTCCTCGAAGAGCATGCCCCCGTCGTCTTTTTGGATGTATCGGTACCAGTCGCCCTTGAGCGAATCGGTGAGAACGCGCACGAGCGACCGCTGCTCGGCGAGGACCCCTTCTTTTCACTCACCGTGCTTGATCGCCATCGACGTCTCTTCTATGAGCGCGTGGCCGATCTGACGATGAACGTGGACGAAAAGAGTGTCGAGGAGATAGCCGACCAGATCCTTGAACGAGTCGGCAGCTCATCATGAACACCGTCACTGTCGAAGTCATGCCACGCCCTTACAAGGTCGAGATTGGGGAGGGTGCTCGTCGAGATCTTGGCGCAATGGTGAAGAAGGAATCGCCGAAGGCGCAGCTGGCTGTCGTGGTGACCCAGGCATCGCTCATTGATCTTGGGGTACTGCGCGATATCGACCCAGGCATCACGTGTGAAGTGCTCACCATCGGAGAGGGTGAAGACGCGAAGTCCTTGGCGACCATCGAAGCGTTGTCACGTTCGTTCGTTCAGATGGGACTCAGTCGCCACGACATCATCATCGGGGTTGGGGGAGGCTTGGTCAGCGACGTTGCTGGCTTCGCAGCTGCGACGTTCCATCGAGGCGTTGATTACCTCAGCGTCTCAACCACCCTGCTCGGCCAGATTGATGCTGCGATTGGTGGAAAGACGGGAGTCAATCTTCCCGAAGGTAAGAACTTAATCGGAGCCTTTTCGCAGCCCGTCGGTGTGATCGCTGACACTGAACTCCTGGCCACGTTGCCTGAGAGGGAGTGGGCGTGCGGTCGAGGCGAGATGGCGAAGTATGCCTTTCTTGGCCGAGGAACTCCCTCGCTCGAGATTCTCTCCTTAGACCTCGACGACCAAGTTGAGCGCTGTGTCGCCATTAAGGCAGCGGTGGTTGCTGTCGATGAACGCGAAGCGGGTGCACGGATGACGCTGAATTATGGACATACCTTGGCGCATGCCCTCGAGGCGGTTGGGCTCGCGGAACGAGCCCAAGGTCTTGCCACCACCACGAGTGCGCTCGTTCATGGTGAAGCGGTCGCCATTGGCTTGGTCTTTGCATCTGAACTGGCTCATCGACTCGGTCGCATCGATCAAGAGCGGGTGGCACTCCACCATCAACTCATCGAAGGCTTTGGACTTCGTGGATCCTTGCCGCCAGGCCTCTCCGCTGAAGAACTGGTCGCCACCATGGCAAGAGACAAGAAGGCCCACCATGATTTGACCTTTGTTCTTGATGGCCCGAACGGGGTGGAGCCAGTCTCCGGGCTTGATCCTGGCGTGGTCCTCGCTACGCTGAAGGAGATGGGAGCAAACGCATGAGTGAATCAGCAACTGAGATTTTGTTGCTTTCTGGGCCCAATCTGAACCTCTTGGGTGCGAGGGAGCCAGAGATCTACGGCACCGAGACTCTTGAGAACCACGTCGAAACAGCGAAGAACGCTGCGGCACGACACGGGCTGAGCCTCCATCATGAACAGTCCAATCATGAAGGTGAGCTGATTGAATTTATTCATCAAGCCACCGGCAAGTCGGCGGCCATCGTGATTAATGCTGGTGCACTGACACATACGTCCTGGGCCATTCATGATGCGCTGAAATCATTTTCTGGCCCCGTGATCGAGGTTCATCTTTCCAACCCAGGGGCCCGGGAGGAGTTTCGTCACCTTTCGGTCATCGCTCCCGTCGCCGATGGCACGATTTCAGGATTCGGAAATCTTGGGTACGAACTCGCCATCGAGGCAGTGGCGTCATTGCTTGGTCGCTCATGAGCGAGCTCGCTGATCTCCTAGCCACAATGCACCCGCTCGACGTGCGTGGAAGAATTGAACGCCTTCGAGCGCTGTTTGCGACCAACGACATCGATGCGCTGGTCGTCATGAATCTGACGAATGTTCGCTACCTCACTGGCTTCACGGGATCAGCTGGCGTGGTCATCGTGACCCCCGAGACGGTGCTGTTGAGCACCGACGGAAGGTATCGCACGCAGTCACAAGAGCAGGTCAACGCGGCGGGGGTTTCGGATCTCATTGAGATCGTCATTGGCGGCATGGATGAACAGCGAAAAGCGCTTGATGGCGTGCTGATCAACTGCGCAAATATCGGCCTTGAAGCCGATGAGGTGACCTGGGCCCAATCGACGGCGTGGGAAAAGCGCCTAGCTCGAGAACTCGTTCCTACGTCCGGGGTGGTTGAAGGACTTCGAGAAGTCAAAGATCCTGGAGAGATTGATCGAATGCGCTATGCCGCCGACATCGCCGACAAGGCGCTTGGTGACGTCTTGCCATTGATGAGTGGCACGGGGACGACTCCGATCAGTGAGTCAAACTTTGCCCTCGCCTTGGACTCGGCGATGCGCGGCCGAGGAGCTGAGTCGGTGGCGTTCGAAACCATCGTGGCAGCGGGGGAGAACTCAGCGAAACCTCATCACCATCCCACCGAGCGCATCATCGAGGTCGGCGACCCTGTCGTCGTCGATTTTGGGGCAACGTTTGAGGGCTATCGCTCGGACATGACACGAACATTCGTCGTTGGTGGTCAACCCACTGGAAAATTGAAAGAGATCTTCGATCTCGTTACGCGTGCGCAGTCGTCTGGCGTGAACGCGGTGCTTCCTGGTGTTCAGGCGAGCGACATTGATGGGGTCTGTCGAGGAGTCATCGAACAAGGTGGCATGGCGGAGTACTTTGAACACTCAACGGGACACGGTGTGGGGCTCGATATCCATGAGATGCCCTGGGTCGCAGCGCAAGGAACGGCGACATTGGCCCCGGGCGTGGTCGTGACCGTCGAGCCAGGCGTGTACGTTGCGGGAGTCGGTGGTGTCAGAATTGAAGACACGCTAGTGGTGACCGACGGCATTGCTGAGCCCCTGACAAGATTTACAAAGGATGTTGTTGCCTAATGGCTATCTCGACAAACGATCTGAAAAATGGCATGTCGCTCAACCTGGATGATGGGCTCTTTACGGTGATTGAGTTCCAACACGTCAAGCCTGGGAAGGGTGGCGCATTCGTGAGAACAAAACTTCGGAACACACGTACTGGTGCCGTGATTGAGCGGACCTTCCGAGCCGATGAAAAACTTGATCAAGCAATCATTGACAAGCGAGACACCCAGTTCCTTTATCGAGACGGAGACGACTATGTCTTCATGGACACCACGACCTTTGATCAAACAACGGTGTCACCCGCCACACTCGGGGAGGCGGCCCTGTATCTCAAAGTCGGGGATGGAGCCAACCTGCAGACCTATAACGAAGAGATCGTGGGGATCGAACTCCCAGCATCAGTGGAGTTGACGGTGACCGAAACTGAACCGGGAGTCCAGGGCGATCGAGTTTCGGGGGCCCGAAAGCCCGCCACCGTTGAGACGGGTTTGGTCATTCAAGTTCCACTCTTTGTCGAAGAAGGCGAAGTGATCAAAGTCGATACCCGTAGCGGCGAGTATTTGACTCGCGCCTAGTGCTGCGACTCTGAGAATCTGATGAGCATCAGTGAGCGCCGAGAGGCGAGAGAGCGTGCCTTGAGCCTGCTCTATGAAGCAGCAGCAAAACAGATTGACCCACGTGAGGTGCTTGAGGGACTCACGCTTCCTCCGGATCCCTACTGCGCACTGCTTGTTACGTCGGCGAGCGAACACCATGATGCGTCGCTGGCGCTGATCGAATCCACTGCGTCGAACTGGCCACTTGATCGCATTGGGGTAATCGATCGTTTGGTGATGGAGCTCGCATTGGCTGAGTTGTTGAGTGATGATCCGCCACCCGTTGCGGTCGTCCTCGACGAAGCGGTGGAATTAGCCAAAATGTTCTCTACTGAGTCCTCAGGATCCTTTGTGAATGGCATCCTGGCAGCAATCGTCGCCACACTTCCACCCAGAGAATCGCTGACCTCCTCGGAGTAGCAAATCTGGTGACTAGCGCGCCTGCCTCGGTGGTCGTACACTAAGTCGTCCCAAGAGATAAGGAGGTGGTTTCCTTGACGGGAATGGGTGGATCGGTCAATACGAACTCTTCCTATGTTACGGCGCAGTTCAACACGGCGCTGCTTCAAGAGCTCATTGTGATCGCGGTCGCCATGTTGGCGATCGCGATTCTTAGCACCGTTGTGCTTCGACGCCAAGCAAGCAAGGCCCTCGAATCAGGATTCGATCTCCCCCAAGAGCCAGCCGTTCGTCGCCTCTTGCGTCTTGGCTTCGGTGTGATCTGGGTCATTGATGGTTTGCTGCAACTTCAGCCGCAGATGCCGATTGGCTTGCCAGACAATGTCGTGACGCCAACGGCGGCGTCAGCGCCTGCATGGGTCTCGAGTCTGGTGACCTTTGGTACCGATGCGTGGCTTCGCCACCCCGTGCTCGCAGCATCGGCGACCGTGTGGCTGCAACTTGGCTTAGGACTCTGGCTCCTCGTGGCGAATCGGGGTTGGGCCTCTCGTGCCGCCGGATGGGCCTCGGCGGCGTGGGCTCTGAATGTTTGGATTTTTGGGAACGCACTCGGCACCTTGTTTATGGCGCCGATCAGTTGGACCACTGGAGCTCCTGGGGCTGTCTTTTTCTATGTGCTGGCCGGAGTGGCGATTGGTCTGCCGCCCATGATGTTAAAGAGACAATCGTTTTCTCTGTGGGTGAGCCGAGTGCTGGGTCTCGGGCTCGCGTACTTTGCGATACTCCAGGCGTGGCCCGGTCGCGGATTTTGGGGTGGGGGAAAAGATGGAGCGTACCCAAGCATGGCCAGCGAGATGGGGTCGGTCTCCCAACCGGGATTTAGCGCAAGTATTCAACACTGGTTTCAAACATTCACCACGAATTCTTCATGGATCTACAACACCCTCGTTGTCGTGGTGCTCGCACTGGCCGCCTTTGGCTTTCTCTCAGGGAAGGTGAGCTGGATGCGGTGGGGAACAATTGTCTATGTCGCTTTGTCGATTATCGACTGGGTCCTCGTTCAAGACTTCGCCGTCTTTGGTGGAATGGGGACTGATCTCAACTCAATGATCCCCTCTGCTCTCATTGTGGGGGGTGCCTATCTTTTGGCGAAGGATGCCAGGGAGGTCGTTGTCCTTGAGGAGATTCCTGTTGTCCAAGAGAGCAGAGAGACACGCTCACTGCGTTTTGTTGGAGCGATTGCTGCGACGATGGTGTTCTTGGTTGGGGCGGTTCCGATGCTGTTGATTGGCGTTCTCCCGGGGACCTCAGCTGATGTCGCCGCAGCAACCGGATCTGGCGTCCAGGAACTCAATACACCGGCCCCAAACTTTACGCTGATCGACCAACAAGGCAAACGCTTCACATTGAGTGATCAACATAACAAGACCATTGTTCTGTCATTTATTGATCCGGTCTGTACTTCAGAGTGTTCAATTGAAGCACAAGAGATGAAAGTTGCGAGCCAGCAGTTGGGAAATGACCCAACTATTGAGTTTGTTGCAATTAACGCAAATCCTCTCTATAGATCTCCCGCAACCCAACGAGCTTTCGATGAAGCTGAAGGACTGAATAATTGGAATGAATGGTATTTTCTGACCGGCACAAAAGCTCAACTTCAGTCAGTATGGGACGCCTACGGTGTTGGAGTTGAGATCCTTCCTGGAGGAGGAATGGCGGCACACTCTGAATCCATTTATGTCATTAACTCCTCGGGAAACATAACGGCAACATGGACTGCCCTTGCCGAAGGGAGTGTCAATACCCTCGAAAGTCAATCAGCAGTTTCGTTAATCGTCTCTGAGGTGCAGAAAGCCTCAAAGTGATGGTACGCAGAGCAACCGGGGTAAGCGTCGCGTTCGTGGCAGCATCGATGGCGTTGTTGACCTCTCCCGTCGGAGCCATGCCACCCATGGGTTCGATGTCGTCGATGCCATCAATGTCGACGTCCACCGCGCCTCCGCTCGCTGGTGGCATAAATGACTCTGGCACCTCGATGTCGATAGTTCCTATGGGGAACTTGAACGACCCAGAGAATACGTTTTTCCAAACCTTCACGTCTCGCTCTGATTCATCATGGAGTCTCTCGACGCCGCCTGGAATAGCGACGAATGGGGGAGTCACTTTGTCGTCGCCTTCGAATGGGGCGATCGCTGTGTTGCCCTACTATGCCCTCCATCTCAGTGCGCTGAGTCGCCTTGTCGATGGCGTCTCAAGCCAAGATGGCGAAGCAGTCACGTCACTCTTGAAGGCACCTTCAGCGATGGCCAAAAGCCCTCATAGCGGCGCGTTCTTCCTTGTGACGACGAAGGGTTCTGTCCTGGAGCAGAGTGGCCCAACACAACCATTCACGACAGTGACATCTCTTTCGGCGCTGAAGAAGACGTCAGCGGGGAAACGCTGCGGCGTTCAGGCCATAACGGGAATTGCGATTCAGAGCGATGAATCACTCGCCCTTGGCGTTCGATGTGCGGCATCGGGGACAACTGGGGTCTTGATTCGATCTGGTTCGACATGGACCGGCTCTCTCACATCAAAAGTTGGCCCCTGCGCCGTGGTACGGATTGATCCGAGTGGAGCGGGTGTCGTGGCCCTTGTGCGCACGGGCGGTATGAAAGCAGCGCTTCGCTCAATCTATGTCAAAGGATCTTCGGTCCTCCTCTCGGCACCACTGCCATTTATGTATTCAACGCTACGCTCCACGGCAGTTTCTAATGAGATCGGAGGAGTGCGTAGCGACATCGTGGCGCTGGCGGGGACCAAGCACGTCGCCGCGGCGATTATGACACCGGGCAAGAAAATCAAAGCAGTCTCTTCGGTTCTCCCGTTGAGTACGAGAGCCGTTGTCTCGCAAGGGACAACAATGCTTGCTTCAGCGTCACTGCGTGCATTCGAGATTTCTCGGGGGAAGGCAACGATTCAGGGGTTGAGCGCATCTGGGACGTGGAAGACTCTCAGTGTTGTAAGTGTGACCATTCCCTATGGATCGTCAACGTAGAAAGATCACAAGGACAATCCCAGGAGGACCGCTTCGATGACGTGGAAAATTTCTGGGGCTATTTTCTTAGTATGAACTCAATGAACGCCGCCATGGAGAGCGGATGGACACTGTCGCCGCTCTGGCTGGCAGCAATTGTCTTGATAGGGATCGAAGAGTGTGGACTGGCCCGGCTGAAGAAGCGAATGCCAGGCTCACGGTTTCGCTCCTGGCGGCTACGAGGCGTGCTCTACGACCTTGGAATAGCGCTCGTCTGCGTGATCGATTCGAGCCCATTGATGGGGACTTCCATGAAGTACTTGGGACTCCACATGGTGATCCACGTCGTTGAGATGTTCTACGTACCGATCATTCTTATTCTCGGAGCCCCTTGGGTCCCCGCCCTTTTTGCACTCCCTGTTGGGCCCCGGCGATCGTTCCTTCGCTGGTGGAACTTCGGAACGCTTCGAAACGTGACAACGCGAATCACCGGTTTTATCACCGCACCGTTCGTGGCGCTTGTCCTCTTCAACGGGACCATGATTTTTTGGCATCTACCGAAGTTCTATAACTGGGCGTCGTGGAACCCATGGGTCCACACCTGGCTCATGGGGCCAAGTTATGTCATTGTCGGATATCTTTTTTGGCGAATCATTTTGGGGAGCCACCCGGTGGGGCCGAGAGGAACGACAAAGTTCCAGGTGCTCTCGGTGGTGGTGACGGCATTCGAGATGCTGGTGCTCGCTATGGCGTTGTCGATCTTTTCCCATGGCGCCTGGTACTCAATGAACATCGAAATGCTTGGCGCAACCCAGGCGTTCCATGATCAACAAGTCGCGGCGGGAATTCTCTGGATCTGCGGAGACTTTTGGACAATTCCTGCACTCGTCATTATTACCCGACGGCTGATTCGAGAGAACGGCAGCGTTGAACAGGCATTCGAAAGAGCCCTCGGTCGTCTCTAATCCTCGTTGGTCTCGAAGCGGAGTTCTACCTTTGAGAAGGGGGGCCGTTCGGATCATCTTCTGACTCGCGATGAAGTTGAGCGAGGTAGGTATTCCATGCGTCGAGGCGAATCGCATCTTCTTGAGACGCGGGTGATTCGGCAGCAGCTTGTAGTCGAGTTCTCCGTTTTGCATCTTCTGATCCCTCGTGGAGCAACTTCCACCACATATAAAAGCCAAAACCAGTGAAGAGCGGCCACTCGAAGACGTAGGCCCAACTGAGCGAATTTCCTCCGAGTGCCCGAGAGAGCTCGAAAAGAAAGGCCGGAATGCAGATGACGAGGCACAAAATGAGCCCAACGTGGAAGCGAAGAGCGGGGCGACCCCTTATTCGCTCTGGATTTCGGACCTTTTCGCTGCTCACCACGCCCTTGACCGTATCCCGTCAAGCCGAGCCGAGGGACAGTCCAAAGAAGGCCTACGTCTTACTACTATGGCTTGTAATAGTTGCATCTTGCCTCAAGGTGGGCAATGGTGTCTCTTAGTTAGTTCTCAGAAACTTGAGGCCTGCAGAGGGGAAGCGATGAAAAAGGTTTTGTGGGGGGTCATCACGGTACTGATCGGCGCCATCTTGATTGCCGCGGTTGGCGTCGGATTCCACAGTCAGCAGTACGTTGCTCCGGCGGGAACGCAAGTCGCAAAGTCTGACGGTACGGTGACCGTGAACGGCAAGACCTACCAACACGTCACCCTGGACTTTGTCACTGAACCAAGTGCTGCGGGAAATCTCCCGAACGGAAAGCCTGTGCATCCTGGCGGGAATGAAGGTTGGCCCGCATACGCTCCGAATAATCAATTCCAGGTGCCAGCAAACTCTGTCGTCACCATCCACTGGGTGCAGTATGACTCGGGAGAAGTAGTCAACAATGCTTTCTTTGCCAAAGTCCAAGGAACAGTTGGCGGAAAAGCCAACATTAATGGAGAGGTAGTCGACGGAATTGATCCAAGCAACATGGCACACTCGTTCACAGTGCGTGGACTCCCGGGGGTTGATCCTAACTTTTTCGTGAGCGTGCCAGCGCCTTCCTCAAAGTTGGGCGACGAAGCGGTGAACGACAAGGGGGGAGTGACTGTGGACTTCTCATTCATTTCAGGAACGAAGGGTCTCTATTCATGGAACTGTGAGTTCCCCTGTGGATCTGGAGTCGGTGGATTTGGTGGGGCTATGAGCTCTTACGGCTACATGTCGGGGTACATCCATGTCGTCTGAGGAGAAGCGTGACGAGATTGCTGCAGTTGTAGAACCTGTCTTCCGGGGAGGACCCCTGTGGAAGCGACCCGCAGGCAAAGTGTTGATCATCTGGGTACCGATGACCATCATTGGCTTACTCCTCGCATTTTTTGCACCTGGTCACCTGTTCCCAGAAAATATGTCGGCTGAACAAGAAGATGTGAAGACGACGTTTATTCTCTTTACGGCGCTGGCTGCTCCAGTTGCTGCGGTGGTCTGGGGAATTGCTCTCTACAGCATTGTGGGATGGCGAAAAAAGAGTGGAAAGAGCGACACTCCACCAGAAGATGGCCCACCCATTCGAGGTGGAACGATTGCCACCACGATCTGGCTGGGCACCTCAGTTATTTTGGTGGTCGTCCTCCTGGTGTGGGGAATGGCAGAACTCTCGTCAGAACTCGCACCGCAGCAGAACGCTATGCAAGTCAATGTCACTGGCCAACAGTGGCAGTGGACATTCTCGTATCCTGGGACTGGCGTCACCTCGACGCAGCTCATTGTTCCAGAGGGTCGACAGATTCACTTTCACGTGACCAGTGAAGACGTCACGCACGGCTTCTGGCCGGTCCAACTCGGCGTCCAAATTGATGCGAACCCAAACGTCACCACGCTCATCTCGGCGACGCCAAACAAATTGGGAACGTTTGATGTTCGATGTAGTCAGATCTGTGGGTTGAACCACGCATACATGGAAACAACAGGAACCACAGTGACGCAAGCGCAATTCAATGCATGGCTTGTGAGCCATGGAGCATCGGCAACGTCGGTGCATTCATATGCGATGAGCGCGAAGTAGAGGGGGAAGTTACTGTGACCATGACTGCACCGCTAGCCGAAGATACGAAACTCGGGCCGAAGGCTGGAGGGCTCTACCGTCACCAGAACTTTGCGACTGGGTTAATCGTCGGAATTCTCTCAGCCGTGATCGGGTGGGTTATCTCCCATGCGCTCTTGCAAAGCTCAAACTGGGGATCAGACATGGTGGTTACCGTGACCCTCGTGTCATGGGTGGTTGGTTTCAACATTGGAATCGGATCGTTCAATGCAATCTTCCGTTGGAGTTTGGGCCACGACGAAGACCATGAAGATCAGCTCTATGGAGCGGGCGTCGGTCAAGGTTGGAAGCGCTACTTCAAGTTCTGCACCGACCACAAAGTTGTAGGAACGCAGTACCTGGTTTTAGTGATGGTCCTCTTTGGGGTCGGCGGAACGTTAGCGATGATGATCAGGACGCAGCTCTTGACGCCAAACTCGCAATTCATGTCTCCTGAGACTTATAACTCAATTGTCTCGATTCATGGAATGATCATGATTATTGCGACGATCATCATGGTGTCAGGACCGTTCGCCAACTTCATCATGCCAATCATGATTGGCGCCAAGGACATGGCGTTCCCTCGGTTGAACGCCCTGAGTTTCTGGCTTGTCGTCTCAGCGGTCCCACCGATTCTTGGAAGTTTTCTTCTTGGTGGGGTTCCAGCCGGATGGACAACCTACGCGCCACTCGCCGTGCAAGCACCACCGGCAATGGACGCTTTTGCGATCACCATCTGTACCTTTGTGCTCTCAGTAACGGTGGCTGGAATCAACACGCTGGTAACCGTGCTCACAATGAGGACGAAGGGAATGACGCCTGGACGACTCCCCATCTTTGTGTGGGGATCGATCATTGCTGGTGGACTCGGCCTCTACGCCATGCCAGCGTTCTTGATGGCGCAGTCCGCAATGATCACTGACCGCGTCGTGGGTACGAGCTTTTATGTGGCGATGCAAGGTGGAACCGGTTGGCTCTACGAGAACACCTTCTGGATCATGGGTCACCCTGAGGTCTACGTCATCTTGATCCCACCGGTTGGTGCGCTGATTGAAATTGCCTCAACGTTCTCTCGAAAGCCTGTGTTCGCCTACAAGGTGATGGTTTCAGGTGTGATCGGTATAGCGACTCTCGCGATCATGGTGTGGGCTCACCACATGTTTACGACGGGATGGGCACCAACGCTGGCGGATCCGTTCATGCTGACCACCGAGCTGATATCAATCCCGACGGGAATTGTCTTCCTCTGCATGGTGGGAACGATTTGGCGAGGAAGTATCTGGACGAGATTACCGATGTATTTCTTATATCTGTTCTTGTTCAACTTCATCGTTGGTGGAATCACAGGTATCTATCTCTCTGACGTCCCGGTCGATCAGTACTTCCACGGAAACATGTTCGTGACTGCTCACTTCCATTACACCTTGCTTGGTGGGGGAATGATCGGAGCTGCCGGAGCGGTGAGTTATTGGTATCCAAAGATGACCGGAAGGATGCTCAACGAGCGCATTGGAAAGACTGCCTTCTGGATCATTGCAGCGGGAATCCAGATTACGTATCTGGGTCAATTCTGGGAAGGATTCCAAGGTATGCCTCGCCGAGTGGCGAACTACGCTCAGATCTTCCAACACGCCAACGACATGTCGAGCGTAGGTGCCTACATTTTGATGACCGGATGGATCGTCTTCCTCTATGCCATTATCTCCTCGTGGAGACACGGGGTGAAGGCGCCAGCGAACCCATGGCACGCAAAATCACTCGAATGGCAGACGTCGTCGCCACCGCCACTTGAAAACTTCCTTGTTGACCCTGTGGTCACGTCAGACCCTTACGGCTACGGCGAAGATGATCTAGCACCGCAGAGACAACCACAACCCGTGAGCGCCGAAGCTGGTTCAACCACAGGAGGGGCTCACTGATGTCTGTCACTGACCACGGCCACGAGCACACCGGATATTTTGAAGGCGGAGGTGGCTATCACGACACACCGCAAGAGAAGCATCGCAAAGAACATGTTGCGGTCTGGCTCTTCATCTTTGGAGACGCGGTGTTCTTCATGCTCGAGTTGTTCTTCTGGTTCTATCTTCGAGCGAACAATACGGCGGGCATGTGGCGAGGGGCCGACTGTACGGCTCAGTCTCCTCAGTCAATTGCTGGAGGTGGCCCAACGGCGACAAATATCTGTACGGACGGTTTGGGTAATCCCATCACTCACGAGATCGCCACCGCCGCACCGCTTCACACACTCGCCATCGCAGCGCTGATCATCATCGCAGCAGCCTTTGTGTGGTTTGCCGAAGTCCAAGCTCGACAAGGCGGCACCCGTAAGGGCGTGACCCCACTGCTGGGTCTTGGCGTTGTCTTTGTCGTCGCAGCCATCGTCTGGCAGATCGTTCAGTTCCAGATCTTGCCGTTCACGACGATTCAAGGAGCCTATGCCTCGACCTTTGAGTTCTACATGGGCTCAAACATTGCGCACTTCTTATTGGCCCTGACCGTTGGATTCGGCCTGTTCAACCGTTCCAGGATTGGGAAATATGAGGACGGACGTTGGTTCCAGGTTCACCTGTCACGGATTTTCTTTGTGTGGGTTGCCTTCAGCTCAGCGGTGCTTGCACTCGTTACCGTTCTCTTCGCTTAAGACGCCGCAGGACCTCTCGCTGAGGCCAGAGTGTGGCTGTGCGTCTGTTCTTCCACTAGCGCTCTGAGGAGAGTCTCTGCTATATTCGTCATTGTCATCGTCAAACGGGTTCTGTGAGGCTCGTACGGTGAGGAGGAGAAAGTGGCTGATCGAGAGCGAAGACATACGCGCCCCTTGGGGTCCGTATTTGTGCCTCATGCTGACGTTCTGAATGCAGACGACCTCAGCCGTGCCATTCTTCGAATGGCGCACGAAATCGTTGAGAGAAACCGTGGCCTCAAAAATGTCGTCCTGATAGGGCTCCAAACCGGTGGTGTCGCAATAGCTGAGCGGCTCGGCGAACTCCTTCTCGAAATTGAAGGAAACGCTCCGCCAGTCGGCTCGCTCGACGTGGCGTTTTATCGAGATGACATCGGGCTTCGACCGGTACTCCCAGAAGCGACGACGGACATCCCTGGAGATCTCACCGGAAAAATTGTGATCTTGGTCGACGACGTGTTGTTTACCGGTCGAACGATTCGAGCAGCCTTGAATGCCCTGGGTGACTTTGGAAGAGCTGCTCAAATTCAGCTCGCGGTCGTGGTCGATCGGGGGCATCGGGAACTTCCGCTTCGCCCCGACTTCGTTGGAAAGAATCTCCCAACCGCTCGAGATGAACTAGTCGACGTCACTCTCGATGGCGTCACGCTTGGACGACTGGAATCACTGTGAGCGTCGCAAGTCTCTCTGGGCAACATCTGCTCTCCATTGAAGACCTTGACGCAGAAGGAATCGAAGAAATTCTCGAGGTGGCAGAAGCGTTTGGTGAAGTCGAGAAACGAAGCGTGCGAAAGGTTCCAACGCTTAAAGGCAAAGTAGTGGCGTCTCTGTTCTTCGAAGAATCAACGAGAACTCGACTGAGTTTTGAAACCGCAGCAAAGAGGCTCTCGGCAGACGTCCTTTCGCTTGCGGTGGCGTCGAGTTCGGTTAAGAAAGGCGAGTCGCTCCGAGATACCGTGGAAACCATCGAGGCGATGGGAATTGATGCGGTGGTGTTGCGCCACTCGAGTGCCGGTGCCCCCGAGCAAGTGGCGCGATGGGTCGAGAGGGCTCGAGTGATCAACGCCGGGGATGGCTCGCATCAACATCCCACGCAAGCTTTGATCGATCTCTTCACCTTGCGCCAAGCACTGGCAAGTGCGCAGGGTCGCAGTTCAGAAGGATCAGGATTGAGCATCTTTGACGGGCTCGAGATTCTCATCATTGGAGACATTCGCCACAGCCGAGTCGCACGAAGTCAGATTCAGGCCTACACAACTGCGGGAGCCACTGTCAGTGTGGCAGCCCCCGGGACCCTGCTCCCGACGGACCTCGAAGGCTGGCCGGTCAAGGTGGTCGACGACGTCGACGAGGCTGTTCGACACGCTGACGTTGTCTCGCTGCTGCGCATGCAAGAAGAGCGAGGGTCAGGATCGTTCGTCCCCTCACTTCATGAGTTCACGATGACCCATGGAATGTCAGAAGCGAGAGCTGCGAATCTCAAGCCTGGGGCGCTCATGACGCATCCGGGTCCAATGGTTCGAGGAATCGAAATCGCGTCACGGGTGGCCGACGATCCACGATGTCTCGTACGTCAACAAGTCGCCAACGGCGTCCCTGTTCGCATGGCCGTGTTATTCCTCGCCCTCTCGTCAAGCTCTGGAGGAGAAGATGGCTGAATCTCTCGTGCTTCGCGGTGGAACCGTCGTCCATACTGATCGCCTTGCGCGAGAAGACGTCCTCGTCGTCGATGGGAAAATCACGGGAGTTGGCATCGATATTGAGGCACCCAGCGATGCTCGAGTCCTCGACGCCAGTGATTGCTTAGTAGGGCCAGGGTTTGTCGATCTCCACACGCATCTGAGAGAGCCAGGTGGGGAAGAGGCTGAGACCGTCGCCACAGGAGCACGGGCAGCGTCGCTGGGCGGTTACAGCGCCATCGTGGCCATGCCCAACACGACGCCGGCGATCGACTGCGCAGCCGTCGTCGCCCAAGTCTTGACCTTGGGTCGACTCACGGGTATCGACGTGCAAGTAGCGGGGGCTCTCACCCGGGGCAGGGAGGGTCACTCGCTCGCTCCCATGGCCGAGATGGCCGCACTGGGCGTGACGATGTTTACGGATGACGGAATGGGAGTCCAAGATTCCGGCTTGATGCGTCGGGCCATGGAGTACGCACGAGGCCTCGGCGTGGTGGTCGCCGATCACTGTGAAGACGAGGCGCTGGCCGGTACGGGGTCAATGAATGAAGGAAGTCTCTCGGCGCGCCTCGGCCTCGAAGGTCGCTCAGCGCTAGCCGAAGAAGTGATGGTGGCGAGAGATCTTGCCTTGGCTGAACTCGTTGGATGTCAGCTGCACCTCCTGCACCTTTCGACAGGCCGCTCGGTGGAACTTGTGGTCGATGCCCGAAAACGAGGTGTCGACGTCAGCGCAGAGGTTGCTCCACACCACTTGATTCTCACGCAAGATCTCTGTTCGACCTACGACACGCTCTTCAAGGTGCATCCACCACTGCGCACCCAACGAGACGTCGACGCGTTGCGGCTGGCCTTGGCCGACGGATCTCTCGATGCGGTAGCAACCGATCACGCTCCGCACCCACCCCAAAGCAAAGATCGACCCTTCGCCGATGCTGCGCCCGGCATGCTTGGCTTGGAGCAGGCCTTCGCACTGACAAGAGAAGCACTTGGGGGAGCGTCAGCCGATCCGATTCGCATCTTCGAAGTCCTCAGCCGCCGACCCGCAGCGATCGCTCGGCTGCGAACTCACGATGCTCGACTCGGGGGACACAGCGCGCATGGAGGAGACGTTGAAGTAGGAGACGACGCCAACCTCTGTGTCGTTGATCTCGATGCTCGACCAATCGTCGACCCCGAGAGACTCGCGAGTCGAGCACGCAACACGCCCTATGCGGGAAGAGTCATGCAAGGAGCAGTGCGTCACACGATTGCCCGAGGAGACGCTGTGGTGATTGACGGCGAAGCGCAGCGATGAGGAGACGCGTCGCCCATTTGGTCCTCTCGGACGGAACTCGCTTCGAAGGAGAAGCAGCGGGATCCCTTCTTGAGGGAGGAGATGCGAGTGGCGAAGTCGTCTTTAATACGGCCCTCAGTGGCTATCAAGAAGTGATGACCGACCCAAGCTATGCAGGCCAAGTCGTGACCTTTACGTATCCACACATCGGCAACTACGGCGTCTCTGATCTCGACGACGAGTCGGCGGGCGCACACCTTGCTGGAGTTGTCGTGCGAGATCTCCCGAGTCTCCATTCGAACTGGCGATCCGAAGGGTCGCTTGAGGCATTCCTGATTGAACACGATGTCCCTGCGATCACCGGGATTGATACTCGTCGCCTCACGAGGCACCTGCGGGATTCGGGGGCCCTTCCCGGCGCCTTTGGCACGAGCAGCGTCGATGAACTCACCGAGATGGCGCGGGTGGCACGGGGGACTGATGGCCAAGACCTTGCCACTGTGGTCTCGACCCGAGAGCGCTACTCACTGGGGCAAGGTCCCTTCACCGTTGTGGCGCTTGATCTTGGCGTGAAGAGAACAATCCTTCGCTACTTGGCAGGGTTCGCAAGCGTCGAGGTCGTGCCCGCATCGACGAGTGCCGATGAGATCCTCTCGCTAAATCCCGATGGCCTGTTCTTGTCGAATGGACCGGGGGACCCTGGTGCACTCGGCGGCGTCCAAGAGACTGTTGAGGCGTTGCTTGGCAAACTGCCGATTTTTGGTATCTGCCTCGGTCACCAAGTACTCGCCAGCGCCTTGGGCGGGGAGACGTTCAAACTGCCCTTTGGTCACCACGGCTCAAACCATCCTGTCAAAAACCTTCGAACCGGCCACGTGGAAGTCACGGCACAGAATCACAACTACGCAGTCGTTGACGGTTCGATACCTGGAGCAGAAGTGACCCACGTCAATCTGAATGACGGAGTGATCGAAGGAATCTCGGTCGCGTCAGCTGATGCCTTCAGCGTCCAACACCACCCTGAAGCTGGACCCGGCCCTCACGATGCGGCCTACCTCTTTGAAGACTTTGAGCGTCGACTCCAACAAGTGAAAGCAGCGAGGTCCTAGATGCCTCGTCGCAACGACATCTCTTCGATCTTGGTCATTGGCTCTGGCCCGATCATCATTGGTCAGGCGTGCGAATTCGACTACTCCGGTACCCAAGCCTGTCGTGTGTTGCGACAAGAGGGTTACCGAGTCATCCTGGCAAATTCAAATCCCGCCACCATCATGACGGACCCCTTGACGGCGGATGCGACCTACGTTGAACCTCTCGATGTTGCGGTCCTCACCGCAATCATCGAGCGAGAGCGGCCCGACGCGTTACTTCCAACCCTTGGAGGCCAAACCGCACTGAATCTGACAATGGAGCTCGTCGCCAAGGGCATCCCTGAGAAATTTGGCGTCGAAGTCATTGGCGCGCGTCCAGAAGCCATCGAGACCGCCGAGGACAGAGAAAAATTTAAGATCGCCATGGAGGAAATTGGGCTCAAGTGCCCAGAGTCGGGATTCGCGCACTCCCTGGAAGAGGCCATCTCCATTGCAGACCAGATTGGCTATCCGATCATGGTTCGCCCCTCCTTCATTCTTGGCGGACAGGGAACGGGGATTGCTCAAGACCCAGCGTCATTCGTCCAACTCGCGAGTGAGGGGATTGTTGCGAGCCCTGTCAGTGAAATTCTTGTTGAAAAAGCAATTGCCGGTTGGAAAGAGTACGAACTCGAAGTTATGAGAGACGTGGCAGATAACTGTGTCGTCATCTGTTCGATTGAGAATTTTGACCCCATGGGAGTCCACACAGGAGATTCAATTACCGTGGCTCCCGCCCAGACGCTGTCTGATGTTGAGTATCAAGCAATGCGAGACGACGCATTCGCGTGTCTTCGAAGAGTGGGCGTTGAGACCGGTGGTTCAAATGTTCAGTTCGCCGTCAACCCAGAGAACGGAGAACGACTTGTCATCGAGATGAATCCGAGAGTTTCTCGCTCGAGTGCGCTGGCGTCGAAGGCCACTGGGTTTCCAATAGCGAAGATCGCTGCTCGCTTGGCCGTGGGATACCGCTTGGACGAGATCACAAACGACATCACCAGAGCAACCCCTGCGAGTTTTGAGCCCACCATTGACTACGTCGTCACCAAGATTCCTCGCTGGGCCTTTGAGAAACTCCCCGGTTCGAGTTCAACGCTTGGAACTCGGATGCAGTCTGTTGGAGAAGTGATGGCTATTGGGAGAACGTTCCCTGAGTCGCTCCAAAAGGCAGTTCGATCTCTCGAGCAAGGTCGAAGTGGCGTGCTCGGAGCGCAGGAAGACGCAGAGACGAGTGAACTCAATGACGAAGAGCTCATCAGAGTGTGCGATTCGCCGACACCAGAACGGCTGTTCTGCGTGGCGGCGGCCCTGCGCCGAGGAATCAGCGTTCAGCGACTCTCTGCAGAAACAAAGATCGATCCATGGTTTCTTTCACAAATTCAGCTGATTACTGACGAAGCACGAGAACTCACCGGAATTGAGCGCTCATCGATTGACAGGGCGCTCTTGCGACGAGCGAAGCGACTCGGGTTCTCAGACGTGCAACTCGCTGAGTTCTTCTCGATGACGCCCACTGAGGTCTTCGAGATTCGAAGAGCCGCCGGCGTCATGCCGGTCTATAAAACGGTGGACACGTGTGCGGCCGAATTTGAAGCATTTACGCCCTACCACTTTGGAACCTATGAAGATGAGGACGAAGTCGCGAACTCAGATCGTCCGCGAGTAGTGATTTTGGGCTCTGGCCCAAACCGAATTGGACAAGGGATTGAGTTCGATTACTGCTGCGTTCACGCGTCTATGACGCTGAGAGACGCAGGATTTGAGACCATCATGATTAATTGCAACCCCGAAACGGTTTCAACCGACTACGACACCTCTGATCGTCTGTACTTTGAACCGCTCACCGCAGAAGACGTCCTCGCAGTGTTAGAAAACGAACAACGCCACAGCATCGGCTCGGGCTCACTTGTCGGCGTGATTGTCAGTCTTGGCGGACAGACGCCATTGAAGTTGGCCCATGACATCGATCCGGCCCTGGTGTTAGGAACCTCGCCAGATTCGATCGATTTGGCTGAAGACCGAAATCGGTTTAACTCGCTCCTTGAAGAACTCGGACTCGCGCAACCCCCAGGGGGAACGGTCACCACACGAAGTGAAGCCAAAGCCATGGCGCGATCCATCGGCTACCCCGTCTTGGTCCGGCCAAGCTACGTGCTCGGCGGGAGAGCCATGGAGATCGTCTACGACGATGCGTCGCTGGACGCCACCATGGACACGTTGCTTGGGACTGATTCAAGTGACGGAGCACTCGCCCGAGAAGGGGGCGTTAGCGAAGAGCGTCCTATTTTGATCGACCGGTTCTTAGAAGAAGCAATTGAAGTCGACGTCGACGCAATTCGAGATCAAAACGGCGAGGTCATGATCGGTGGCGTCATGGAGCACGTCGAAGAAGCTGGCGTGCACTCAGGCGACTCTGCGTGTGCGCTTCCTCCCCAATCTTTGGCCGCAGAAACTATCGAAACCCTCGAAGCATGGACCAAGCAACTCGCCAGCGCCCTTGGCGTGGTGGGCCTCTTGAACGTGCAGTACGCCGTCAAGGACGGCGAGGTCTTTATCCTTGAGGCCAACCCCCGGGCGAGCCGGACAGTTCCTTTTGTTGCCAAGGCAACCGGCGTGCCGCTCGCAGCGGTCGCTGCTCGCGTCATGACGGGAAGCTCCCTCGACGTCCTTCGAGAAGAGGGAATGATTCCCTCGAGTCCACAGGTCTTCGACCACGTCAGCGTGAAAGAAGCGGTACTTCCCTTCAGCCGATTCCCCGGTGTTGACACGCTGTTGGGACCAGAGATGCGCTCGACGGGCGAAGTGATGGGAGTTGATCGAACCTTTGGTCTGGCATTCGCCAAGAGCCAAATGGCAGCGGGGTCTCGACTTCCGGAGTCCGGCATGATCTTTCTCTCGCTCGCTGATCGCGACAAGGAAGCTGGCCTCGACGTGGCACGCTCATTCACTGCACAGGGATTTTCGCTCGCCGCGACCCTCGGTACTGCTGGTTTCTTGCGAGACCAGGGTGTCGATGTTGCACAACTGGTGGCAAAGGTGGGCGAAGGAACAGTGGCAGCCGATGCGGTGTCGCTGATCGCTGAAGGCCATGTGCAGCTCGTGGTGAACACCCCTCGAGGGAGAGGGCCGCGAAGCGACGGGGCTCACATCCGAGCAGCCTGCATCGAGCATGCGATTCCGTGTCTTACGACCTTGGCAGCAGCTCGCGCCGCAGCACAGGGGATCGCCGACTGGGCGTCGCATCCCTTGGAAGTGATCACGATTCAAGAACTTCATGCGGGTGCAAAGGCTGCATCGTGAGGGCATCGCAGGTATCAATTTCCACCGAGGTCGCGGGGCTGGCTCTTCCCGGTGTCGTGATGACCGCGTCTGGGACGTCTGGACACTCCGACGAACTCGCCGCCTACGGCCGACTGAAAGATCTTGGAGCGGTGGTCGTCAAGTCGCTGAGCCCTGAAGCATGGGAGGGCAACCCACCTCCACGGCTGCGCCCCCTCGAACACGGAATGCTCAACAGCGTTGGGCTCCAAGGACCAGGCATCTCTGCGTGGCTGCGAGACGATCTGCCGAGGCTTCGAGCGAGTGGAGCCCTTGTCGTGGTCAGTGTCTGGGGAAAGACGGTCCAGGATTATGAAGATGCGGGAAAGATGCTTGCCTCTGCGGACATTGACGCCATTGAGATCAATGCCAGCTGTCCAAACGTTGAGGATCACTCCCGGATGTTTGCGCACTCGGCCACGGCCACCTCTGAAGTCGTCTCCGCTGTTGGCGATAGCCACCCTCGATGGGTGAAGCTCAGCCCAAATATTGCAGACGTTCCAGCCATTGCTCGAGCCGCCCAGCACGCAGGGGCTGATGCCGTCACCTTGATTAATACGGTCATGGGAATGGCGATCGACATCGAAGATCGACAGGTGGCCTTAGGGGGTCGGGGTGGGGGAGTTTCGGGTCCCGAGATCCACGCCGTTGCGGTGCGAGCGGTCTATGAATGTCGACGAGAAAATCCTGAACTTCCGATCATTGGTGTTGGTGGAGTCTCGCGGGGCGACGATGCGCTTGAACTCTTGATGGCGGGAGCTTCAGCTGTTCAAGTTGGCACGGCGTCTCTTGCGGAACCTCGAGCACCGTGGCGTGTGCAAGAAGAGATCCGTTCATGGATGGCGAAACACGGCGTCTCTCACATCCAAGAGATTATTGGTGCAGCACATGAGTAACGCAACGTCATTTGGAACTCGTCTTCGAGACGCCATCGCGACCACGAGCCCACTGTGTGTCGGAGTTGATCCTTCGAGTGCGCTTCTCTCTCAGTGGGGCCTCGACGACTCGGCGGCCGGGGTCGAAGCAATGGGTCGACGTGTGATCGAGGCGGTGGCCGGAATCGCTGCTGCGATCAAGCCACAAGTTGCGTTTTTCGAACGCCATGGCGCACTCGGTCTTGGCGCCCTTGAACGAGTTCTCGACGAGGCCCGACACGCCGGGATACTGGTCGTCGGTGACGCAAAGCGAGGCGACATAGATTCGACGATGTCGGCCTATGGTGACGCCTGGCTCTCTGAAGAAAGCCCCTTGCGAGTCGACGCCTTGACCGTGACGGCCTATATGGGGCTCGGCGCCATGGACGCTATCTTTGACCAGGCCAGAGCCGGTGGGCGTGGAATCTTCGTGGTGGTAGCGAGTTCAAACCCAGAAGGTCGCATGCTCCAAGAAGCCCGCACCGTCGATGGCGACAGTGTCGAAGAGTCCTTGCTCAAAGAACTCGGGGGCCGCAATAGCGCCGAGGTCTCGGCTAAGTCAGCGGCCTTCGGCTCTCTTGGTGCAGTCGTTGGGGCGACTCGAAGTGCGGGGACGCTGCCGCTCAGCGATCTCCACGGCCCCTTTCTGGTTCCTGGCGTTGGCGCACAGGGAGCGACGCCCAGCGACGTCGGAGCACTGTTCGCGGGGTGTGCGCCACACTCAGTGCTTGTCAACGCTTCTCGATCGATTCTCTCTGCCGGACCAGGCACGAGAGAGATTCGCCTCGCCGCAGAAACGCTGGCGAATGAACTACAAGAAGCACTTGGCTAACGGGCTCGTGGGGCCACCACTACTTTTGCGCTGATAGGGTCACCCCCATGCCGACCCCTCCCGTCCTCACCGCACAGGACAGAGCCGCAGCACTAGAGAAGGCCGCGAGAATTCGAAAAGAGCGTGCCGAAATTAAACGTCAGTTGAAGTGTGCAGAGCTCTCGCTTCGACAGATATTTGATCAGTCCGCCTCGAATGAAGCGATCTCGAAGATGCGAGTACTGACCTTGCTCGAGTCACTCCCTGCTCTTGGAAAAGTCAAGGCTCGTCGAGTGCTCGAACAAGTTGGCATCGCCGAGTCCCGAAGAGTCCAAGGTCTAGGAGCGAATCAACGTGCAGAACTCCTTAAAGTCACTGTCAGGTAGCCCTCGCCGCATCATTTTGATCGGCCCGGGAGGTACCGGGAAAGGCACGGTGGCGCAACGTCTTGTTGAAGGCGGTCACGGGGTCTGGTTGAGTAAAAGTTGGACCACTCGTCCTCCTCGCCAGGGCGAAGCCAACGATGCCTACGTTTTTGTTGCCCAAGATGCCTTTGAAGCCCATATCGCCGAAGATGGGTTCTTGGAGTGGGCCGAGTTCTTAGGTCATCTCTATGGAACCCCTGATGCAGATCCTCCACAGGGGCACGATGTCCTCCTAGAAATCGAGGTCGAAGGAGCCCTCCAGGTTTTAGAGCGAGATCCCTCCGCAACCGTGATTCTTCTGTTGCCACCCTCTGAAGAGGTCCAGGCAGAGAGAATGAGGGGGAGAGGGGATCCGGAGGAAAAGGTGGCTGCCCGGGTTGAAAAGGGCCGAAAAGAGACCGAGATCGGAAGGTCCATTGCCCATCACTTCGTGATCAATGATGACCTCGATCTCGCGGTAGCCGAGGTTGTCGGTATACTGGAACGCCTACGGCTCACCGTCGGTGAAGCCAAGCCCCCAATCCAGGAGCAACGATTCCCTATGGCCACGAAGCGCATGACATTGATGGACCCTCCTGTTGAGGAGCTCCTCGACAAAGTTGACTCGAAATTCACCTTGGTCACGCTCGGAGCGAAGCGTGCGCGAGAGATCAATGCGTACTACCAAGGCCTTGGAGAAGTCCTCGGAAGGATCATTCCTCCTCAGGTCACGTCAGTCTCGGGGAAGCCGTTGTCGATCGCCTTTGAAGAAGTCGCACAGTCCAAGGTGACGTATCACCGGCCCGACGCAGAAGAGTTGGCCGCTGAAGCTGCCGCTGCTGCCGATGCCGCAGCCTCTGGCTTCTCTGACGACCCATTCTCTCTTGGGGAGAGTGAAACCTCGGCGACAATCACCGAGATCGTCGAAGTGACCGAATTGACTGATGGAGTCGACGTGGTTGACGTGATCGACGTCATTGACGTGATCGAGGAAGCAGACGGAACGATTGACGTCGTCGAAGTTGTTGAAGTCGTTGTGGACGATGAGGTCGTTGATGTTGTTGAGACGGTGGAAGTTATCGAAGCCGTTGAGGACGACACAGACTCTCCAAGCTAAACCCACCGAACAGCGGGGAGGCGAAGATGACGCAGAGTGAATACAAGCCATTCGTCGTTCTGGGAGTCACAGGCGGCATCGCTGCGTACAAGGCCGTAGAAATCTGTCGACAACTCGTTGATGCTGGTTGTCACGTTGCGCCGGTGTTAACCAAAGACGCCACTCGCTTCATCGCCCCGCTTACCTTTACCGCGCTTGCCTCAGAACCGGCACAGACCGAAATCTATGACGGACTCTCTGCAATACCCCACACTCGCTTAGGACAAGCAGCTGACCTCATTGTGATCGCCCCAGCAACGGCGCATCTCCTAGCGCGTTATGCCCACGGTCTCGCTGATGATCTCTTAACCACGACGCTGCTTGCCACCCGAGCACCCGTCCTTGTTGCGCCAGCGATGCACACAGAGATGTGGGAACACCCAAGCGTTGGAGAAAATCTGAGCATCTTGACGTCAAGGGGAGTCCATGTTGTCGGGCCGGGAGTTGGCCACTTGGCCGGAGGCGATGAGGGTGCTGGTCGCTTAGAGGACAGTGACGTCATTGTTGGACGTGCACTCGAGATCCTTGGAGCCTCTCGCCCCACCGGCGACTTCGCGGGAACCCACGTGGTCGTCAGCGCTGGAGGAACCAGAGAGGCGATCGATCCCGTTCGCTATCTCACGAATCGTTCTTCAGGCAAACAAGGCCACGCACTCGCAGAAGCTGCGGCGAATCGTGGAGCCCGGGTCACGTTGGTCACGTCCTCTCAGGTTCCCGCTCACACGCACGGACCGGGCCGCATTGACGTGATTCGCGTCGAAAGTGCTGCGGAGATGGGTGAGGCGATGTTGCGAGAAGCGAAAGAGGCTGAGGTCGTCGTGATGGCGGCTGCTGTCGCCGACTTTCGACCAAGCGTAATCCTTGATTCGAAATTCAAGAGAGAACAAGGGGCCCTCGAGATTGTTTTAGAGCCAACCGATGACATTTTGGCAGGTCTCGTTCAGGCGAGAAGCACAGATCAGGTGATCGTAGGTTTTGCGGCAGAGACTGAGAATGCCCTCGAGAATGGGGCGGCAAAGCTCAAGCGGAAAGGCTGCGACGTCCTGGTGGTCAACGACG
Source organism: Actinomycetota bacterium (assembly GCA_009699875.1). Taxonomy (GTDB): domain Bacteria; phylum Actinomycetota; class Acidimicrobiia; order Acidimicrobiales; family RAAP-2; genus CAIUMH01. The sequence continues at coordinate 145,126 of WLNI01000003.1, forward strand.
TGAGCGCTGAAGGCGTTGGATTCGATCACGACACCAATGCTGTGAGCATCTTGGAAGCCGATGGAATGAGTACTTCAGTGGCCCTCTCGTCGAAACGCACCGTTGCCGAGGCAGTTCTAGATAGGGTGGTGCGTCATTTGAATTCAAACCAAGGAGCAGGTCATGAGTAAGCGTTCGACATTTACCTCAGAGTCGGTGACCGAAGGTCATCCTGACAAGATGGCGGACCAGGTCTCAGACGCAGTGCTCGACGCAATGCTCGAACAAGACCCGGCCAGCCGCGTAGCGTGCGAAACACTCTTGACCACTGGAATGGTGCTCGTTGCGGGCGAGATCACCACGAAAGCCGTTGTCGACGTCCCCACTCTGGTTCGAGACACGGTCAACGCAATTGGATATGACGATGATGCCAAGGGGTTCAATGGCTCAACCTGTGCAGTCCTCGTGACCCTGGACCGTCAATCTCCCGACATTGCCCAAGGCGTCGATGCGGCACTTGAGCTTCGAACAGGAAAAGGCGGCGAGGACATCCTGAACGGCCAAGGTGCTGGTGACCAAGGAATGATGTTTGGGTATGCCTGCGATGAAACGCCAGATCTCATGCCGCTTCCAATCTGGCTGAGCCATCGACTTTCTGAGCGGCTGACGCAGGTTCGACGCTCCGGGCAACTTGGCTACTTGCGGCCTGACGGAAAGACGCAAGTCTCGGTTATCTATGAAGACGGTGAACCCGTTGGAATTTCAACGGTCTTAATTTCTACCCAACATGCTCCTGGCGTTGATCTTGAGAGCACGCTTCTTCCTGACCTTCGAGACAACGTGATCACGCCGCTGCTTCCAGGAAACCTTGATACGAGCAACGTTGAAATCTTGGTCAATCCGACTGGGATCTTTGAACTTGGTGGACCACACGCGGATACGGGGTTGACGGGGCGAAAGATTATTGTTGACACGTACGGCGGAATGGCTCGGCATGGAGGTGGAGCATTCTCCGGCAAAGATCCTTCAAAGGTTGACCGCTCTGCTGCGTACGCTGCTCGATGGGTGGCCAAGCACGTGGTGGCCTCTGGAGCAGCGCGTCGCTGCGAAGTACAGGTGGCCTACGCAATTGGAGTCGCCCAACCAGTGTCGCTCCTCGTCGAAACCTTTGGAACCGCAACGGTCGATCCGGACAAGATCGAAGATACGGTGCGCGAGCTCTTCGATCTTCGACCCGCGGCAATTGAGCGAGAGCTTGATCTTCGCCGTCCGATCTACAAGAAAACCGCTGCCTACGGACACTTCGGTCGCTCCGAGCCAGAGTTCACGTGGGAGCAGACACCCAAAGCCGACGACATGCGTCGGGCGCTGGGTCTCTAACGTTCTTGGCGGTGCCTGACGATGCCATCCGTCGTGTTGGCATTCTCACGGAGGTTGCCGCGATCGAAAAAAATCTTGACTACGAACTTCCCTCTGAGTTCGTAGGACCAACAAGCGTGGGGAGTCGGGTTCGAGTCCCTCTTCATGGTCGTTCAGTAAAAGGGTGGATTGTCAGCGACGCGAGCAATGCTGATTCGCAGCACGACGTCAAAAAAGTGAAGGCATCTCTTGGGTTTGGACCACCACCTGAGGTGATTGATCTCGCTCGCTGGGCAGCGTGGCGCTGGGCAAGCCAGCCTGCACGATTTCTCTCGTCTGCCTCTCCTGAGACAATTGTGCGGTCACTACCAACACCTCCAAGGTTCGAGCCAAGCGAAGCGCCAACGTCACCCCTCGGCGTCCTTGGCATCGAGTGTGCTCGAGACCTGAATCCAAGTGTCATCAGGGTTGGCCCGGTGATGGATCCCTTCGACATTCTCTTGGGAATGGTCAAAGAGCTCCTTGATGACTCGACACTTCCAAAGAGCCTGCTCGTCCTTGTTCCCGGCAAGGGCTACAGCCGTCGCCTTGTTGCTCGATTGAGTCGACGAGGAGTCCCGGCCGTCGATCTCGCAGATGGGTGGCCAGCTGCAAGAGCAGGCTGGCCGGTCGTCGTCGGCACTCGAAGTGCTTGTTTCGCTCCAGTACCGCACTTGGCTGGCATCTTGATTCTCGATGGTGAAGATTCTCGCTTTTTTTCTGAAGGCGCACCAACGTGGAACGTCATCGATATGGCTCGGCAGCGATCTCTCGAAGCCAAGGCCCCGTGTGTCGTGGTCTCGAGCACCCCAACGGCTCTGGTCATGAACGGTGCAACGCTTCGAGAGCTCGATCAAACTACGGAGAGTGCCCATTGGCCACGTGTTGAGGTCGTTGATTTGCGCGAAGAAGACCCTCGCTCGGGAATGCTGTCGAGCCGTTTGATCGAAATGAGCAGAGCAGCACTTGACGCTGAGAGTTCTGAGGTTGCTGTGGCTTGCATCGTGAATCGGAAAGGGCGGGCCCGACTGGTGGCGTGTCGACGATGCTCTGAAATTGCCCGATGTGAAAACTGCGAGTCATCGTGCGTCTTAGACGAAAAGCTTGAGTGTCCACGCTGTGGAACCTCTCGGCCGGTGATCTGTCGCTCTTGTGGCGCAACAGCCATGAAGCTCCTTCGACTCGGCACGGCTCAACTCGCAGTAGAGCTCCAAGCCCTTCTTGGTGTGAACGTAAAAGAAATCACCGCCACGAGCGGACCTGATGCGTTGAAAGGTGCACGCGCTCTAGTGGGGACAGAAGCGATCTTGTCGAGAGTTCGCCATGCCAAACTCGTCGCACTTCTCGATTTTGATCATCATCTCTTGGCCCCTCGAGCAGGAGCAGAGATTTCGGCACTCACTCTGATTGGTCGTGCTGGTCGACTCGTGGGAGGACGAACAAGGCCAGAGAGTGGCGCGGTGTTGATTCAGACCCGACTGCTCGATCACCCGGTGGTGGTCGCCGCAGAACACGGTGATCCGCATCTCGTCGTGGATGCGGACGTGGATCTGCGACGCCAACTCCACCTCCCACCTTTTGGATCACTTGCTCGACTCAAAGGTCCTGGAGCTCTCGAGTACGCAACCTTGCTAGAAGCGAAGGGCTGCCAGAGCGCCCCATTGGGCGAGACAGAGTTCTTGGTTCAAGCGAAGTCGACCACTGCGCTTTCGGACTGTTTAGCCGGCACGCCTCGCCCAAAAGCAGGAGTGCGAGTTGGCGTCGATCCCGAGTCCGTGTGATCTGGCAACGGTAAGATGAATCCATGAGTGTTTCTTCGATCCGCGTCTATGGGGACCCCGTCTTGAATTCCCAGGCGGCCGAGGTCACCGACATTGATCAAAAAGTTGTCTCGTTAGTCGAATCCATGATTGAAACGATGTACGCCGCGCCAGGCGTCGGATTGGCAGCAAACCAAGTTGGAATCCAAAAGAGGATCTTTGTCTATGACATTGGGGACGGGCCGTTGACGGTCATCAATCCATCAATCGTCGAGTCAGACGGGGAGTGGACCTACGAAGAGGGATGTCTCTCGGTACCAGGACTCTCGTGGGAGATTACGAGACCGAATCAAATCCATCTTGTCGGTCTTGATCTCGATGGAAACGAGATCTCCGTGGAGACCGACGAGTTTGAAGGGCGAGTATTCCAACACGAGATGGATCATCTCAACGGCGTGCTCTTGCTCGAACGTCTCGACGATGACCAGCGCAAAGAAGCCAAGCGCATCTTGCGTGAGCGCTCACTTGACGTTTCACAAAGCGGTGACCCCGATGGCCTGGGTCGATTGCACCGCATCTAGAGAGACGAACCTGACGATGGCCCGCCTTGCCTTTCTTGGCACCCCTGACGTCGCAGTTCTCACACTTGAAGGACTGCATAACGCTGGGCATGAAATCGCACTCGTCGTCAGCCAACCCGACGTTCGCCGATCTCGAGGAGGCACGCTCCAGCCCTCGCCCGTGAAGGCAGCGGCACTCTCATTGGGCCTTGAAGTCACAGATGATCTTGACAAACTGAACGACGTCGCTCTCGACGGCGTGATTGTTGTGGCCTACGGCAAGATCATCCCGGATGATCTGCTGAACAAGTTTCTCATGATCAATATTCATTTTTCCCTTCTGCCTCGCTGGCGCGGTGCGGCACCCCTCGAGCGAGCACTGCTTGCTGGCGACCCGACAACGGGCGTCTGCGTCATGAAGATCGTCTCTGAACTCGATGCAGGTCCTGTCTATGCACGCGCAGATCTAGAAATTGGCGAGAAGTCCCTGGAAGAGTTGCGCAGTGAATTAGGGGTCATTGGAACAGCCCTCGTCGTTGATTTGCTGGAGGATGGGCTTGAGAGCCTTCCAGAGCCCACGACGCAAACCGGAGAGGTGGTCTACGCCGCCAAGATGAAAAAAGATGAATTTCTGCTCGACTTTACGCAGCCCGCTGCGCACGTTCTACGCGTCATCCGACTCGGGTCCAGTTTCACCTTCATCGAGAATCGACGACTTCGAATCCTTTCAGCGACGCTTGTTCCCGAATATTCAGGTTCTCCGGGTGAACTTGTCGGAGAAGTGGTGGGAACAGGCCAAGGTGGCCTAAGGCTTGAACGCGTTCAGGGCGAAGGAGGACGTGAGATGGAAGCGAGCGCATGGCGCAGGGGCGTTCGAGATCAGGGCATCCTCCGTCTTGGCGCAACACAAGGGCCCTAGAGTGGGTGTCGTGACACTGCTCGACGCCATTGATCCAGGACCAAGGGGGGCAATCAAGATTGCACCCTCGATCCTGTCGGCCGATTTCGGAGAGTTGGCGTCTGCGATCGCCACAATCACGCCAGGATCTGACTGGCTGCACGTTGACGTCATGGATGGTCACTTTGTTCCCAACATCACCCTGGGCCCTCCCGTGGTGGCGTCAATCCGCAAACACACGAACCTCTACCTCGACTGCCACCTCATGATCAGTGATCCAGGGGAGTTCCTTGAGCCCTTCGCCAAAGCTGGAGCGCAAGGAGTGACCGTTCACGCTGAATTGGGTGATCTCGACTCAGTCCTTGCCGAAGCGAGAGCGCTGGGGCTTCGCGTTGGTCTTGCTGCAAATCCCGATACCGAGTTCGACGTCTTTGACCGATATCTTGATGCGGTCGACGTCATGTTGTGCATGACCGTGTTTCCAGGGTTTGGCGGCCAATCGTTCATGCCAGAGGTTCTGCCAAAGATCTCCCAAGTAAGGGACGCAGTTGTTGCTCGTGATTTGAATCTTGAGATTGAAGTTGATGGTGGTATTGACGCCAAAACGGCTCCCCTTGTGGTTGAAGCGGGAGCGACGGTCCTCGTGGCAGGAAGTGCAATCTTTGGCTCAACAGATCCGCTCAAAGCGGCGAACGATCTCCGCCATGCAGCGACTTGCTGAGGGTGATGATGAATGAATACACGCTCTAACATTGGAGTGACATGAGCGCCCCCGCACCCGCTGAATTCGAACTCATGGATCGTGCAATATCGATCGCCGCAACGATTCGACAGATCACGGCTCCGAATCCTTGGGTTGGAGCAGTCCTTGTTTCGGGTGATACCACGCAACGCTTTGAGGGCGCCACGGAGTCCCCGGGTCGCCGCCATGCTGAAATCGTGGCGCTTGATGCAGCGGGCGAGAACGCGAAAGGGGGGACGCTGGTGGTCACGCTTGAGCCATGCGCCCACACCGGACGGACGCCTCCTTGTGTTGACAGGATCATTGAAGCGGGGATTGCCACAGTGATTATTGGAGTACTCGATCCGGATCCCAACGTGAACGGAAAAGGTGTTGCGTCACTGCGAGCGGCTGGGATCAACGTGATCGTCGGGATACAAGAACAAGAAGTTCGAACGCAACTCGGTGGTTATTTCCATCATCGGCTCACTGGCCGTCCACGGGTCACTCTGAAACTTGCCGCAACACTTGACGGCAGAACGGCTGCTCCCGACGGCAGCTCAAAGTGGATCACAAGTGAAGAAGCGCGCAGAGACGTTGCCATATTGCGTGCTGAGTCTGATGCCATAGTGGTGGGGGCTGGAACGGTTCGACAGGACGATCCAGAGTTGACGGCGAGAACAGATCCACCACCGTTTCGCCAACCCCTCCGAGTCGTCCTCGGTCAGATTCCTTCTGGAGCTCGGATACTCCCCGCCGAGTCCATGACCGGAGACTTGACGACGATTCTCGATGATTTGGGAGGACGTGGAATCCTTGATGTCTTGATCGAAGGTGGTGCGTCGGTAGCCCACGCCTTCGTTGAAGAGGGGCTCGTCGATCGCTTCGTTGTCTATCTTGCACCAGCGGTTATGGGAGGCGATGACGGTGCCCCTATGCTGAAGGGTTCAGGAATACCCACACTCGAGAGTCTCTGGCGTGGGCATTTCGTTTCAGTGACTCAAATTGGTGAAGATCTACGCTTGGAGGTAGAGGCCTAATGCCGTTGGCAAAGGTTGAAGACGCAATCGCGGCGATCGCGGCCAAGAAGATCGTCATCGTCGTTGATGACGAAGATCGAGAGAACGAGGGCGATCTCGTGATGGCCGCTGAGGCGGCCACGCCCGAAAACATTGCCTTCTTTTTGGCATATACCTCAGGCGTGATCTGCGTCCCCTTGGAGCCTGAACGTGCTGATGAACTCGATCTTCCCTTGATGGTCATCGCCAATACCGAGGCACAACGAACCGCCTTTACGGTCTCTGTTGACTTTCGACACGGCACGACCACGGGAATCTCCGCAGCAGATCGAGCGTCGACCATTCAAGCGCTCATTGACCCATCAACTCGTCCGACTGATCTGAATCGGCCAGGACATATCTTCCCGCTTCGCTATCGACAAGGTGGTGTCTTAAAGCGGGCGGGCCATACCGAGGCCACCGTCGACCTTTCTCGACTTGCTGGACTCTCCGCTGCGGGGGTGCTGTGCGAAATTGTCACAGAAGACAAGTCCTCGATGGCGCAGTTCGACGAACTTGAGCGCTTTGCCGAAGAACACGGTCTGTTGATCATCTCGATCGCAGATCTCATTCGTTACCGTCGACGACACGAGAAGCTCGTTCGAAAAGTTGCTGAAGCGGCGATACCAATCACTGTGGGAGATTTTTCGTCGGTGGTCTATGAAAGCGTGCTCGATGGTGAACAGCATCTCGCCTTTGTCATGGGGGAAGTCGACGGAGCGGATGACGTGCTCGTCAGGGTTCACTCTGAATGTCTGACCGGTGATGTCTTTGGTTCACTTCGCTGTGACTGTGGACCGCAGCTCCACGGAGCCCTTGCGCAGATCGCCCAAGAGGGCAGGGGAGTGTTGGTCTATTTGAGAGGTCACGAAGGGCGAGGCATTGGGCTTGGCCACAAGATCAGGGCCTATCAACTTCAAGAAAACGGCCATGACACGGTTGATGCCAATATCGAGCTGGGCCTCCCCGTCGATTCTCGAGAGTATGGGATCGGTGCTCAGATCCTGGTCGATCTCGGAGTGACGACGATGAGGCTTATGACAAATAATCCGATGAAATATGGCGGCCTCGAAGGATTCGGACTCGACATTACGGACCGTGTCCCCATCCAAAGCTCTCCAACCGCACAGAACATTGACTACTTGCGAACCAAGCAGCAACGCATGGGGCACCTCTTGGAAGGTCTTGATGACGTCGTCGGATAAAACGGTGCTGAACGAAGAGGCCCTTCGAGCGATCGATGGAAAGGTCGGAGCGCACATTGAAGGAGCTCACGACGGGAGAGGTCTCCGTATTGGGGTTGCGTGTGCTCGATTCAACGGAGGCATTACGCAGCGACTACTTGAAGGTGTCTTTGAAGCCCAAGCGCGCTTAGGAGTCGACAGTCAAGACCTTACGGTTGCATGGGTTCCAGGAGCATTTGAACTGCCACTCTTGGCGAAGAAGTTCGCAACTTCAGGCAAGTTCGATGCGGTGCTTGCTCTTGGAGCAGTTATTCGAGGCGATACCGGCCACTACGACTTCGTCGCTGGAGAGTGCGCGAGGGGCCTCCAAGACGTTGCCCTGGCCACAGAGATGCCGATCGTTTTTGGAGTTTTGACGACGAATACGGTGGCGCAAGCACTGGAGCGATCTGAGAGTGGTCCAGAGAATAAGGGCGCAGAAGCCCTTGAGACGGCTGTAGAAGTTGTCCGAGTCTTACGCTCTGCCGCCTTGCAATAGGGCGATGGTTTGAGGACCTGCTGGTCTAGGCCACAATAGAAGCGTGCTGAATCTCGTCTTACCCAAAGGATCCTTGGAGGCCGCAACTCTCGAGTTGTTCGCGTCGGCAGACCTATCGGTGCGACGCTCAAGTGACGTTGACTATCGAGCATCGATTGACGATCCTCGGATCAATGAAGTGCGGATCCTGCGCCCACAAGAGATTCCGGTCTACGTCGCAGAAGGTCGCTTTGACCTCGGGATTACTGGTCGTGACTGGATTGAAGAACGAGGCTCGAACGTGGTCTCCCTCGGCGAGCTTGGCTACTCAAAGGCCACCTCAAATCCAATCCGGGTTGTCCTCGCCGTCCCGGCCGACTCTCCCTATGACTCTATCGAGGCGCTTTCAAAGCACACCGAGCGCCTTCGGGTGTCTACCGAGTACCCAGAATTGACCTCTCGAGCGTTGCTCGCCGAAGGGATAGACGCTGACGTTTCCCTTTCGTATGGAGCGACTGAAGCCAAGGTCCCAGATATTGCCGACTGTGTTGTAGAGATCACCGAGACCGGTCGAGCGCTTCGTGCAGCGGGATTGAAGATCATTCACACACTCTTGACATCTCGTACGGAACTAATTGCCAACGTTGACGCGGCAAATGATCCAGTGAAGCGGCACGCTATGGGGCAGATTATGACGCTGCTGGCTGGAACTCTTGAAGCAAGAGAGAAAGTTCTCGTCAAACTCAACGTGTCTTCAGAGCAACTCCAAAGTGTGCTCGAGGTTCTGCCCTCGCTTCGATCCCCAACGATTTCAGAACTCTCCGGAGGATCGGGCTATGCCGTGGAGACTGTTGTCGAAAAGGCAGTGATCAATACACTGATCCCTGCGCTGAAAGACAATGGGGCGAGTGACATCTTGGAACTCGCGCTTTCAAAAATTGTTCATTAGTCATGGGCGGCCGCAGCACAGGAATCGTCACAGAGTTCGATCGGCAACGAGGCCTCGGGCAGATCAAGAGTGATGAGGGTGCCGAACTTTCCTTTCATGCAACGTCTATTGCAGACGGCACTCGAAACATTTCAGTCGGTCAACGAGTGACATTTGCTCGCCAAGCGGCACACAGGGGAGTGTTCGAAGCTGTCTCGCTCCTGAGCGTGTCCAATTCTCAGTCTGGTGCGACCTCTGACGTGCCCTCAGTTGCCGCTCCACTCTTCGGATCGGGCGACGGTACGGCGCTGAGCTGAACCCAAGCGAGGCGTAGCTGCGCCAGTGCTTCATTGAGCGGAACTTGCGCTTCGCCGAGTCGATCACCCATCGTCTCCACCAACGCCGCCAAAGCATCAATCGCTACTTGAGCAGCGTTCAGGCGAGGGGGCATCTCAGAGAGATAGACAGCGGCGAGTTCAAAGAGGCCGTAACAGTGGTTTGATATGACGACACCCGGGTCGGCATCAGCGAGTTCTCGACGGAGAGCGTCAACCTCGTCACCATCAGCAAAAGGCTCATCTTGGGGGGTTTCTTCGATGTTGGTCATGCCTGCTAGGTTAGAGCCCTATTCAAGAACAAGCGGGGTGGTCTCGGTTTGACCAAGATCTCCTCCACCTGTCCACCGGATCTTCCTTGCGAAGACCAACAAAGTGCGCCAGGTCGAGAAGGTTGCGAGTGAACAGTCGTGGCCCATCCCGCTTCAGGAAAGCTGTGTGCCAAGTGGCGCCAGACCGGAAGCAAGGGAGAACCCAATAGCAACTGCCGCAGCAGGAGAACATCGGATCAATGATCGGATTCGAGTTCGAGAGGTCAGGCTCGTCGACCCAGACGGTCAGCAACTAGGTATTAAGCCAGTTCCTGAAGCCTTATCAATCGCTCGAAGTTTTGATCTTGATCTTGTCGAAGTCGCACCAACAGCCTCACCGCCAGTGTGTCGAATCATGGATTACGGAAAATTCAAATTCGACGAAGCGCAAAAGGCCAAAGAGTCACGACGCAAAACCGTCAATGTTGGAGTGAAAGAGATGAAGTACCGACCAAAAATTGGACCCGGTGACTTTGACACGAAGACTCGACAAGTAGCCAAGTTTCTCAACGACGGACATAAGGTCAAATTAACGATCATGTTCCGAGGACGAGAAGTCTTTCATCCGGAGTTAGGTAAGAAGATTCTTGACCGTGTGGCAGAAACAATCGGAGAAGACGGAAAAATTGAATCAGAGCCAAAACTTGATGGTCGAAACATGATCATGGTCTTGGCTCCGCAGAAACGCCCAAAGGGTCGGACTCCAAAAGCTCCGGCTCCAGAGGTCAAGTCATTAGTGCCGCCAATAGAACTTGCGGTCGAAGAAGTGTTAGCAGAAGAAGCAGCAGCAGCAACGACAGGAGATGATTGAGATGCCCAAGATGAAGACACACAAGGGCGCCGCAGCTCGGATCAAGATCACCGGATCTGGACGACTGAGGCGACGAAAGCAAAATCGTGGCCACATCATGGAGAAGAAGGCATCGACGAGAACTCGTCGGCTCGCTCGAGAGACTGAGATTGCTCCAGGCGATGAACGACGCATCAAGCGGATGCTCGGACGTTAACGACAACACAACAACTGATTTCAATATTTTTTCATATAACGACGACAACTAAGAGAAAAGGAGTGACCCATGGCAAGGGTAAAGCGCTCAGTACACGCACGAAAGCACCACAAGGCAGTTCTTGAACAGGCAAAGGGCTACTACGGGAATAAGTCACGGTCGTATCGAGCCGCCAATGAGCAGCTCATGCACTCGATGCAGTATGCCTATCGAGACCGCCGAGCACGCAAGGGTGAGTTTCGAAAGCTCTGGATTCAGCGAATCAATGCCGCATGTCGAGAGAACGGCATGAGCTACAGCCGCTTCATCGCTGGCCTTCATGCAGCAGAGGTCGAGGTGGACCGAAAAGTTCTCGCCGATCTTGCGGTAACGGATGCTGGCGCGTTTCGCGCGCTGGTCAAAGTGGCCGAGAACGCCCTTGGTGCGGAGGCGACAGCCTCCTGACCGACTTGCTCGGTCCTCGGAGCGCCGGGGCCCAGCACCTCCGGCGTTTACTGTCCTCTCGTCGCACGAGACGAGAGGAACAACGATACGCGTTCGAGGGTCCAACCCTCTTGGCCAATGCGCTTGAGGGCAAGACTGTTATTGAGCGGGTTTTGGTTTCACCGGAAGGCATGTCAGACCCTGAGGTCTTCGAACTGATTGCTTCAGCGGCAGCACGAGATATCACGATCGACCATCTCGCCCCAGGCGTGCTTGAGAAGGTTGCCGATGCAGCCTCGCCACAGTCATGTGCTGCTATTGCCGAAGGATCATTGGCACCGCTTCACGGGGCGCCGAGTGGAGACTTAGTGCTGATTCTTGACGCTGTGCAAGATCCAGGAAACCTTGGCGCGTTAATCCGAGTCGCTGAGGCGACACACTGTGGCGCAGTGATCGTGACCGGTGCGTCGGCAGATCCGCTCGGACCAAAAGCGTTACGAGCTTCCGCAGGGTCATCCTTTCGACTCCCACTCTTTGAGAGTGGCTCGATTGTCGAGACAATTGAACAACTTCGCAAGGATGGCGTCACGGTCTATTCCACTTCGTCCCATGGAGGAGAGGATTTTGCGACAATGTCCTGGGCTGAGAGGGTGGCGCTGGTCTTTGGCAATGAGGGAGCGGGGCTCGACCAGACCGTTGAAGCGATCTGCGACCAGAGCGTCTTGATACCCCTGGCCGAGACCGTCGAATCTCTCAACGTTTCTGTCGCCGCCGGTATTCTGGCGATGAGTGTCGATCGGGGTCTCCATACCTCCGATTCTGGGCCCCGGGGCTCTACGATAAAGACCATGTCAGGCGATGAGACTCAATGAGCGAGATGGCGTCTGAAAAGGAACTGTCTGCCTACGTTGAGACGACGCGCAAAGAAATCGAGGCTCTTGAGTCGCTTGAGGAACTTGACGAGATTTCTGCCAAGTTAAAATCAAAGCGATCACCGCTTGGCGCTGCTCGAGCATCTCTCGGAGCAATCGAAGATGAAAAGAAGCGCAAAGAAACAGGTCGTCTTGTCGGCGAAGCCATGGCATCGGTCATGGGAGTCTTCGATGCCCGTCGCATGGTGCTCGAAAAATCGGCACGACGGCAAGCTCTCGAGGATGATCGGCTCGATCTCACCGAGGTGGTCCTGCGCTCACTGAAGGCGCCGATCCAACGTGGACACGCACATCTGGTCTCTCAGACGCAAGACGCCTTAGAAGACGTTTTCGTGGCGATGGGTTTCGAAGTAGCAGAAGGACCAGAAGTTGAGACCGACTGGTACAACTTTGAAGCGCTGAATATCCCGCCAGGACATCCAGCACGCGACATGTACGACACGATGTATCTCGATCTTGGAGAACCAGAAACGGTCTTGCTTCGAACCCACACGTCGCCAACACAGATTCACCTTCTCGAGAGTGCAGTGGCTCAAGGAACGCTCCCAATCCATGCGGTGATGCCTGGTCGGTGCTACCGACTCGATACCCCCGACGCTCGCCACTTACCGGTGTTCCATCAGATTGAAGGACTCGTTGTCGATCACGGTATTACGTTCGGGGATCTCGCTGGCGTGATCGAAACGTTCACTTCTGCCTACTTTGGACCTGACATTCATTCACGACTTCGCCCGGCCTACTTTCCCTTTACTGAACCCTCCGCTGAGTTTGAGATCACGTGCACGATCTGCCATGGAGAAGGGTGCCGAACGTGTTCGCAGACGGGCTGGATTGAACTTGGTGGTTGTGGAATGGTTGACCCCGCCGTGTTTGAGGCTGTTGGCGTCGATCCTGATGAGTGGTCGGGCTTCGCATTCGGTTTTGGCATAGACCGCTGCGCTCAAATGCGCCATGGAATCGCCGATATGCGAGCGTTGATAGAAAATGACCTTCGATTCACGAGACAGTTTTAGGGGAGTCACATGCTTGCTCCTCTTTCATGGCTAAAAGATTTTGCCCCGTTCCCAGATGACATAGCGCTCCTGCGCTCGACACTTGACGACCTCGGCCTCGTTGTCGAAGGCGTCGAGATCGTCGGCGAAGGTCTGAATGATGTCATCGTCGCCAAGGTTTCGACTATCAGTGCCATAGAAGGCGCCGATCGAATTCGCCATGTTGTTGTCGACGATGGCAGTGGCTCTGTTGAAATTGTTTGTGGTGCCATGAACTTTGTTGAAGGTGACCTTGTGCCACTAGCTCCGGTCGGAGCTATCTTGCCTGGCAACTTTACAATTGCGAGTCGAAAGATGAAGGGTGTCACGTCGAACGGGATGCTTTGTTCCGGCAAGGAATTAGGACTCGGGGATGATCACGACGGCCTGATGATTTTGACCGATGTGCCTGGAGCCGAGCCAGGTTCTTCTCTTGTCAAGCTTTTAGAGATCGCGCCTGACGTTATCTTTGACGTAACCGTCGAAGGGAATCGGCCGGATGCATGGTCCATCTCAGGTTTGGCGAGAGATCTTGCTGCTCGTCTTGGGCTCGCATTCACGCCGGTAACTCCAGTGCCCCCCGCCGCCTCTGGACCTTCGACGTCAGAGTTGGCATCGGGCGAGGTCATCAATGAAGAGCTTTGCAGTCGGCTTGGCGTGGGCGTCCTGTCCAATGTCGTCGTGGGCCCTTCTCCGCAATTGATAGCTCAGCGCCTGACAAAGGCCGGAATGCGTCCAATTAATAACGTTGTTGATGCGTCGAACTACGTGATGCTTGAACTCGGTCAGCCAACACACCCTTACGACCTCGACAAGATTGAGGGCAAGGGATTGAGAGTGAGAACGGCAACCACGGGAGAATCATTGGTCACCCTTGACGGGGTAACTCGCGAGCTCGGCGTGGCGGGTCGAAGTCTTGGAGACACGGGCCAAGATCTCGTGATCTGTGATGCGAATGACACCGTCGTCGGTATTGCGGGAATCATGGGAGGTGAGTCCTCCGAGATCAGCGGGGAAACGTCGTCAGTGTTGCTCGAAGCTGCTCGATTCGACCCCATCACAATCACGAGAACAAGTCGGCGCTTTGCATTGCGATCTGAAGCGGCTGCTCGATTCCAAAAGGGAACGGACCCTGGGATACTCGAGAGAGCGATCGATCGTTTTGCTGAGATTCTTGGGCATTCATCGCCAGGACTTGTGGTCGCACCTTCGAAGATCATGATCCCAGCCACTCCTGTAGAGAGCGTCTCGCTTGATGTTCCACTCTCAAGAGTCAATGGTCTCCTTGGGACACAGTTCCAGGACGCTGATATCGCCGGGCTCCTTGAACCGCTTGGATTTACTGTCGATGTCAAAGACAGCGACGTCCTTGTGGTGAGCGTTCCAACAAATCGGCCTGATATTCGAGCGACACACCACGGCATCGCTGACGTCATAGAAGAAATTGCTCGAACCTATGGCTACAGCCGCCTTCCTCGGCGGGTTTTAGCGTGGCCACAACCTGGCGCTCGAAATCCTCGCCAAAGTTTCCGATCACAGCTTCGAGACGTCTTCATTGGCAACGGTTCAAGTGAGGCGTGGACCTCGTCGTTAGTTGGGGAGGGTGAACTTGAGAAGTTGGGCCTTTCTGAATCTGAGATCACTGTTTCTAATCCACTGACCATCGACGAATCACGCCTTCGACGCTCACTCATTCCCGGACTGGTGCGAAGTATTGGGTTCAATGCTGACCGGCGGCAAGAGGACATCTCGCTCTTCGAGATTGGCGCAACGTTTCTTCATCCAGACGGCGAACAGGCTGGACGTGTGGCACGAGCGGGATCTCTTGGATCACATGACGTGCACCTGCCGTACGAGCAAGAGTGTGCGGTGCTTTTGAGTGCTCGAGAAGATGACGATGCGCGAAGTGCCGTCGGAATCTTTCACATGGTTGCTTCAGCGCTTCGACTTCAAGATGTTCGGATTCGAACTGCACCGAGTGGAACGCCTGAACTTGCAGGACTCCATCCAACCCGCTCAGCAGTACTGAGAGATCAATCAACCAATGAGATCGTTGGGGCGCTGGGAGAAGTTGACCCATCGCTGGTTGGAGAGTTGGCCCCTGGAGCGAAAGAGCAACGGATTGCAGCACTGGTGCTGTTCCTCGACGTCTTGGGAGACCCTCATCGCTGCCTTCGACACGATGAGATCGCTCGCACGCCAAGTCGCTTCCCATCAGCCGATCTTGACTTTGCATTTGTCGTCAGTGACGAAATTCCTTCAGATGCCATCGAAGACGCACTACGCCTTGGGGCAGGAGATCTCCTCGAAGATGTTCACCTTTTTGACGTCTATCGAGGCACGGGAGTTACGGAGGGTGCTCGAAGTCTTGCGTATCGAGTTCGCCTTTCGTCGTCGACTGCAACCTTGTCAGATGACGACATCGGTTCAGCTCGAACGTCAATGATTTCTGCCGCCCAGAGCGCAGGTGCCATCCTTCGCTAGGTGAATTGATTGACACGTTTCTTTTGACGAGTTGATCGACTGATCTCTTATTCTGCCGGGCTCTGAAGTGGCTTCTCAATTGAAACAGATTGGCTTGTTGCCAAAATTGAACCCAGCACGATGAGTGGGAATCCGATAATCATCCCAATGGTGAACTGTTCGTTGAGGAGAACCACGCCAAGAAGAATTGCGACGGCCGGATTGATATAGGTCACCACCGTCATTCTCGATGGGCCGACTTCAACGATCAGAGAGAAGAAGATCAGAAATCCCGCAAGTGTGCAGACAAGTGACAGAACTAACACAGCGCCAATGACCGTCAGCGACATGTGGGAGGGAAGATGGGTGACGCCAAAGGGGAGATACGCCAGAGCAACGAGACCAATCGACGCTCCAACAACACCGGGTCCCGGAAGATGAGCGAGTCGTGTCGAAATGATTAAGGGGCCAACGGTGTAGCCAATGACGCAGCCAACCATGAGCACGACGCCAATCCATGACGTCCCCTGGATGCTCAACCCGACGACACAACCCACACCGAACGCTCCGAGGAGAAGGCCAGTGATTCGACGAGGGCCAAAACGCTCTCGCGCTGTCGTGAAGTGATAGATCACCACTGCGAGGAGGGGGACGCACGCAACGAGGAGCGCAGTGAGCGAGCTTGAAAGGTGGCGTTCAGCTTCGGTCATGAGGAGCCACGGAATGCCAAACTCGACCACGGTATAGATAAGGAGCCATCCAACGTGCTTCTTCAATGGAGTCAACCGACCGGTCCATGCAGCCCATGGGAGGATCAAGAGTGCGGCAGGAACCGTCCGAAAGAAGATCAATGTCCCGGGATCGACCTCTCGCAAGGCAACCCGAATCATGAGGTAGGGAAGCCCCCAAATAAGGGAAAGAGCCAGAAAAAGTATCCATCCACGCTTCGACATGGTCTATTCCTAGCCGACGGAAGCGTATGGTTATTGCATGATTATGCATTTCAATGTATAATCTTGCGTTATGAGAGTCGGAGTAGCAGGAGCGTCAGGATACGGGGGAGCGGAACTCCTCCGACTCCTTCATGCCCATCCGTCCTTTGAGGTCGTCGTCGCTACCGGACAGAGAAATGAAGGCTCTCTGATCGCTGAGCACACCCCTTCTCTCACTGGCGGCTACGGCGAGAGCGCCTATGGACCGACGCTGCCTGCATCCTTTGAGGGACTCGACGCAGTGTTTGTGGCGCTACCTCATGGCGCCTCTCAAGAACTCGTCCCAGAACTTATGCAGTCCACTACGAAAGTGTTTGACCTTGGGGCGGATTTTCGACTCTCGCCAGATGTCTATGAGCAGTGGTACGGCGACGCTCACCTCGCCCCATCGCTATGCGCAACGGCGATCTACGGGCTTGTTGAGAGAAACCGGGCAGCGTTGGTTGGAGCACAACTGATTGCAGTGCCTGGGTGCTATCCAACGGCAACAATTCTCGGAGTTGGCCCCTTTGTCGATGCGGGCCTACTCACTGGTGAGACGATCATCGTTGATGCAGCGAGTGGTGTCTCGGGAGCGGGTCGAGCTATCAAGGACTCTCTTCACTTTTCAGAGGTCGATGAGTCATTTTCTGCCTATGGACTCCTTGATCATCGACACACGGCGGAGATGGAAATGACCCTTGAGACGCAGGTCTTATTCACGCCGCACTTAGTCCCCATGGTGAGGGGGATGCTGGTCACGGCCTATGCAAAGCCAAAAGGTCAACTCACGACGCAGACTGCGCTGGATCTTCTCCATGAGGTCTATGACGACGAACCCTTCGTCCACGTGGTCTCTGCACCGCCAACGACGAAAGCTGCTTCGGGATCGAATGCTGCATTTGTGACCGCTCGGGTTGATCCTCGAACGGGATTTCTTCTCATTCTCTCGGCGATCGACAATCTTGGAAAAGGTGCCGCTGGGCAAGCTATTCAGTGTGCCAACGTGTCATTTGGCATCGAAGAGACGACAGGGCTTTCAACGATGGGGGTTTACCCATGAGTATCTGTACAGCACGAGGATTCAAGGCAACGGGAGCGGCGGTAGGGATCAAAGGCGGGGGACGGCTTGATGCCGCATTGGTGGTGAGCGATCACCCCGTGAACTGTGCGGCTGTCTTTACTCAAAATAAGGCTCCAGCAGCGCCGGTTCAGTTGAGCAAACAACATCTCAGCGAAACCCAGGGCGTGGTCAAAGCGGTGCTCTTGACGTCAGGAAACGCCAATGCAGCGACGGGTGAGCCTGGGCTGAATGCAGCGCGAACCCTGACCGAAGCGGTTGCCACGTCGCTTTCGTGTGCTTCGGATGAAGTCTTGCTCTGCCAAACAGGGCTCATTGGCATTCCGTTCCCTCTCGATTCGGCTCTCGACGGAGTGGGGGGACTCGCGTCCTCATTGGGATCTTCGGAATCTGACGGAGAACTCGCCGCAAAGGCGATCATGACAACCGATACTTTCGCCAAGCAAGTTGTTATTGAAGGCGATGGTTTTGTTATTGGTGGCATGGCAAAAGGAGCGGCAATGCTCGAGCCCGATATGGCCACCATGCTCGCAGTCCTGAGTACTGACGCTGAACTGACTCCAAGCGAAATCAAGAACGCTTTGGTTGGAGCAGTCGCTTCCTCTTTTAACTCGTTGGTTGTTGATGGAGCAACCTCAACAAATGACACGGTGATCGTTCTGGCAAGCGGAACCGCTGGTCGTGTAGATCTTGAATCGTTTGAAGACGCCCTTGCCAAGGCGTGCGTAAAGCTTGCAGAAGACATGGCCGTAGACGCAGAAGGGGCCACAAAGGCAGTTCGCATCACGGTGAGTGGCGCTGCCACTGACGAAGAAGCACATCAAGGAGCGCGCAAGGTTGCGAACTCGCTCTTGGTTAAGTGCTCACTCAACGGTGAAGACCCATACTGGGGTCGAGTCCTGAGTGAAATCGCCACGGCCAAGATCGCCTGCGACCCATCGTCACTCTCGATTTCCTATGGCGGCACTCAAGTATCGTTTGGCGGCGTTGCCGTGGCCCACGATGAGGCCACGGTCGCCGCCCATATGGCAGAGCGATGGATCTCAATTGAGATTGACCTCGGCCTCGGAACGGGTGTGGGTTCTATTTTGACCACCGATCTCGGCCATGGCTATATCGATGAGAATCGAACGACGTCATGACAACGAATCGACGCGATCCCCAACAAGCAGCGGACCTTCTCATTGAAGTGCTTCCCTACATTCGACACTTTGCCGGTTCCGTGATGGTCATCAAATACGGTGGGAACGCATTAGCCGGGGGAGACGAAAACACGGCCTTAGCGGCCTTTGCTCAAGACATCGTCATGCTCCAAGCGGTAGGGATCTCTCCAGTCGTCATTCACGGGGGCGGGCCGCAGATCGCTGAGCTCTTAGCCAAGGTTGGAAAGGTCTCAGAGTTCAGAGACGGACTCCGGGTCACTGATGCAGAGACCCTTGATCTGGCGCGAATGGTGCTGGTCGGCAAAGTCAACAGCGACATTGTGGGGGCACTCAACGTGCATGGACCAGTTGCGGTTGGTCTCTCAGGTGAAGATGCGAATTTAATCACCGCAGATTTACGAGATAAAGATTTAGGTTTTGTCGGAGACGTCACGAGCGTGGACCCAACAATCCTCACGCGACTTGTCTCTCAAGGAATCGTGCCGGTGATTGCGACGATCGGGTCAGACGCTGCAGGGCAGGCCTACAACATCAACGCTGACACGGTCGCTGGAGCTGTTGCAGCGGCCCTCAACGCAGAGAAGCTGATTTTCTTGACTGACGTCCCAGGCATCCGAGCCGACATGAACAATCCCGAGAGCACCTTGGCCCAGGTCAGCGTGAGTGATCTTGAAGCCATGGTGGCCTCTGGTGCCGCGAGTGGCGGGATGATCCCGAAGGTTGAAGCCTGCTGCACCGCGGTTCGAGGTGGCGTGCGCAGAGCACATATTCTCGATGGCACTACACCTCATGCATTGTTAGTCGAACTCTTTACCGATGGTGGCGTTGGCACGATGGTGGTGGACTCATGATTCAGGGCCAGATCATGAACACGTATCCAGAGCCACCTGTCACATTTGTCGAGGGGAGAGGAACGGTCCTTGTCGATAGTCAGGGGAAGGAGTATCTCGACTTTCTCTCTGGTCTTGCGGTGACCTCTCTCGGTCATGCCCGAAAAGAAGTCGTCGATGCGATTGCCACACAAGCTGGCGTACTGACTCACGTTTCGAATCTCTACGGGAATCTCGTCCGGAGCGAGGTAGCAGGCATCATCGACGAACTGCTCTTTGAAGCCACACGTGTTCACGGAAAAGTGTTCTTTTGTAACTCAGGGGCCGAAGCCAATGAATGCGCTCTGAAACTTGCTCGAAGAATGAACCCCGGACGCTTCCGAATCGTGACCACGACGAAGTCATTTCATGGGAGAACTCTCGCCACCCTTGCCGCGACTGGCCAACCTGAAAAACATACGCCGTTTACGCCAATGCCAGAAGGATTCGACCTTGTCGAATTCGGCGACCTTGACGCAGTAACCAAACTTCTGAGCACTGGCGAGATAGCTGGAGTTCTGGTCGAGGCGCTTCAAGCCGAAGGGGGAATCAATACTCCTCCGAAGGGGTATTTGCCGGCTCTGCAACAAGCTTGTCGAGATCATGGAGCCCTCTTTATGGTCGACGAAGTTCAATCTGGCCTTGGTCGAACAGGGGCCTGGTTTGCCTTCCAAGACGAAGATCTCTCGCCCGACGTGGTCACGCTGGCGAAATCGCTTGGCAACGGAATGCCGGTCGGTGCATGTTGGGCGAAAGAACATGTTGCCGACATGTTTGGTGTCGGAGATCATGGCTCCACGTTTGGAGGTCAACCACTCGCCATGGCGGCAGCCAAAGCCACGCTGGAGACCTTGGTTGCGATCGACGCTCCTCAGAAGGCATCACATGCATCATCGAAGTTGACCAAGGGCTTGTCCAAGCTTTCGGGCGTGGCGAAGATGAGGGGTCGTGGTCTTTTGCTCGGCGCTGAACTCAACGAGGCCAATGCGAAAGAAGTGACGCTGGCTGCCCTCGATCATGGCCTCGTGGTGAATGCAGTTGCACCAAACGTTGTGCGCTTCACCCCGCCTCTCACCGTGTCGGACAATGAAATCGGTGAAGCGATTCTCCGATTTGGTCTCGCTCTCGATGAGGTTGCGGCGAAGGGCTCACTCTCATGACGAAGAACTTTCTAGATCTTGAGACATGTGGGCCAGACGCGCTCATGGAGATCATGGCACTCTCACACGCTCCAGTGGAACCTGTTCTGAAAGGAACAAGTGTGGCGATGGTCTTTGAGAAGCCATCGGCGCGGACTCGGAGTTCAACCGAGATGGCCGTTGTTGATCTTGGCGGTCATCCGCTGATGATCTCTGACGCTGAAGTTGGAATTGATCGTCGAGAAAGTGCCGAAGACGTGGCACGCACCCTCGGCTCGTACCATCGAATCATTGCTGCTCGGGTGAATGATCACGACGTGCTGCTCCGAATGCAGGCAGCACTCTCGAGTCCTCTATGGAACGTCAGTGTGGTGAATCTTTTGAGTGACTTTTCGCATCCCTGCCAGGCCATCGCTGACCTCTTGACCTTGTCTGACGAGTTCTCTCCCTCAGGTGACCTGACAGCGCTCAAAGGTAGGACCGTCGCCTACTTCGGTGACGCCAATAACGTGACTCGCTCCCTTGCCCAAGCGGCACTGATGCTTGGGATCAATATCAAAATCGCCTCGCCAGAGGGCTATCAACTCAGCCGAGAGACGGTCTCGTCCCTCACTGAAATGGCACACATTTCTGGGGCCACGATCTTCCAGAGCGATGACGTCCACGAAGTGGCCTCGGGGGCCGATGCTCTCTACAGCGACGTCTGGACATCCATGGGTCAAGAGAGCGAGCGTGCGCAACGATCAAAGGACTTGGCCGGCTACGGCATCGATGAGGATCTGGTGGCGGAGGCTCAAAGTGATGCCATTGTGATGCACTGTCTTCCTGCCCATAGAGGAGAAGAGATCACTGACGCTGTTCTTGAGTCATCTCAAAGCAGAGTCTGGGTGCAAGCGGCCCATCGAAGAACTGCGATGCGTGGTGTCTTTCGGTGGATTATGGAAGGCGACGCTCACTCATGAAGATTTCGAAACAGCAACGACAGCATCGAATTACCTTGATTCTTGGCGAGCAAGTGGTATCGAATCAAGTGCAGCTCGTGGACCTCTTGAGCGACGAGGGTATTAGCGCGACGCAAGCAACGGTCTCTCGCGATTTAGAAGAACTCGGGGCCATTACCGTGCGGATTCCTGGCGGGGATCGAGCATTGGCGCTACCCGAACTGGCCAATCAGCAAGTTGCTCCAGTTGATCATTTGCGACGAATGTTGGGGGAGTGGGCCGTAGAAGTCGCGCCCGCTGGTCCCCTTGTCGTGATTCGCACCCCGCCTGGGTGCGCGCACGTCGTGGCATCTGCGCTCGATCGAACTGGCCTTGACGGCATCGTTGGGACTGTGGCTGGAGACGACACCATTATGGTGGCCGTCGATGACGCAGTTGGAGTGCTTGAAGTTGCGCGACGACTTTCAGAGATGGCTGGATTAGAGACTCGACAAAAGAACAAGCCGGCGCTGTCGAATACAGCGACGAAGAGGAGATGAGATGACAGACAAGATTGTGTTGGCCTACAGCGGAGGACTTGATACCTCGGTGGCGGTTCGTTGGCTCATCGAGCATCATGACGCCGAGGTGATTGCAGTTGCAGTCGACGTCGGTCAATCAACTGATTCGACTGGCGAAGACTGGGAAGCGATCCAACAGCGAGCGTTTGCTGCAGGTGCGGTTGAGGCCGTCGTGATTGACGCGCGAAACGAGATGGCGGAGGACTACTGCGTGCCAGCAATCGCTGCGAATGCTCGTTACGAAGGCAAGTATCCGCTCGTGTCAGCACTTTCTCGACCCGTGATCGTCAAACACTTGGTAGCCGAAGCCCGGCGCTTTGGAGCAACGGCCGTGGCACACGGCTGCACCGGAAAAGGAAATGACCAGGTCCGATTTGAAGTTGGGACCCGAGCTCTTGCTCCAGATCTTGACGTGATCGCCCCGGCTCGACTGTGGGGCATGACGAGAGAAGACTCGGTCGAGTACGCCGCAAAGTGGAATATTCCAATCGGCCAATCTAAGACCAAGATCTATTCAATTGATGAGAACCTTTGGGGGCGGGCCATTGAGTGCGGCGTCATCGAAGACCCCTGGGCGAAAGCTCCCGATGATCCCTACACCTTGACTCGGGTGACCTCGAGCGAAGATGACGAAATGGTGATCTCATTTGTCGCCGGCGTGCCAGTTGCCGTCGACAATAAGACCCTCTCGGTCGCGGACATCATCGATGAAGTTGGCCGTCGGGCGGGTGCCACGGGCTTCGGTCGAATCGACATGGTGGAGAACAGACGCGTTGGTATCAAGAGCCGGGAGGTCTATGAATGCCCTGGCGCGCTTGCCCTGATTGCCGCGCACGCGGATTTGGAAGACTTGTGCTTGGAGAGAGACGTCCATCACGAGAAGCTTCGACTTGAGCCTCGGTGGGCTGAACTTGTCTATGACGGCATGTGGTTCTCTCCCTTGAAGGAAGCCATCGATGCCTTTATGGCGTCTACACAGACGCACGTCACCGGTGACGTGCGTCTTCGATTCGAACCTCCAGGCGTCATGAGGATTGAGGGGCGACGCAGCCCATTGGCGCTCTATGACCATGGACTGGCTACCTACGACGCCAGCGACACGTTCCGACACCAAGACGCCGAAGGCTTTGTTCGTCTTTGGGGACTTGGTGTGGCGACATGGTCGGCCAAACAGAAGTCTCAAGAAGAAGGCGCATCGTGACCCTCTGGCATGGCCGGCTCGGCGGAACGATGGCACCTGAACTCGCAGCGCTGTCGGTGTCGATCACCTATGACCAGCAACTTGCTCTTGTCGACATTGCAGCTAGTCACGCGCATGTTGATGGTCTGGTTCGAGGCGGAATAGTGAGTTCCAAAGAAGGGGAGGCACTCCACGAGGCACTGCGCCTTGTCGGAGAGGAGTTTTCTGGGGGCACCTTCGAGATTCACCCTACCGATGAAGACATCCATACTGCAGTCGAGCGACGAGTAACGGAACTCTGTGGCGACATCGGAGCGAAACTCCATACGGGACGATCAAGAAATGATCAAGTCGCAACCGACCTGCGGCTCTGGACCCGACAAGCACTCAAAGACGTTGCCGAGGATGTGGTGAGTCTCCAAGAGGTCTTGCTCCAACGCGCCCTTGGTGCCTACGGCATCTACTTGCCGGGCTATACCCATCTCCAGCGGGCACAGCCTGTCTTGTTGGCGCACCATCTCGGAGCACACTGCTGGGCGCTCAGCCGAGACGTCGAGAGACTCCTCCAAAGCATGACTCGACTCAACGTGTCTCCTCTTGGAGCCGGAGCCCTTGCCGGATCGTCGTTGGCGTTGAGCCCAGACGAGACTGCTGCAGCCCTTGGATTTGACGGTCACTTTGAGAACTCGATGGATGCAGTGAGTGACCGAGACTTTGTCGCAGAAGCACTCTTTGACATCTCGCTGCTTGGCATTCATCTTTCGAGAATGGGTGAAGAGATTGTGCTCTGGAACTCGGATGAATTTGGCTTCTGCGTGCTTGATGATTCCTATGCAACTGGCAGCTCGATGCTGCCCCAAAAGAAGAATGCCGATATTGCTGAGCTGGCGCGAGGAAAAGCAGGAAGATTCATTGGGAACCTCACTGGTCTCTTGGCGACCCTGAAAGGTCTGCCGATGGCCTACAACAGAGACCTCCAAGAAGACAAAGAGCCACTCTTTGACTCAGTGCACCAGATCCGCTTGGTCCTTCGGGCGTTAGCGGGCCTCTATGCAACCACCACCTGGAACGAAGAAGCAATGGCCGCGGCCGCAGATGCTCCGGGCGCGGCTGCGGTTGACCTTGCTGAGTTTCTGGTCGTGAATGGCACACCGTTTCGACAAGCGCACAGCATTATTGGGGGGCTCGTCGCTGAGTCACTGTCGTCCTCGAGGTCACTGAGCGAGCTTGTGCGAGATCACGATCTCCTCGGAGAAGAGGCAGTTGGCCTGCTCGAGCCTGGCGTTTCGGTGAATGCAAAGACCACACCCGGGGGAGCTGGACCTGTGCCGGTCGCTGCGCAACTCGCCAGGTTGGAGGATCGCGTGTCGTCTGATCGGGCGTTGCTTCGCTCGCTCCAAGGCTAAATAAGTCCAAAAAGTGAAAACGGACGCCTGAGAACCTGCTAAGTTGGCACTCCGGCCGCTTGGAAGAGTGGTCGGAAAGACATCTTTCTCCGCTTTGACTTCAAGGCGTGGGTGGACTATCTTTAGAAGTCCGCTTCGCCTGGCCTCCCAACTGGGTTTTCGAGTGAAGCGGAATGCCATGCACCTCTGCCCGTTTGGGTCTTTGTGCGTGGTTGCTCCTTGAAAACGGAAGAGCGAGAGCCAAAAGCCAGTGCGGGCGGCATCTCGGTGGTAAAAGCCCTAGATGTCGACTGTCAAAAGTAAGTTACAAAAGGTGGTGCAAACGCTTTATTGAGTTTGTACCGCTGTCGATACGGAGGAGCCACTCCGTACTCGACTCTCTGATTTCATGGGGAAGATCGCTTGCGATCCAACCAGAAGTCTTGATGGAGAGTTTGATCCTGGCTCAGGACGAACGCTGGCGGCGTGCCTAACACATGCAAGTCGAACGAGATCCATTTGGTGCTTGCACCAGAGAAGATCTAGTGGCGAACGGGTGAGTAGCACGTGAGCAACCTACCCCGAAGACCGGGATAACACCGGGAAACCGGTGCTAATACCGGATACCCTCACAGCATCACATGGTGCAGTGAGGAAATGGATTCCGCTTCGGGAGGGGCTCGCGGCCTATCAGCTTGTTGGTGGGGTAATGGCCTACCAAGGCTTCGACGGGTAGCTGGTCTGAGAGGACGATCAGCCACACTGGGACTGAGACACGGCCCAGACTCCTACGGGAGGCAGCAGTGGGGAATCTTGCGCAATGGGCGAAAGCCTGACGCAG
>WLNI01000004.1 GCA_009699875.1 Actinomycetota bacterium
AACGGATAAAAGGTACGCCGGGGATAACAGGCTCATCTTCCCCAAGAGTCCATATCGACGGGAAGGTTTGGCACCTCGATGTCGGCTCGTCGCATCCTGGGGCTGAAGCCGGTCCCAAGGGTTGGGCTGTTCGCCCATTAAAGCGGTACGCGAGCTGGGTTCAGAACGTCGTGAGACAGTTCGGTCCCTATCCGATGCAGCCGGAGGAAACTTGAGAAAGGCTGTCCCTAGTACGAGAGGACCGGGACGGACGCAGCTCTCGTGTGTCAGTTGTCCTGCCAAGGGCACGGCTGATTAGCGACCTGCGGGTGGGATAAGCGCTGAAAGCATCTAAGTGCGAAGCCCGTTTCAAGATGAGGTTTCCCACTGGGTTAACCAGGTAAGGCCCGTGGCCAGACGACCACGTTGATAGGCCGGAAGTGTAAGTGTGGCAACACATTCAGCTGACCGGTACTAATCGGCCGAGGGCTTGGAGTTGACGCTCGTGCTCGCTCTAGAACGCTTCAAGGTCGCAACGCGACCCTTGGGCTCCTTTGTGGATCCCAAGAAGCAAATATTTCGGTGGCCATAGCGACAGGGTCACACCCGTTCCCATTCCGAACACGGAAGTTAAGCCTGTCAGCGCCGATGGTACTTGGGGGGAATCTCCCTGGGAGAGTAGGACGTCGCCGGATTTCTAATTGAAGAAGCCCCCGCCTTTCTGGCAGGGGCTTCTTCGCGTTTGTTCGAAGAGTTATCAGCGGCCAGCGAGGTCCCTGTGATTGGTTTTCTCGCTCAGTTAGGCTCATTGTGAAAGCGGACTTGAAAACGCACGGAAACAGGTGAGATGACGCCGGAGACAACTGAGAGCGCTGAAGAGACGCATTCGATAAATCGTCCTCGCGTTCGGTTTGGCCCTCTCGCTCTGCTTGCGCTGGTGGCAGTAGCGCTGGTCATGCAAATTGTTTACCGAGTGTGGCTGCTTGGTCACGCTCGACCAAGTTCAGATGAGGGCGTGGTTGCATTGGAAGCTACAGGCATCCTCCACGGCCAGTTCCATGCATTTTTTTGGGGACAGAACTACGGGGGAGTCGAGCCCTGGATTACCGCAGTGTTCTTCGCTATTTTTCCGCACAATGCCACCGTCCTCCACCTCGAGGTTGTCAGTGTTGCGTGTGCCTCTGGTTACGTGATCTGGCGACTTGGCAAACGAATTCTTGGCGACAGTCTTGTTGCCGGTGCTGTCGTCGCTCTCGCCATGCTCTTCCCAACAGCGAACATTATTTCGCTTTCCTACGCCTATGGATTCCGAGACGTCACGTATTTCTGTGTCTTCGCGTTTCTGCTTGTTGGTTGTCGAATCGCACAAGGTTGGGACCGGTGGTTGGCGTGGATCCTGCTTGGAGCCATCGGTGGTGTTGGCTGGTGGTCATCGCCAGAGATCGCTTACGGGCTTCTTGGAGCACTGTTCTTTTTGCCTGGACCGTTGCTTCGATTGGGTTCATTTCGCGGAGCTCTCAAACGGGTGGGGCTCACTGTTCTCGCCTTTCTCGTGGGGTCACTGCCGTGGTGGTGGGTCTCGTTTCACACTGATTTCGCCACGCTTCAGGGTAGTAGTGACGGAGGCTTCTCACTCTGGAACCGAATCAGTATCTTTTTCCACTACGTCCTACCCATGCAGTTTGGGCTTCGCCAGTACTACTCGGGCGCTGTCATTTTCTTGCCTCATCGCCTCTTCCAAGTCCTCGTGCTCGTCATCCTTGTCGCATTGATTGCCTCAATCGTTGCTGGGATAAAGGCGGGAGGCATTCGACGATCTTTTTGCCTCGTGACGCTGTTCACACCAGTCATCTACGTCGTATCGCCTGCGACAGGTTTTTGGCAGGACGGGAGGTATGCCATCTACCTCGCTCCTATTCTCTGGATCACACTGGCAATCGGTGCACAAGAATGTTTCTCATGGCAGCGAATTAGGAATAGCTCACTGACGAGCTCATCTGTCCGTGGTCTCGCAGCAGCGGCATTGGTTTGTGTTCTCGCCTGGACTCTGTGGGAAGGCCATTATTTCTATCCTTCGTTTGCTCCAGCGGTGCAGTTGAAATTACTTTCGGGCTACAGCCCCAATGTGGGGTCGTCCGAGCAAGCCCAAACACTTCATGACGCTGGGGTGACGACTGGATGGGCGGACTATTGGTGGGCCTACAGCATGGATATGGCGAACAGTTCGCTGGTGATTTCTCCGGTCCCAGTGAACGCAATGCGCAATATCTCGTGGGGTCAAGAGGTAGCGAGGAATCCGAACAGCGTCTGGCTCGTCTCTGGGCCCGCCACCAGCGAAGGCACTGCTCCGGCGGGTAGCGACTTTGCTCCAGGTGGAGCGAACTATTCCTATCTGTCGCAGAGTTTCAAGAACCTTGGCGTGACATGGACAACCCAACATGTCGGCGACCTCTGGGTGCTGCGAACGTCTCGGCCCGTCTTGCCAAGTGAACTCGGTATGGGTTCTGTGCCAAAGGGATAAGTAAATCTCTCTGAGAGTTCTTGAGGTCGAGCGTCAAGAACATCCCTCGGTCGCCAATAACTTGTCGTTGATCAGGACCTGGTGTGTTCTTGAGAGCCGCTGAGATGAGCGAAAATATCGGTTGCCGTGCGTTCCCAGCTAAGCGTCTGGGCATACGCCAGAGCTCCCTCGGAGAGCGATGCTCCTAATTGGTCATTGATGAGGACCTCACGCAGGGACTCAGCGAACGACGCGTCCGAGCCCACCAAGATCCCGGACTGACCGTCTTGAATAGCGTCTCGATGTCCTGGAATATCAGTTGCGATACCTGGCGTGCCACAGGCTGCAGCTTCGGTCAAGGTCATTCCCCATCCCTCCTTACCAGAGGTTGAAGCCACAACCCACGCCGAGCGATAGGCATCGAGTTGCTCATCGTCAGAGAGTCGCCCGGGAAGTTCCAGCCAACTCGACGCCCCGAGTTCGTCTCGAAGCTTCTCCAAGTTTGCTCGCTCGTAGCCTTCGCCGATGATTGACGCACGAAGGTTTGGGATTGTTGTTTTGACTTCAACGAGGTGGCGTATCAGATCGTCAAATCGCTTGAAAGGAACGAGTCGACCAACAGCAACGACGTACGGGTCGCTCGAGCGGGTGCCGCCAGGTTGGAATCGAGGATCGATGCCAGGTGGGATGACAATGACGCGATCCTCGGGCAGTTTCAGTGACGCACAGATCTCATCTCGAGAAGACTCGGAGAGAGTGACTACCGTCGACAAGCGGTAGAGGGGAGGGGCAAGGGAGCCCTCAAAAAACTTTCCGCCTGCGGCAAGCCGGGGGCTCAGCACCATATTCCACATCTCAGCGTGCACATGATGAAGAAACACGATACGAGGACCTCGATGCCAGAGGGGAGAGAGGAATGGCATGCCGTTCCAAATCTCTACAAGGGCGGTGTCACCCGAGCTTCGGGTCCTTATCCCTTCTGCCATCACATGAGGGAAGACCGAATATCTTCCGTTTTTTCTAATGGATCGATATCCGTCACGCGTGACTTCTTCTGGAGCATTTGGCACCTGTGACGTCCGCATCGTCACGTCGAGACCGGCCTGTGCCCAGAGAGCGGCAATACGGTGCGCATGAAGTTCAGAACCACCCGCTTCAGGGTCGTCAAGGTCGCGCCAGGCCACGATCTTGATCGCTCGAAGCGGCGAGTTGGCAACAAGGCTGTCGAGATCTTGCTGCGTGGGATTGTCGTTGCGTTCCATCCTTAACCCCTCACGCCTCTTTGCGCCAACGACGATTCGTACTCACCGAGGTGTCACCTCAGGCAAGAGGTGGGATTCTTCCTTTTTGGTCGCCCTATGAGCAACGATGAGACTGAGAACACTCGCACCACAGACGATTCCTTGAACGACAAGGTCAGCCTTGGCTGTATTCGTTGGGTTTCCATGAGCTGCATTGACCGCAAACGTTGCGGCGATCGCCCCTGGCGCCAAGAGGAAGACAACCCAGCGATGACCGTGGGCGAGGAGATACATGGTGGCGATGACCGTGACACTCAAAAAAACCATGGCAATCGAAAGTGGCGCAAAAGCCGCATCTGCCGTGAGATAGCGGGCACCGAAAATCAGCTTAAGGAACTGTTCGGGAACCACGACGGCGATTGAGACCAACACGACCGCAGGGATCGCCAAAATTGCAAGGGTCGCGTAGAGTTGGCGTACTGCTCGATCGCCCTCATGATGGCTGATAGCGGCTTCGGGCAGGAGATAGGCGCCCAAGACAATGGCGCAGAACACTAAGCCTTTGCTGGCTACCGAAACCGCTGCGTACGCACCAGCCTGCCCGGAGTTCAACCGACCTAAGAGGACGACGTCAATGTTCTGGAGATAGGCAAGCAGCGCAAGTGCTCCAAGCGCAGCAATAAGGTCGATCATGAGATCCCGACGAACACTCGGTGGCGTCGTTGATCGTCCGTCGTCGATCGGCTCGCTGAGAGCTCGATTGGCTGACCGGCGAGCATGGACTGCGGTGACTCCTTCAGAAAGCAGGACGCCAATTGTCGCCCCTGGAAGTTTGAAAAAGACTGCCAGTCCCAAGACAAGGACGGTTCTCACTCCTCCTTCAACGAGATAGTTCGCGGCAAGCGAATGATATTTCTGTGTTCCTTGGAGAAATCCACGATCGATACAGAGCAAGATCCATACTCCTG
Organism: Actinomycetota bacterium; assembly: GCA_009699875.1. GTDB lineage: Bacteria > Actinomycetota > Acidimicrobiia > Acidimicrobiales > RAAP-2 > CAIUMH01. Next base: position 4,689 of record WLNI01000004.1, read on the forward strand.
CCGAGAGCAACATCGCGGCAACCGAGATTGGACTGGGTTTCGCAAGCAAACTTGAAACGGGGACGCATACTGCGAGCGAGAGGATGGCGAATGCTCCAAGAAACCAGTACATCCGGACGTGCATCCGGTGGGCCCACTTCTCGAGCTCGCCGTGGCTCCCCGCCGCTCGCCAGCTTGCAGTTCTTCGAACGACGGCAACAATCACAGCGGAACCTGGCATGGAAATAACCAGAAAGAGTCCTACGAGTTGGGCATAAGCTCCGTACCCCTGATTTGAGAGCAGGCGAGCGAGAATGACCGTAACAATGATCCCCGCCGCTCCTGCGGCCACGCCGGCCACTGCAACGGGAAGCGCCGAGACCACGCCACTTTTAAACGAAGGCTTCGCTCCAGGAAGTGTCTCTTCAGTCATGGAGAGGTCGCCCAATTGTGGTGAACAGAGGCTGCGCTAAGAGTTGACGCATTCGAAAAAGGGAGCGAGGCACTGCGTTGAACTTAGTAGGGGACCCCGTGGTGCGTCAGGTTTACCAGATCATGAGGCCGATTCCCGGGAAGGAATTGCTCAGGGGCCCTCGGGAACTCTGCCTCTATTGGCAGGGAGGAGCGAGGTTGCGGGCCTAGACTCTCCCCATGGCAGACCGCAGAACTCCTCAGCCGCGCCCCCAGGGATCCAAGCGCGCAGCCCCGAGTGGAGCAAAAAAGCCCCGATCATCTGCGAGTCGAGGATCCTCTGAGACAGGGCGGGCAGCGGGAGGCTCTCGATCGTCTGGCGGATTTAAATCTGGCTCGAAATCTTCTAGTCGATCGAGTTCGGAGCGAGGCCGAAGCTCTCGAGGTGCTGAGGGCGAGCCCCGTGGTCGTGAGAGTTCCCAAGATCGCAGATCTCGCCAAGACGCCGTCATGCCCAAGAACTGGGGCTCAGTTGCTCGTCGAGGCGCTCACCTTGTGCGAAGCGAGAGCCCGAAAGCGAAAAATCCCGCACCGGTCCCGTCCGCGCCCCAGGAACCACAAGATGAGTGGATACGAGTGGACGGCCAGGACAAGAGTTCGCCAGAGGCCGATGCTCCGAAGCGTCATCGTGCCGCAGCCGACGTCCCTGGAGACGTGGCCGCTGCTATTCGCCGATCAGCGAGCGACGCCACGTCCTATCGTCGGGAACGATTAGTTGAACAGATGGGAAAAGCTGCTGAGGCATACACTCGACATCGCTACGAAGAGGCTGCTCGATCGGCTGGACGATTAGCCGGTGAAGTTCCTGATGTTCCAGAAGTGCGAGAGTTGGCGGGACTTGCCGCGTATCGGTCTGGGCGTTGGCGACCAGGGGCGACGCACTTAGAGGCGTATCGAACCATGAAGGGCGACGGGCAGTACATACCGATCGAGATGGACTGTCAGCGGGGTATCGGACGTGTTCGATCTGTCTCGACATTGTTTGAACTCCTCCGACAAGAATCTCCCAGCCCTGACGTGCTCGCTGAGGGCCGTCTCGTGTTGGCTGGGAGTCTCGCTGATCGGGGAAAGCTCGGCGAGGCCATTGAACTTTTGGAATCAAACGGTGCGTCGAAGCCTCGACGGAACCCAGGAGAGCGCCACCTCCGCCAGTGGTACGTCCTCGGGGACCTCTACGACCGGTCCGGCGACGTTCCTCGAGCGAGAATCCTCTTTTCAATGGTTGCTGAAAGCGACCCGAACGCCTATGACGTGACGAGCCGACTCAAAGACATTGGTCCAACTCGAAAACCCCGTCAACGCAAGAAGTCGGGTGGAAAGCGAACGGCATGACGCATGACGTGAAGGCTCATGTCGTGACTCTTCACGATCGCTGGCTGGCGTGGAGTCTTGACCGATATGGAATCCTTCTCGGAATCCTCGTTATCGATTACTTGGCGCTCCTGCTCATGCCAAGCGACGCCGCCGCCGCTCTTTGTGGCGTGGTGACGGTGGGCGGCACGGTGTTATTCGCTCTCGACGTGTCAGGTGTCAATCGGAACATCCGGATTGCGGTGCGGTGCATGGTGGGGGTGCTTCCAGTTATGGCGGCTCTCTATTTTCTCGCTCCGCACCTCATCCGAGGAGTCGTTGGAATCTCGTTTGGTCTGGTGTTAGCGGCCACCCCAGTGGTTATCCTCCTTCGCCTTTTGGGGCACGAGCGAGTCAATATGGCGACCTTGCTTGCAGCCCTGGATGTCTATGTATTGATCGGCCTGGTGTTTGCCGAGTTGTACTACGGCTTCGCCCAGTTCAAGGTGTTCAATCCCTTCTTGGCGCAAGTGGGTGAGCACACGAGAAGCGATTTTGCCTATCTCAGTTACGTGACGTTGACCACAGTTGGTTTCGGAGACTTGACCCCAAAGTCCAGTTGGGCAAGATCCCTCGTGATCACCGAGGCGCTGATTGGCAATATGGTGCTCGTCACTGCAGTCGCGAGAGTGGTGTCTCTCTACGGTCGCACGCAGACGAGCCTCAAACAGAGTGAAGAAGAGACGCCCTCAGATCATTGAGTTACACGACGGCGGTGGGCTACGCTGGAAATATGGATCTAGAAAAACTACTTGGCGATGAAGCTGACAGCCTCTTAGGCCACAAAGCGACGGCATTTCCTTCTGATGGACTGGTGCATCCGGGCCCGGACTTTATTGACCGAGTCCTCTCGATGTCGGATCGATCACCCAATGTCTTGCGCAACTTGGGGTCGATGTACTCCCATGGTCGACTCGCCAATACCGGGTACCTCTCTATTCTTCCCGTCGATCAAGGAATCGAGCACTCAGCAGCAGCAAGTTTTTCCAAAAACCCGCTTTATTTCGATCCGTACAATCTCTGCGAGCTCGCACTTGCGGGGGAGTGCAGTGCCATTGCCACCACACTTGGCACGCTCGGAAGCGTCTCTCGACGCTTCGTGCACAAGATTCCTTTCATCGTCAAGCTCAATCACAACGACTTTCTCCATTACCCAAATACCTACGATGAGATCTTCTTCGGATCTGTCCAACAAGCATTTGACCTTGGGGCAATGGGAATTGGGGCAACGATTTACTTTGGCTCTCCTCAGTCGGATCGCCAAGTCCAAGAAGTCTCCGCAGCATTTGCCGAGGCCCACCGACTCGGAATGTTCACCGTGCTCTGGTGCTACCTGAGGAACCCCGAGTTCAAAAAAGACGGAGTTGACTACCACGTCTCTGCGGACCTGACGGGCCAAGCAAACCACCTTGGCGTCACCATCGAAGCTGACATCATCAAGCAAAAACAACCTGAGAACAACGGTGGCTATACGGCGATGAACTTCGGCAAGACAGATCCTTTGGTCTACGAAAAATTGACGACCGATCATCCAATTGATTTGACCCGCTGGCAGGTAGCGAACTGTTACGCCGGGAGGATCGGACTGATTAACTCCGGCGGCGAATCCACGGGGGCCGCTGACTTAGAACAAGCAGTGAGAACTGCTGTGATCAACAAGCGAGCCGGCGGACAGGGCCTCATTGTCGGTCGAAAGGCCTTTCAGCGTCCAATGAACGAGGGAGCGGAGCTTATCCACGCCATCCAGGACGTCTATCTCGACAAGAGCGTCACGCTGGCCTGAGTCCAGACGGTCAGCGCGTCGCACGACGCTCATGACATCGTTAGCGAATAGGTTGCGAGAGATAGGGTTCATCGCTATGGCCTGAGTGAGCGAGTGTTCTGTATAGACTCACAAGCAAGGTCCTCCATTGAAGGCGCATCTCATGAGTGAGTCAGTGACAACCGAAAAACGTGATGGCGTCGTCGTGCGCTTCGCCGGCGACTCAGGCGACGGAATGCAACTCACCGGTGATCGATTCACCGAAATCAGCGCAGTTCTCGGGAACGACCTCGCTACTTTCCCTGACTATCCTGCAGAGATTCGAGCCCCTGCTGGCACCTTGGCTGGTGTGTCGGCATTCCAGGTGCATATCTCAGACCACGAGATCTCAACCCATGGCGACAGCCCAAATGTGCTCGTGGCGATGAATCCCGCTGGCCTGAAAGCGAACATCGCCGTCATGGAGCGAGGAACGACGCTGATTGTCAATATTGACGCGTTCGATGAGCGATCGCTCACGAAGGCGGGCTACACGCTCAGCCCCTTGAGCGATGGTTCACTCAGCGATTTCGATGTCTACGAAGTCCCGATGACCTCAATTACTCAAGAGGTGTGTAAGGACGCAGGCGTCAAGCCCCGAGACGCCGAGCGCTCAAAGAACTTCTTCGCCCTCGGCCTCGTCAGTTGGCTCTTTACTCGACCCATCGAGAGCACGGTGAAGTGGATTGACGCTCGCTTTGGCGCGAAGCCCCAGATCGCCGAGGCCAATACCAGAGCATTCCGCGCTGGCTATGACTTTGGTGAGACCGCAGAGCTCTTTCAGTCTCGCTACGAAATCACGGCCGCTGAGTTCAAAGAGGGCGAGTACGTCAACATCTCTGGGAACACGGCCCTCTCGTGGGGACTCATCGCAGCCTCTCGTCAAGCGAATCTCCCTCTGTTCCTTGGAAGTTACCCGATCACCCCAGCATCAGACATTCTCCACGAACTCTCAAAGCGCAAAGAGTTTGGTGTGCGAACGTTCCAAGCCGAAGACGAAATTGCGGGCGTCGGTGCGGCGTTAGGGGCAGCGTTCGGAGGGTCGCTCGCCGTGACGACCACCTCGGGACCGGGACTTGACCTGAAAGCCGAGATGATCGGCCTCGCCGTCTCTCTTGAGCTTCCTCTCATCATCGTCGACGTGCAACGGGCGGGTCCTTCAACGGGACTGCCAACAAAGACCGAGCAATCTGATCTCCTCCAGGCGCTCAATGGACGACACGGCGAATCGCCAGTTCCAGTAATCGCGGCCATGACGCCTTCTCAGTGCTTTGATGCGGCCATTGAAGCGGCACGCATAGCGGTGACGTACCGAACGCCCGTCATCTTGTTGTCAGACGCGTATCTCGCCAATGGGTCAGAGCCCTGGCTCTTGCCTGACGTCTCGAAGCTCCCCACGATTGACGCGAACTTTGCGACCACCACAAATGCCATCGCTGATGATGGGACTCCAGAGTTCTACCCCTTCAAGCGAGATGAGACGACCCTGGTCCGCCCATGGGCGCCACCGGGACTCGAAGGCCTCGAGCATCGGATCGGTGGCCTCGAAAAGGCAGACGGCGGTGGGAACGTTTCCTACGACGGTGCAAACCACGAACGAATGACGCAGATTCGGCGAGCTCGAATCGAAGGAATCGCTGACTCAATTCCTCTGACAAAAGTTGAGGATCCAAGTGGGGAAGCAAAGGTCTGCGTCGTTGGCTGGGGCTCGACTTACGGTGCGCTCAATGCTGGCGTCGAGAGGGTGCGGGCAACAGGGCACAAGGCAGCCCATATCCATCTGACCCACCTCTACCCACTGCCAAAAGATCTTGGATCGATGCTGAAAGGATACGACTCGATTCTGGTTCCAGAGCTCAACTTGGGACAACTTTCCGTCATCTTGCGATCAGAGTTTTTAGTCGACGCACAGTCACTCTCAAAGGTTCGAGGATTGCCGTTTAAAGCTGCCGAAATTGAAGATGCTCTCATGGCTATGTTGGAAGGATCATCATGAGTACGACTGCAGTTCCAATCACCACTCGGAAAGACTGGAGTTCAGACCAAGAGGTTCGTTGGTGCCCAGGATGTGGTGACTATTCGATTCTCTCTGCGTTGCAGATGTTGATGCCAGAGTTGGGTGTCCGTAGAGAGAAGACGGTCTTTGTCTCAGGAATCGGCTGTGCCTCTCGATTCCCGTATTACATGAACACCTACGGCATGCACTCGATCCATGGGCGTGCCCCTGCCATTGCGACAGGGCTGTCAGTGACCCGTCCCGATCTTGACGTCTGGGTTGTCTGCGGCGACGGCGATGCGTTGAGTATTGGTGGAAATCACTTGATTCATGCCTTGCGTCGAAACGTACGCTTGAACATCTTGATGTTCAACAACCAGATCTACGGCCTCACGAAGGGTCAGTACTCGCCAACGTCAGAAGAAGGAAAGGTCACGAAGTCCACTCCGTTTGGATCGATCGACCACCCCTTCAATCCCATCTCTCTGGCCATCGGTGCTGAAGCCACGTTCGTGGCTCGAACCCACGATATGGATCGAGCGCACATGCAAGAGGTCTTTCGCAGGGCCCAAGAACACAACGGCGCTGCTTTTGTAGAGGTGTATCAAAACTGCAACGTCTTCAATGACGGGGCCTTTGCTGGTATTACCGCCAAGGACGTCCGATCCTCGATGATCATCTCGCTCCAACACGGAGAGCCCATCCGGTTTGGGGTCGAAAATGAGCGAGGTGTCATTCAAAAGTCTGATGGTCGCCTTGAGATCGTCAACGTCGCAGACGTTGGCGTGGAAGCCCTTCTGGTCCACGACGAGCACCGAGAAGACCCGGGATTGGCCTTTGCCCTCTCGAGGCTTTCGAATGGTGTCCACGAGCCCACCCCAACGGGAGTCTTTCGTGCCGTTGAGCGTTCAGAGTACGGAAATGACCTCAATGCCCAAGTTCATGACGCTGAAGCGGCAAAAGGACCCGGCGACCTTGCGGCATTGTTCCGATCCGCAACCACTTGGACGGTTGACTGATCTTGAGTGACCCTGCGGAGGGGCCACTCCTCGCGGGAGATGAGACGGCAAATCTACTGACGGTCCCGAACGTGGTGACCGCAGTGCGTTTGCTCTGTATTCCGCTGTTCATCTATCTCCTCTTTGGCGCCCACCTCCAAACGTGGGCGGCGCTGCTTCTCGCCTTGTTAGGGATCACTGATTGGGTTGATGGCTACCTGGCTCGCCGGTTCAATCAAGTGTCGGCGTTCGGAAAGATTCTGGACCCGGTCGCAGACCGGATCTTAATGCTCACCGCTGTCATTAGCGTCGCCTGGGTTGGGGCAGTCCCGTTATGGTTTGCCGGCGCAACGCTCCTCAGGGAAGTCCTCGTTTCGGCCGCCACCTTGTTGCTTGCGAGCCTGGGGGCGAAACGGATCGACGTGCTCTTTGTCGGCAAAGCAGGAACATTTGGGCTGATGGTGGCCTATCCGAGCCTCCTAATCGCCCACGGGGGAGCTACGTGGCAGATATTCTTCAGCATCCTCGGGTGGAGCTTCGGCATTGTTGGGCTGGTGTTGGCCTGGGTGGCGCTGGCGAGTTACGTCGCTCCCGCTCGTGCGGCCTTGCGAGAGGGCCGAGCAGTGCGAGGCAGACGCACGCAAAGCTAGGGAGACTCGTCTAGGGTTCACGCCATGAATATTCCTGAGAATCTCAAGTACACAAATGACCACGAGTGGGCCAAGTCTGAAGGAACCCGAGTTCGAATCGGAATCACGGATTACGCCCAAGATGCCCTTGGTGACGTTGTCTTTGTGGACCTGCCAGCAATTGGCAGTGACGTGGTGGCTGGGGGAGCGATCGGCGAAGTTGAGTCGACGAAGTCGGTCTCTGAGATTTACGCGCCGGTGTCGGGGACCATTGTGGCGATCAATCAGGGAGTGGTGGACTCACCCGAGCACCTCAACGGTGACCCCTACGGAGATGGTTGGCTCTTTGAGATCGAGACCAGCGAAGCCGCAGCCTTCGAGTCGCTGTTGAGCCCTGAGGCCTACCGAGCTCTGACTGACGGTTAGGTATTTTAGAGCCCGAAGGCTCTCCTTGACGTTGAGGCCTGATCCGCGACTACCGTGTGAGTCGTGCGGTGTCATCGATGTGGGGCAAGTAATCCTGAGGAAGTGAACTTTTGCGCGGCCTGTGGCGCGTCCCAGCACCGTGAGGTGACTGAAGATACCCAAAGCCTCCCCGTCACCGACGCGGAAGCGTCTACCGGTGGTGATGGCGACCAGAGTGCAAGTGGCGCTGACGTGTTGTTGGTCAACTCCGGACCCTCGTCAGGTGCTCGCTACGTGATTGACACCGAAACCATCAATGCGGGGAGAAAGACCTCTACTGATATCTTCCTCGACGACGTCACCGTTTCTCGAGAGCACGCACGATTCTTTCGCACCGAGTCTGGGCGTATTGGCGTCAAGGATCTGGGATCCCTGAATGGAACCTACGTCAACAATGTCAGAGTTGATGAAAAACTCCTGCAGTCTGGCGACGAGATTCAGATCGGCAAGTTCAAATTAGTCTTCATTGCTGCGAGGGCCCTGTGACCCCGAGAAACTATTCATCCATAGGGGATGTGCTGACCCTTCTTCGGCCTGAGTTTCCAGATATCACGATCTCAAAGATCCGTTTCCTCGAAAGCCAAGGACTTGTCAGCCCTCAGCGTTCCCCGTCTGGGTATCGAAAATTCTACGATGAAGACGTCGAGCGCCTTCGCTACGTGTTGGTGCAACAGCGAGAACATTTTCTTCCCCTCAAGGTGATCCGTGACCGTTTGAACGGCGTGGAAACCGAAGAGCCAGAAGAGAACGGACACGCGGTCGTCGTCGAGGAAATTATTGAGACGACAACCGAGTCAGTGGTCAGTGTCCGAGAAGTTGTCGAAGTCGTCAGTGCTCCACGCCATGTTGCAGCGAAAGAGCCATCGCTCTCCGATGTTGTGTCGGCGATGCAAGAGGGGCCCACTCGATCGGGGCGCCATGCCGCGAGCAGCACTCGGCAGGATCCACAGCCTGACGTTGAAGAAGTTGAAAAAGAAGTTGACCATGGGACGACATTAAGTATTTCGGAATTGGCGATCGAGGTGCACCTCACTGAGGATCAAATCTCGGCGTTAGTTGAGTTTGGAATTCTTGACGCTGTGAGCGTGGGAGGCATGATGTGCTTCAACGATGACAACGTTGCCGTGGCTCGAATTGCTGCTGGCTTCGCTGAATTTGGCGTTGAGCCCCGCCACCTCAAGCAGTTTCGTCTTTCTGCCGAGAGAGAAGCAGGGATGATTGACCAACTTGTGGCGCCGCTCCTGCGGCAACGAAAACCAGAATCTCGCGCCAAGGCATCAGCAAGCGCCAAGGAGTTAGCCAAACTCGGTCGTGAAATGAGGGCGACCCTGGTGGCACAAGAAATCAAAGCCATTTTTAAGCGCTAACACCGCGAGCGAGAGCGCATGGAAGGCGACTACGATTCGTCGTATGGTGCGTGTCACCCTCCAAGCCGTGCGAGTGGATCTTCAGTCCAATACGCCTGTCCTTCTTCTCCAAGAGAGTGATGGCGAAGGTCGCACCCTTCCCATTTTTATCGGGACTCCTGAAGCAACCGCTATCGCGTATGCCACGCAGGGCATTGAGGTGCCCCGTCCTCTCACGCATGATCTCTTGGTTGACGTGGTCGAGGCACTTGACGCGAGTATCCGTGAAGTTGAGATCACCTCACTCGAAGGCTCAACGTTCTATGCCGAGCTGCACCTCGTTCGAGGTGGCGAAGACATCATCGTTTCTGCCCGACCTTCAGATGCTGTTGCGCTCGCGGTGAGAACGTCGTGTCCGCTGTACGTCTCTGAGAGCATCATGAACTCTGAAGGGGTGGTGATGGACCTCAGCGAGGACGACGACGAGGTCGAAGAAGAGGTGGTTGTCGATCAGTTCCGCGAGTTTCTCGACACGATCCAACCAGAAGACTTCTCGGGCTAAGGCTTAGACCTCGTCCTTCGTGGCGTCAATCAAGATCCGACCTCGAACCGCACCGTGAGCAACTCGCTCGAGTTGAGAGGGGACTTCTCGAAGGCCAATCTCGAGATCAACGATTGAGTCGAGAATATCCTTGGGCATTGCAACGGAGAACGTTTCCCATATGGCACGGCGCTGGTCTGACGGCATCTCAACCGCATCAATGCCAAGGAGTGAGACGCCTCGCACAATAAACGGGTACACCGTGGTCTCGAGTTGAGATCCTCCCGTCAACCCACTTGCAGCGACGACCCCTCCGTAGCGAAGTGATCGCAAGATCGAGTGAAGCGTTGCCCCTCCCACGCAGTCAATGGCACCCGCCCAGCGTTCCGTGCCAAAGGTTTTTTGAGGAGCATCGTCAATATCTTCTCGACCAATGACCTCACGAGCACCAAGGGAGAGGAGATAGGCGGATTCATCAGACTTTCCCGTGGAGGCAACGACGTCGAAGCCAGCATGGCCAAGCAGCGCGACTGCGGTCGATCCAACGCCGCCTGAGGCTCCGGTGACGAGGATTGGCCCGGACGACGGAGTGATCCCAAGTGACGTGAGGCGAATGAATGAGGCCATGGCAGTGAATCCAGCAGTGCCTGCGATCATGGACTCTCGAAGTGAGAGGCCGTCGGGTAAGGGAACGACCCACTCGGCAGGCACGCGAGCGAACTCTGCGAAGCCACCGTGATTAGCCACCCCGAGCCCATGGCCATGGACAATGACCTCATCGCCGACATTGAGCGACCCGGTCGAGTCAGAGACCACGCGACCAGCTAGGTCAACGCCACCTATCAGAGGGGAGCGACGAGCGACTCGGTTTCGAGCCTGCGTGACCATGGCATCCTTGAAATTGATCGTCGACCAGGCCACGGCGATCAGGACCTCACCTTCAAGGCTTGTCTGGTCGAATTCTTGGAGAGCAACGCTTGGAGAATCCTCATTTTGAGTTACGACAACAGCCCGCATTCCTTCAGCCTAGGAACATCAACGAGGTGAATGGGGGAGGGCGTAGTGTCTCTGCGTGAGCCAAAGCGCACCTTTTGGAATGTGGACATCTCCATTGAGCCCCTCTGAGGCTGCAACGCTCAAAGTTTCTGCATCGGCACTGCGAGCTCATGGCAACGACCTCTACTGGATCGAAGGTCGACCAGAACTCAAGGGAGCGAGAGTTGTCGTGCGCTGGGTGCTCGGCCACGACCCTGAGATCGTTTCTCCGCCCTCGTTGTCACTCTCAAGCAGGGTCCACGAGTACGGAGGTGGAGCGCTCTGCATCCTTGAACACGACGGCCCCCTGATCATGGGTGTGCGGGCCGACGATCAGGCGGTGGTTCTCTGTCGGCCACACCATGACTCCGTTGAAGTCCTGATTGAAGGCCACGACGAGGTGGCCTATGGAGATTTGCGACCGATCGAAGGAACGCAGTTCGTTCTCGCTCTCAGAGAAGACCGCCGTTCTCATCGCGTGCAACGCTCTGTGGTCTGTATCGATTCCCAACGAGGAGAGATGACGTCGGTGATCGAGGGACGAGATTTTTTTGCTCACCCGCTCGTGAACTCTGCGGGGAGTGTGCTCGCATGGACAGCGTGGGATCACCCATCGATGCCGTGGGATGCCAGTGAGCTCTGGTGTGCACCACTTGAGCTTTCCTCAGAGGGTGTGGTGGTGGGACCCCATCGCCACATTGCCGGAGAGAGAGGTCGCCCCGCGAGTTCTCCAACATTCGGCGACAACGACTCGATCCTTTTTGTCTATGAGGAAAAGGGAGCCGGACAAGTTGCGCAATGGAAATCAGAGTCGGGAATTGAATTCCTGACCTCAAGTGAAGGAGAGTTCGGCAGCCCGCTCTGGGAGCTCGGCGAGACTGAAATTGTTGGCTCAAGAGGACAGATCTATGCCATTGAACACCGTGGCGGTGACGCTCGCCTCGTCGAAATTTCAGGCGATCGAGCCGAGGCAACCTCATGTCCTGGAACCGCAGTCGCCTCGACCGTGAATGTGGGAAGTTCGGTGGCGTGGATGAGCCCAACGCCAACCACACTCATGAGCGTGGGTCGATTTCTCCCTGAAGCCCCCCTCTCTCACGTCATCGTGGCGCTCGGGCCCGACATAGGCCTCGAAGAAGATGAGATCTCTCTTCCTCGAGAAGTCAGTGGAATGAGCCGTCACGCCGACGAGATTTTCGGACTGCTCTATGAGCCGAACAACAAAGCGTTCATCGGACCGGTCGCCGATGCTCCTCCGGTGATCGTCTTTTGTCACGGTGGCCCCACTGGGCAGGCTCGTGCTGGGTTCGATCCGCTCGTGCAGAGTTTTACCTCACGGGGTTTCGCAGTTCTGGCGGTGAACTACTCAGGGTCGACTGGCTATGGATCGAGCTATCGCAATCGCCTCAATGGAGCCTGGGGGATACGCGACGTTGAGGACTGTGTTGACCTCGTCAAGGCAGTGGGAGAGGTAGGACTCGTCGACCCGAAGCGAGCTGGGATTCGGGGGAGTAGTGCTGGTGGCCTCACTGCATTGCTTGGACTCACGACAGGAGCCTTCATGTGCGGTGTCTCGTGGTACGGCGTCGCTGACCTTTTGACCTTGGCAGAATGCACCCATGACTTTGAATCTCGGTATCTCGACACGCTGCTTGGCCCACTCCCAGAAAGCGAGTCGCTCTATCGACAACGCTCTCCTGTCACGAGGGCTTCGGAGATGCGGGGGGCGGTCCTGATCCTCCAAGGCCTCGATGATCCGGTCGTGCCTCCCGAACAGGCCTACGCCATGGTCGAGGCATTGCAGGCCAACGACCAAGAGGTTGAGTTGATCACCTTTGAAGGTGAGTCTCATGGGTTTCGACGACTTGAAACACTGGTGCAAGCATTGGAAGCGGAGATCTCATTCTTTCAACGTCGTCTTTGTCAGGGTTGAGGTCGGCGTGCTGAGTAGGATTTGAGTTCAGCGATGACCACTCTCAACTTTTTCTCGAACACATCGCCACACGGCCAACGGCTGACCTCCCTTCGCCGTCGGTTTTCGATGAGCCCCGTCGGCTGCGACGCACTCCTTTTTGGAATCTCTAGCCTGTTTGCGCTCGTGGTGGCCTTTGAGTCGAAGATTCCCCTCTATCGACAATGGGGCCAAATGGCTCTTGGCGTCTACGTCGCAGCGACGCTCGCTGGACTTGGACTCATCCTGGTTTCGAGGCGAAGGAGTGTCCAAGCTCTTCGTGGGTGGCTCACCGCCTTGGTGGTGGTAGGGACAGTTCTGATCCCACTCTCGTTCGAGGTTCATTGGCGCTTTAGCGTGACGCCACAAAGTCTTCACGTGCAGCCTGAGGTTGTGGTCATAGAGAACGCCGCCAACTTCCTCGCCCACGGCCACGACCCGTACCAAGCGATCGTCGTGAACGGAACGCTGCAAGGCGGATCACCGGGGCTTCCGGCCTATGAATCATTCTTTCCGTACCTGCCAGCCATGACACTCTTCGGGCTACCCGCTGCAACACCGCTTCCGAAAGAGGCCACCGACGCACGGCTGTACTTTGTCTTTGGAACTCTCCTCGCTGTGGTGCTTGCTCTTTGGTACGCCCCAACAAGTAACAATCGACGCCTTCGCGCATTTCAAGTGGCGATAGCGCTTCCCTGGGCGGCATTGACGATGGTGACCGGTGGTGATGATCTCCCCATCATTGGCCTTCTTCTCGCCGGTATGGTTCTCGCGCAACGACGACGCCCTGGATGGTCGGGGATCGCCTTCGGCGTGGCGTGCGCCATGAAGTTCACCGCATGGCCTGTTGCCTTGCTCGCACTCTTCGCCGCACGAGACGCGACGGGGAAGCGCCGCCCGTGGCTGCTCACACTCGGCGCAGGAGTGATTGTGGTGCCGTGTGTTGTTGGAGGATTGATCTGGAATCCACAGACATTTATCGCCAACGTCGTGCAGTTTCCCTTAGGGCTCGCGGGGATCGAATCTCCAGCAGGATCGGCCCTACCGGGGCATATTTTGGTGACGGCGTTTCCATGGATTCGACAACTCTTTGTTGGAGTGTGCTCTGTGGCCGGAGCGCTTGCAATTCTTTGGTACCTCTGGAAGCGACCTCCCCAAGATGCGGCCAAAGTGTGTCAAGTCAGCGCCACGGTCCTCCTCATCGCTATCCTCTTGGCGCCATCGACACGCATTGGCTACCTGCTCTACCCACTCAACCTTTTTGTGTGGTCCTGGATGCTCTCTCCTGAGTCTGAAGAGATGCTGTCACCACTCTGAGCCAAGCGTCGATTACGCGTTCGAGGAAGCTTGATAGAGGCGAATCGTATAGGTGGTGATCTGTTCGTTCTGCGCATTGAAGGTCGTGGGATGGATGATGACGCCTTCTTCCCAGTACCACCCGTCAGTCCCAGCTTTTTGGGCAAGAATCTCGATGCCCTTTCCGCCAGTAGGGGCTCCTGTTGAAAAGATCTTCCACCCTCGAGCCGCCATTTGAGAATGGAAAAATGAGTACAGCGAGCCTTGTGATGATGTCGTCGAATAGAGGAATGCCACATCAAATGACGTGACCTGACCCCCTGTGTGGATCTGGCGGATCTGTGTCGAGCCATCAGGGATTACAACTGAATTCAAGATATCGTCCACTGGCTCTCCGGCGGCGACGAAGGGTGCAAAGGGATTAATGGACGACACCGTCAAACCAGCGCTTGAGTCGGCAATCGGGACAACACTTTTCGCAGGAGGCGTGTCACTGGTTACGACGTTGGAGACGATGACGACTCCAAGCATGAGAACGGCAAAAACGGGAACGACAAGAGCCAACTTCAAACTCGTCGGCGCCACGCCAGGAGGGGGGAGTGGGCGACCACGCTTGTCGCGCTCAATCTGGGGAGGGGTGTCAACACTCATGGGGTCAGCCTAGGGGAGAGTCCCTTCACGGCGTGTTCGGGGTCTTCGACCAGTTCATGTGGTCAATAGGGCCGTGCCCAGCCCCAAGGTTCCACTCAGCTGCACCTCGAAGTGCCTGCGCGACGAAGGTTTTGGCCGAGGAAATCGCTGTCGGCACGTCGGCACCAGTCGCCAAGTTGGCGGCGATCGATGACGAGAGCGAACAGCCTGTTCCATGATCATTGCGAGTGGAGACTCGTTCGCCATCTAAGACGTGCACGCCAGTTGGTCCAACGACAAGGTCTGGAGCTCCCGACGATGTCGCACCTCCCTCGAGGAAGTGACCACCCTTAATGACGACCCAAGTTGCGCCGAGCGCTCGCAATGCGTTGCCAGCATCGGCCATCGCTTCGAGGTGATCGAAGTCGTTGACGTCGTGGTCGAGCAAGAGAGCAGCTTCTCGAAGATTTGGAGTGAGCACTTCGGCGAAGGGAATGAGTGACTGGCGATAGGCCTCGACGCCGCCGGACTCCATGAGCGAGTGGCCACTCGACGAGACCAGGACGGGGTCGACCACGAGGTGGGGGAGACGACCTTGGCTCGCGAGCAATCCAACGGCCTCGATCGTGTGGGGCCGAGCGAGCATCCCCGCCTTGGTGGCGTGGACAGTGATGTCACTGAGAACGGCTTCGACTTGTGCCAGCACCATTTCTGCCTCGACCGCAAGGACTGCCGTGACGCCAAGAGAGTTCTGAGCCGTGATCGCCGAGAGTGCCACCGTTCCGTGCACCTGGTGGGCCGCAAAGGTTCGAAGGTCAGCCTCGATTCCAGCCCCGCCACCCGAGTCAGATCCAGCGATCGTGAGGGCTGTGCGAGGAGTCACAGAGATGAATCTAGCGAGTCACGACTCTGGGCAGTGCCACGGAGGGTTCTGCCCAGTTCTAGGCTCTCAGCAATGGAGACGAAGTTAGAGATCGCTGGCGAGGTCCTGAACTCTCGACTCATCATGGGAACTGGTGGCATGGTCAGCCTCTCGCAGCTCCGAGCGTCGCTTCTCGCATCGGCGACACAGATGGCAACGGTAGCGATCCGACGTGTTGACCCAACGACCCAGGGGGGTCTCCTTGAACTCTTCGAGGAGTTGGGTATTCGCGTTCTTCCCAATACCGCAGGTTGCTACAGCGCCGATGAAGCGATCAAAACTGCACATCTCTCTCGTGAAGCCTTCGGAACGATGTGGCTGAAGCTTGAAGTGATTGCTGATGAACAGACACTGCTTCCTGACCCCGTTGAACTTCTACGTGCCGCACGTCTCTTAAGCGATGAAGGATTTACGATTCTGGCCTATGCCCCAGATGACCCGGTCATATGTCGGCGGCTTGAAGACGTTGGCTGCGCTGCGGTGATGCCACTTGGGTCGCCAATAGGGAGCGGCCTCGGAATTTTGAATCGCCACAGCATTGCCATGATCGCTGAGTCACTTAGCGTGCCGGTGATCTTGGACGCAGGACTTGGGACGGCGTCAGATGCCGCGTTGGCCATGGAACTTGGATGCGATGGCGTCCTGGTGGCATCGGCAGTGAACCGGGCACAGCACCCTGAAGAAATGGCCGAAGCGATGAAGTTGGCGGTAGAGGCGGGGTGGCATGCTCGCCAGAGCGGGCGAATCCCACCTCGCTTTCACGCAGAAGCGTCAAGCTCCTTTCTCGGCCTGCCTGACCTGTAGAGCGCCAGATTCCAGAGCCAGAGCCATGTCGAAGAGGGCGTCCAAGGTCACGTCGTCGTAACTACCAGTGTGTGACTTCCAACGGGTACAATGGGTTCCTTGTCGGAAGGAAGTAGCACCATGGAACAACTCACCACAAAGATCGAAGGATTTAGCGGCCCGCAAGTGTGCACACTTGTCGGTATTACCTATCGCCAACTCGACTATTGGGCCCGGACGGGTCTCTTGACGCCGACGATCGCGAGCGCCAAAGGATCTGGCTCGAAGCGCCGGTACTCGTATCACGATGTGGTTGAGCTCAAGGTCATAAAGCGTCTCTTAGACGCAGGTGTTTCTCTTCAACGCGCTCGCCAGGCAGTCGAATGCCTACGTGACAACCTCGGCGTCGATTTGGCGGCAGCGAGTTTGATCTTGTCGAGCTCCACTTCTGTCTTGGCGATGAGTAATGGTGAGATCGTCGATCTCCTCGGTGGAGGCCAAGGCGTGCTCAACGTCGTTCCTATGGCTGGTGTCGTTTCAGAACTTGCCGCCGGGATTACTGAAATTGATGCACAACGCGAGTCCAAGGCTTCTCAGCGGCCAGAGTCTCGGACGGCATGATCGAAGCGCCGCTCCCTTTGACGTTGGAGCGGCGTCGACATCCCTGTTTGGCCCCGACCATGATGTCGGGCTTTGCGCACCCGTCAGAAGAGATCTTTGCGGGACTTCTCGACCTCTACGGGATTGAATGGAGTTACGAGCCGATCGAATTCACCCTCGAGTGGGGCCCCAAGGGGACCACACTGGCTGGATTTCGGCCTGACTTCTGGTTGCCGCAGCAGAACTGTTTTGTGGAGTTGACCACGGCAGAGCAACGCCTCGTCACCCGCAAAAACGCTAAGGTGCGGCGCCTCAAAGAGCTTTATCCAGAGATTGCCATTGAGGTCGTCTACCAGCGTGATTTCTACGCCTTGATTGCTCGTCACGGGATTGACGTATCAACGTCCTCGGCCGCCTAGTCTCACCATGATGATCTGGCGAGGACACTGTGGCTGAAATGGGACTGCGCAGGACTGCTCTCTACGACGACCACGTCCAACTCGGCGCCAAGCTGGTTGAGTTTGGTGGATGGGAAATGCCTCTCTCCTATGGGGAAGGAACCGTCGCTGAGCACAAGGCCTGTCGAGAAGGAGCAGTTGTCTTTGACGTCTCACACCTCGGCACGGTGGCGCTTCGGGGACCAGACTCCCACGAGCTTCTTCAACGCACATTGACAAATGATCTTGCCAAGGTGAGACCCGGACGGGCGCAGTACACCCATCTGCTCGATGACCAAGGCTCCGTCGTCGACGACATCATTGTGTGGTGGAGAGGCGACGATGTTTTTGACGTGATGCCGAATGCGTCGAATACCGACAGCGTGACGAGTGCCATTGGGGGAGAAGACGTCACCGAACAACGAAGCATTCTGGCGGTGCAAGGACCAGATGCTCGAAGGCTGCTTGGTCAACTGAGCCCTCAAGCCGCAGCAGTGAAGCGCTTCCATGTTGAGACGGTCGAGATCAATGGAGCAGACGTCGTGGTTGCTGGGACGGGTTACACCGGTGAAGACGGTCTTGAGTTGGCAATCCCCAACGACGAGGCATCTATGATTCTTGAACAACTTCTCGAAGCCGGAGTCACACCAGCTGGCCTTGGAGCGCGCGACACGCTGCGCCTCGAAGCAGGGCTGCCGCTACACGGCCACGAACTCGGTGACGGTATTACGCCATTGCAGGCAGGTCTGAGTTGGGTCGTCGGATGGGACAAGCCGGAGTTTCTCGGTCGCGAAGCACTGCTCACTGAGCGATCCACAGGGCCGTCGAGGGTGTTGACGGGATTCGTTAGTGAGGGGCGCCAACCCTTGCGAGACCATGCGGTTATTTCGAAAGATGGCGACGTCGTCGGAGAGACGACGAGTGGGAACTTCTCGCCGATGCGCTCCTGTGGCATCGCCCTTGGTTTTGTGAAGACTTCATCTGGGGTGATGATCGGAGATTCGCTCGAGATAGACATTCGTGGTCGCGTTCGTGAGGCCAGTGTGGTCCCACTGCCGTTCTGGCCGCAAAGGAGTTAATCGTGCCGGACTACATGCCTCACACCGACGAAGAGATTGCCTCAATGGTGGCCTTCTTGGGCCTTGATTCAATTGAGCAGCTCTTTGACGCCATCCCGAAGGCCCTGCAAGTTGCCGGTGGCCTTTCGCTGCCTCAAGGAATGCCTGAGCCCGACGTGATGGCATCGATGAAAACATTCGCAAAGATGAATAAAGCAGGAGCCGATCAACTGATCTGTTTCGCCGGAGCTGGCGCTTACGACCATGAGATTCCCACGGTGGTTCGGACCTTGGGTGGTCGTGGCGAGTTCGTGACTGCCTATACGCCCTACCAACCAGAAGTTGCTCAAGGTGTCCTGCAGGCGATTTTCGAGTTTCAGACCATGGTCTCTCGGATCTCAGGCTTGCCTGTCGCCAACGCCTCTCTCTATGACGGATCAGCAGCGGTGACTGAGGCCGTAAATCTCGCAGTCGCAGCCTCTAAGAACGAAACGGTTTATCTCTCGAGCGGCGTTCACCCGCACTGGCGATCTGTGGTGAAGACCTTTGCCCGAGGCACCGGACACAATATCGTTGAGGTTCCACTGAACAATGGCGTCAGTGATTTTGATGCCGTCAAAGACGCTGGGCCTCCAGGAGTCATTGTGGTTGGTCATCCGACCTATCTCGGCACCCTCGAAGATTTAGCCGACGTGCGCTCGCGGTGTGACGAGGCCGGGGCCCTGATGGTGGTCGCAGCAGACCCGGTGGCCACTGGGGTGCTTCGCAGTGCTGGAAGTTGGGGAGCTGACGTGGTGGTAGGGGAGGGGCAAGCATTCGGAACCTCACTCGGCTTTGGTGGACCGTACCTTGGACTCTTTGCGTGCACCATGGATCAGGTGCGTCGTCTTCCTGGACGCCTGGTCGGCGAGACGGTGGACGAAGAGGGTCGCCGAGCGTACGTGACGACGCTTCGAGCACGAGAACAAGATATTCGTCGCGAAAAGGCAACGTCGAATGTCTGCACAAACCAAACACTCATGGCGGTCGTTGCAGCCATTCAACTTGGGTGGCTTGGGACACAGGGACTTCGCGAGATCGCCGAGCGAAGTGTGCGGTCCACGAGATATCTCTTAGAAGGAGTAACAAAGATCGATGGAGTTGAACCGCTCCTTCCAGGTGTCGCCACAGTACGAGACGTTGCAATCACGACGCCGCTCAAAGCAGACCTTGTTCTTGAGCGACTCGCAGAGGAAGGCTTCCTCGGAGGCTTAGCGCTCAGCGCGCTCACTGACGAGGGTGATGGGTCGGTCGAGCCAAACCTACGCGAACACGCGATTTTGATGTCGGCGACCGAAAAGCGGACCAAGGACGAGATTGATCAGTTTGTCACGGCACTCACAAAGGCGGTCGTCAAATGAGCGAAGGAATGATCGAAGAGACTCACAAGAGTGCTGCGGGAGGAAGAGCATCATCGGCACCGTTGCTAGGTGACGATCGAGAACCAACCTTGTTCGAGTTCTCTGTCCCTGGAAGGACGGCCTATCAACTGAGAACGAATGAGATTCCTGCGATTGACATCACGGAGCTCCTCCCCGTAGAGCATCTGCGATCGGAACCCGTTGAGCTCGCCGACGTCTCTGAGCGAGATCTTGTCGCGCACTTCACACGGCTCTCGCATCGCCAATTTGCTGTTGACCTAGGAGCGTATCCACTCGGGTCGTGCACGATGAAGTACAACCCAAAAATCTGCGATGAAGTTGCGGGTCTTCCAGGACTGGCCGATGTCCATCCGGGAACCCCAGCGGCGCTCGTGCAGGGTTGGTTGGCGCTCATGCTTGAAACTGAACACGTGCTCTGCGAAGTGACGGGTATGGCCGCGGCGACGTTGCAACCAGCAGCGGGAGCCGCGGGTGAGTTGACAGGACTCCTTTTGATGGGGGCATACCACGAAGCTCGAGGAGAGAAGCGAACGCGCGTCATCATTCCTGACTCAGCTCATGGGACTAATCCGGCGTCGGTGACCCTCGGGGGATTTGAAGTGACGACCTTGCCAACCGACGAACGGGGCCTGGTTGATCTTGAAGCGCTCAAGGCGGCACTTGATGGCGACGTCGCTGGGATCATGTTGACGAATCCCAATACCTTGGGACTCTTCGAAGAGGACATCAAGGAGATCGCAGAAGCGGTTCACGAGGTTGGGGGACTGCTCTACTACGACGGGGCAAATCTGAACGCGATTTTGGGAGTCATTCGACCAGGCGACATGGGCTTCGACATCGTTCATATGAATCTTCACAAGACCTTTGCCACGCCACATGGTGGGGGAGGACCAGGTGCTGGTCCGGTCGCCGTCTCCGAGCGTCTGGTGCCATTTCTTCCTGGACCAAAGCCGGTCCAACATGACGACGGGACTTTTGGCTGGATGTCACCCGAGCACTCCATCGGAAGAGTGCACGCGTGGCACGGTAATACCTTGGTCCTTGCTCGAGCTCTGACGTATCTCAAGATCCATGGGGGAGATGGTCTGCGACGAGTTGCTGAGCGTGCGGTTTTAAACGCCAACTGGCTACGCGTTCGACTCGCCGAGCACTATCCAGCGGCCTATGACAAGACCTGCATGCACGAAGTCGTGGTGAGTGCGGGAGCGATGAAGCGCAAAACCGGCGTCAAGGGCCTGGACGTGGCGAAGCGGCTTTTAGAAGAGGGCTTTCACTCGCCAACGGTCTACTTCCCGCTGATCGTCGAAGAGGCGCTGATGTTTGAGCCCACCGAGACCGAAAGTCTCCAGACGCTTGAAGCGTTGGCAGACGCACTCGATCGTATTGCACTCGAAGCAGAGAGTGATCCCGATGCCCTTCATGCGGCGCCGAGGACCACACCTGTTCGTCGTGTCGACGAGGCACGTGCGGCACGGATGCTTATCCCAACGCAAGACGCACGAGATGAGGCACTCGGACTTTCGACGTAGTGTGCGCTGTTCAAGAAACGTAGAGAGAACTACATCGAGCCAAGCGCAACACCAAGCGCTGCTGCGCCAACCGAGAGGATCAGGGTTCCAAAGGTAGCGAATGACGCTCTCATGTAGCGACGTTCTTCAAGGAGTTCGACCACTTCGTAGGAAAGCGTCGATGCCGTAGTGAAGCCTCCGAGAAATCCAGTGAGCATGAGCAACGTGAAGGTAGGCGAGGTGCTCTCGTATGCAGTCACGCCGAGGACCACCCCTGCTACGCCAGATCCAAAAATGTTGATTGCAGCGGTCCCAAAGGGGAACGACCGACCCCAGGTGGTACCGATCAGTCGATCAATCAAGAACCGAGTAACAGCTCCCAGCCCACCCAAGAGCGCCACGAGGGCCCATAGCGTCATGAGGCCTCCTCTGTGCGAGAGAGGCGTCGACCAGCGAAGAGGCCAAGGGCAGCGAACCCAATGTTGGAAACCAAGGTCATGATCCACACGGCCAGACCATTCCAGATCTTCCCGTCGTGGCTGAGAGTCAAAAAGATCACTGTGACGCCTCCATAGGTCGTCCAGCCTCCAAGGATTCCAGTTACCAAAAAGAGGCGAAGGCCCACTCGAGTGGTCGGCGAACGAAAAAAGGCCCCGATGAGGACACCGATAAGGAGACACCCGAGCGCATTGATCACCAAAACGGTCTCACCGAATCCCTGAGACGTCGACGGATAGAGAGATTCAGCGCCTTGGCGAGCAAAGGTGCCGATGGCTCCTCCACAAAGCACCCAGAGGAGGTGGAGGGGATTCAGCCCAACGAGTGGTCGGGGCGCCTCATAGTCTGGGTCGAGCGTCTCTGATCCCGTAAGGTCTCTCCCTGGCACGTCATGAGGTTAGACGCCTTCCTGTGGCGGTCTTAGGTGCGACGGTGATCAGACCTCCTTAGGGGCGCGTTGGTGATGAGGGGAGGGTGCCCTCCGGAGGGACTCTCGACAGATCTCCATAACTTGACATAATGAACATTATCGGCGGTAAAGAGAGGGCAAAATAGCCTTATCTAGGTGCTATCACCATCCCAGAGTGACTCTCCCTTCGATCTGGACAGATCAGGCTCAGGCAATTGAGATGGACCTTCTGAGTCCCAGTAAGTAAAGTTATGAACAGGTTCCAAGGGGGTTTCCGATGTCAATCCGAAAAGCAATTGTTCCCATTGTGATGAGCTCACTGTTGTTTGCCGCATGCTCGTCAGGTTCGACGGGATCGTCATCCCCTGAGACGTCGAGCTCTTCGGGTTCGTCGGGGACCACCAATAATGTGAAGCCGTATCTCCTGACCGTGAGTGATCTCACTGGGACGTGGTCCGTACTTTCGGGAGGCGAACCATTGTCAGGAACCTGTTTGGCGCGACCTCTCAAGACGGCAAATGCAGCATCGTATGGCGTTATCCAGTTTGTGAATGGGGGTTCTGGTGCCGGGTCAGCTTTGGGACAGGAACTTGGATCGTATGCCTCTGGGTCCACTGCGTTCAATCAAGTGAAGTCCACGATCCAACGCTGCCCTTCAGTAGATGTGGTGACACAGGGCATCACTGTTCACTACACGATCACGCCGGTGTCAGCCCCTACCTACGGCAATCAGAGTTACGCCTACAGTGCCACCGCTAGTCTCAGCGGAGTGACTGTCAGTGTCGGATTTTTCCTCGTGCAGAAGGGCAACTTTGTGACACTGTTGGTGCAAGGTGGTGCTGGCCCCTATGACCCAGCAGAACTCGAGCACTATGTCACCGTCGCACTTGCCAAGATTCCAAATTAGTGTCAGTGATAGGAAGAGATAGATACTTACAACAAATAGAAGGAACTGAGGCGTTGCGATGAATTTTTGTCCTAACTGTGGTGCGGCTTCCCAAGGTGCCTTTTGTGGATCGTGTGGCACTCCGACGCCGTCTGCCAGTGCAACGGCTCCTCAGGCGCCGCCTACCTTTCAGGTCAGCGCATCAGCGACGTTTAATGCCCCAGTGTCTCCCCCTCCGCCGTCTCCCTACGCCTCCTGGGGTCGTCGAGTTGGAGGAAGTCTTCTCGATAGCCTCATCTTTGGTTTGCCTACGCTTGCCTTGATCGTCGGCGGAATTATCGTTGGCCTTTCTTCTCTTGATTGGTACTGCGATTCATCATCCACTTCCGACGGAAGCTCTACGACGACAAGTACGTGTCATATCGTTTCGGGAACACACTGGAATAACCTCGGAACACTTCTTATTGTTCTTGGCGTCTTGATCTCGATTGGTTACTTGATCTACGTGATCTTTGCCATTGGTGGATCTCGGGGTGCCACGGTGGGTATGAGAATCGTCAAGATTCGTTGTGTGCGATCAGCCGACTACTCGCGAGTTGGCTACGGCCTTTCCCTTGGGCGTTCAGCAATCAGTTGGGTCTTTGCTGCCATCAGTCTTCTTCACTTGGTGGACAATCTGTGGCCTCTCTGGGATGAGAAGAATCAGACGCTTCACGACAAGGTTGTCAACACTGTCGTCCTCTACGAGGCCTAGTTCTCCTGACACCCTCATCCTCAAGTGAGTTTTCACAAACCGGAGTGGCAGTCCATCTCTTGACCCGCGCAGCGTTGGTGAACAATAACGATGTTTGGATATTCTCGTGACGTTCTCTGAACCAACGTGGGGCCAGGTCCAAGTAACGGAGTTTGAACGAATAGCGGTCATCTCTCCTCATTTTGATGATGCCGCTATGGGTGCCGGAAATCTATTGCTTTCCTATCCAGGCTCCACGGTCGTTACGGTCTATGCCTCAGCGCCGACTCACTACCCCACTCCCCCGTCTGAGTGGGACGCACTCGGTGGATTCGAGTCAGGTGATGACGTTGTAGCGCTTCGCCGAATTGAAGACCAACGCGCCATGGACCTCTTGGGTGCAGACCATATCTGGATGGAGTTTGTTGACAACCAATATCTCGACAAGACCGAGCGTTCTACGCCAGCCGAAGTCGCAGCTTCACTCGAGACGGTCTTGCGTGCCCTTCATCCCACCGCCATATTTCTCCCCTTTGGGCTTGGGAATCCAGATCATGATGTGACGCACGATGCGGGCCTGATCGCCCGTGAGTCGATGCTCGATGTTGCATGGTTTTGTTATGAAGACCATGGCTACAAGCACATCCCAGGCCTCTTGTCGTGGAGAGTAAGCAAACTCCTGAGAAACAAACCATGGGCGACGCCAGCGATGGTGCCGACGGTAGCGAATGAAGAACTCAAACGAGAGGCAATCTGGTGCTACGAGAGCCAGATTCCTCCCCTTGAGAGAGATCACGCCCTTTCAGAGCGCATCAGTGCGCATGTGCCCGAGCAGTTTTGGCGCCTGGCGGATCCCCCGAAGGGATGGGAAGGTCTCTCCGAATTGATCTGAGAGATCACATCAGACCAAGATGGAGTGCGTTCCAGTTCTAGGGGGTGAACGGTGACGGTCGAAGGAGTTGCAAACCTGGCGATAAAAGTGGCTGACCTAGAAAGCGCCTGCACGTTCTATGAGCGTGCAGGAGGTGTCGTTACGAACAAGATTGAATGGGAGGGTTCGCTTCGAGCGGACGTCGCTCTCGGAGCTTTGAACCTCACGTTGTTTACGCGTGCCATTTATGAAGATGCAGTAGACCTGCCAGTTGAGGGATTCCTCCATCCGGCTCTCTTCACGGATGATTTAGACAAAGAACTCGAGGGTCACGACGTTGTCTTTGGCCCAGTCATCGTCTCTGGTCCTTTCGGCTCGCGACGAATTGCCTTCGTTTCCGCCCCGGGAGGAATGCGTCTCGAATTCATGGAACAGATTGCACCAGCAGCCTCTAGGCCTATGGAGAATTCAGCATGAACATTACGGGCTTTCACCACGTGTCGGTTAATACCAACGGCACTGACGTTGAAGAGATTGATAACTTTTATCGAAACATCCTTGGACTCACTCACGCCGATCGCCCAGAAATTCCAGGAATTTCTGGGTCGTGGTTCAGTGTCGCTGATCAACAACTGCACATTGTCGATAGTGCCCCTACTGGCGAAGCAATCGATATCGTCGGCAATCACTTCTGCTTTCGTGTCACAGATTTAGATGAGGTCATTGCTCAATTCAAACGAGATGGAATCCCCTACGTGACTGATCTTCAAAATGCCGACACCGTCCAGGTGTGGATCACAGATCCTGCTGGCAATACCATCGAATTTCAGCAAGACATGGGAGCCACATGACCTTTCAGCCGATAGGTCGACCCGTCCGAGCCGCATTTGTTGGCCTTGGTCGTATCTACGATCTCAACAGTCGGGCGTACGTTGACAATCCTGACGTTGAAGTGGTCGCTCTTGTCGATCCCAGTGAAGAACGCCGAGCACAGCGGCAACAAGATTGGCCGGATGCAGTCTGCTTTGCGTCAATCGAAGAGATGGCAAAGAGTGGAGTAGCAATTGACGCCGTCGAAGCGTTACTTCCAATACCGCTCCATGTCAGTGGCGTTGTGGACCTTCTCAGTCACGGATGGCATGTGAATCTCCAAAAACCTATGTGTAATGACCTCGCAAGTGCGAACGTCATGATTGCGGCGGCGAAGAAACATGATCGCGTGCTGCGCGTTATGGAGAACTACATCTTCTATGAACCACTCATGAAACTGAAAGAGATTGCTCATTCTGGCGAGATTGGAGAGATCAGTGGCTACCACATGAAGATGGTGGCATCAGGACTTGGGGGTTGGGAAGTTCCAGCCAGCAGTTACGAGTGGCAAGTCAAGCAAATGCGTGATGGCAGAGGAATCTTGGTCTTCGATGACGGGTGGCACAAACTCTCGACGGCTCTTTGGCTCTTCGGTCCAATTCGAGAAGTGCGAGCCTGGATTGGGACGACGGAAATAGTTCCAGGATTTGGTGTTGATGCACCAACGACGATTACATGGGAGCACGAGAACGGTATTCGAGGCGTCTGGGACATCACCCTTGCCGTCGATATGCACTTACGTTCTGACTACTACACGAATGATGAGCGATGGGAAGTCACAGGTCGAAAAGGATACGCACGCGTGAATCGATGTACCGCTCGAGGGATCCAAGAGCCGAGTCTTGAAGTGTATGTCGACGGAGTGATGAAGTCATTCCACTCGCTTGACGATGATTGGGCAAGTAGCTTCCGAGATTCGGGCCACCATTGGCTCCGATATTTACGAACTGGAAACGGTCCACTTCTCTGGAGCCCAGAGGAAGCGCGTGACGTCCTTGGTTTTGCCCTTGCTGCCTACAAGAGCAGCGAGAGTGGAGGGCTTGGAGTCTCCCCAGCAGACATGATTTGTTGAGTTGCTGACTCTTCTCTGGATTACACCTTGCGCCATGGTGTCATCACTTTTCACCATATGAAATGAGGCGACTTACCTCTCAGCTTGAGATGCATTGAATAATTGAGAGTTGTCGACAGGTACGATTGACGCGTGAGCGATCGTTCGTCATCTGATAAAGAGAAACTTGAGCCCGCAGTTGTTCGAGCAGGAATTGTCGTCGTTCTCGGGACGATCATGGCGATTCTCGATACCACGATCGTCGCAGTTGCTCTCGATACGCTCAGCAAAGACTTCAACGTCAGTATTGCGACGATTCAGTGGGTCACCACTGGCTACCTCCTCGCGCTTGCCGTCGTAATCCCTGTAACTGGCTGGGCAATTCACAGACTCGGAGCCAAGCCGCTCTACATTCTTTCGCTGGTCCTGTTCCTCCTCGGTTCCGCCCTCTGTGGATGTGCGTGGTCGGCAACGAGCCTCATCGTCTTTCGAATCCTTCAGGGTATCGGCGGTGGGATGCTCCTCCCCGTCGGTCAGACCATCATGGCGAGAACCACGGGTCCTCAGCGCATGGGAAAAGTGATGGGCATCATCGGGGTCCCGACCCTCCTCGGACCGATTCTGGGACCAGTCATAGGTGGTGCCATCATCACCAACGTTTCGTGGAGATGGATATTCTTCGTCAATATCCCGATTGGCATCGTCGCACTGGTCCTCGCAATCAAGTTCTTGAAAAGCTCGGAGCGGGATAAGGATCATCGATTTGATCTTGTCGGCTTCCTCTGCCTCTCCCCCGGTCTTGCTCTGATTGTCTACGGCCTCTCTGAGGTTGGAAATCAAGGTGGGTTTAGTGATGCCAAAGTCCAATGGAGCCTCTCCATCGGCGTTATCCTCACAGTCCTGTTCGTCTGGCGGTCACTCCGGGCCCCGGAGCCACTCATGGATATGCGCCTCTTCAAGAACAGGACCTTCTCAATTTCGTCGATCTGTATCTTCCTTACAGGAATGACGCTCTATGGAACGATGTTTCTTTTGCCGCTCTACTATCAAATAGTCAGAGGTGACTCCCCGTGGATTGCTGGCCTCATGATGGCCCCGCAAGGAATCGGGGCCGCACTCGTGATGCGATGGTCTGGGACGATCGCCGATCGTCGAGGGGCTCGAGCCGTAGTTCCCTTTGGAATGGCACTCCTCGCTCTCGGAACCCTGGTCTACACACAGGTCTCTGCGACCTCGAACTACACCGTTCTCGGCTGTGCGCTCTTCGTGCGAGGTATTGGTTTGGGATTCGGCATGATGCCGGTGTTCGCAGCGTCTTATCGAGAGCTGTCCCACGAAGCCGTTCCTCGAGCTACGACCGCAATGAACATCCTTCGCCAAGTCGGCGGATCACTTGGAGTTGCAATCTTTGCGGTGGTCCTCCAAAGTCAGATCACATCGAACGTTCCAGGAGCAACCTCGGGACTTGGTTCAATCATGGGGACTCATCTCCCTCCAAGTGAACTTGAAAAGATTGCAACATCATTTGCAACATCGTTCTGGTGGTCATTTGGAGTCTGTGCACTGGCAATTCTTCCTGCTTTGTTCTTGCCAAAAGCAGTTTCTCCAGAGAAGGAAGTGTTGCAAGTGCGAGCCGCAACCACATGAGTGATGAAGGGTCACGACGTATCTATGCGAGCGGGCTGAACCCCGAAGAACTCGAGCCACACGCGCACGGGTCAGGTCCGTGGCGGTGGCTTGTGACGTGGGGAACGCTCCTTCGCCATGGGTTTCACAAGGAGATCGTTGAGGCCTTCGATGCCCAAGATGCCCTGAGTCAAGCGCAGCGCAAGCGACCCGATCTCCCTCCACCAAGCTCCGCTTTCCTCACAAGTAGCACTCAGGAAACACCGGTGATCGATTCAGAGGAGATCTGAGGGTTCGATCGGCAATAACCTAAGGGAAGCTCATCTCTCGGAGATGTATGAGAAGGGATCCCATGGAATCGTTATTTGGACTGGAAGGCAAAGTTGCCCTGGTGACGGGTGGTTCGCGGGGAATTGGAAAGATGATTGCGAAAGGCTTTGTTGAGGCGGGAGCGATCGTCTATATCTCCTCTCGGAAAGCCGACGTCTGTGATGAAGTCGCTCGTGAACTGTCGCAGTATGGCGAGTGTTACGCGATTCCTGCAGATCTCTCAAAAGAGTCCGAGTGCCGTCGACTTGCTGAAGAGATTGGATCCAAAGTCGATGGACTTGACATTTTGGTCAATAATGCTGGTGCGACGTGGGGTGCTCCTATTGAAGAGTTCGACGAAGCTGCGTGGGAACGAGTCTTAGCTCTCAATGTTAAAAGCGTCTTCCATCTCACCAAGTACTGCCTGCCGCTTCTCGAGATGAATGGCTCAATGGAGAGTCCTGCTCGTGTGATCAACATCGGCTCCATTGATGGGATACATGTCCCCCTCATGGAGACCTACTCCTATTCGGCGTCCAAGGCGGCAGTTCACCAACTCACTCGGCACCTTGCCAAGCGACTTGCGCCTGAGATCACGGTCAATGCGATTGCTCCAGGTCCATTCGAATCAAAAATGATGGCCGCAACTCTTGATGCGTTTGGCGAACAGATTGCAGCATCTTCGCCGATGAAGAGGATCGGCAGGCCTGACGACATGGCCGGCGCTGCCATCTTCCTCGCTTCGAGAGCAGGCTCGTACGTAACTGGCACTATTCTCGCAGTCGATGGCGGCATGGCCACTGTTGGCACGAATTAACCGACAAGACTTCCCCATCTAGACTGATTCCCTTCCCTACGAAAGAGAGCGCAATGTCTGAAGACGAGATCGATGTCATCGTAGAGATCCCGGCGGGAAGTCGGAATAAGTATGAATTCGATCACGAAGCCAACGTCATGCGCCTGGACCGTCGACTCTTCACGGCAACTCGCTACCCAAGTGACTATGGATTCGTGGCCGACACGCTCTCGCTCGATGGAGATCCGCTCGATGCCTTGGTGCTCTTAGATGATCCGACCTTTCCTGGCTGTGTGGTTCGCTCCCGTATTATTGGGGTCTTTTTCATGACCGATGAAGCGGGACCTGATGCAAAACTTTTAACAGTTCTCCATAACGACCCCGAACGCTCTCACGTGATGGACCTCGAGGATCTCCCTGCGCACTACCTCGACGAGATTGGCCATTTTTTCTCGATCTACAAGGACCTTGAACCCGACAAGACATCTGATCCCGGACACTTTGAAGGTCGAGCATCTGCCATCAAGGAACTACAAGAATGCCGCGAACGTTTTGCCAACCTTGACCAACCAGGACACTAACGAATACGTCCCATTTGACGAAAGAGGTCTCAATGCCACACCCACGTGAAGAAGTTGCAGGCGCAGTAGCTCGCTATGTTGAGCTTCGAAAGAAGATTGAACAAGGCGATGAGACAAGCTTTGGGGTGCTAGCCGATCTCTATACCGATGATGCCGTGATGATTGACGCAGCCTGGGGGCGGCTCGAAGGTCGTCCGGCGATCGACGAGTGGTTGGTCAACTCCATGGTCGGACTCGGCGATTGGCTGTTCCCCATTGAATTTACTGCCATTGAAGGCGATCACGTGATTATAAAATGGACGCAGATCATTCCAGCGACAAAACCAGACGGCTCGCCAGCTTCGCAATCTGCCTACTCACATTTGATCTACGCCGGTGACGGGAAGTTCAATTATGAAGAAGATGCCTACAACATGCTCCACGTCATCGAAGACATTGAAGCAAGCGGTTGGACGCCAACAGAACCGATGAATATCCCTCCTGCTCATCCCAACCGAGATTTTTCTCCCAAGTCCTAACTTGGAGGGGATCCCAAAGTGACGCTGAGGGTCTTCTGAGTGGAACCCTGATAGACCACGACATTCAATACGGTCCCTGGCGGACTCGACTGCGTGATCTGGGTGACTTGTGACGCCGTGACAATCTTCTTGCTGTTGATCTTGACGATTACTTCTCCCTGACGGAGCCCTGCTGTGCTCGCAGGACTCCCTGGAACCACACTCAGGATCACCGCACCGGTTGTCGGCGTGAGCTTGTACTGTGCCTGCAAATCTGGCGTCAAGGTCGTGATCTGAATTCCCATGTAGCCCCCGGCACTTTGGGTTGGGGCAGTGCCTCCTTTTTCGAGTTGAGGAAGCAGCTGCTCGATCGTGCTCGAAGGGATAGCGAAACCGATATTTTGGGCATTCGATCCAGTCCCTGAACTCCCTGCAACCGCAGTGTTCATGCCAATCACCGATCCTGAAGAGTCGAGAAGTGGCCCACCCGAGTTTCCTGGGTTGATTGCCGCATCCGTCTGAATCATGTTGGTCAAGGTCTCGGTTGCGCTGTTTATTCCATCTCCCGCCGTGACGGTTCGCCCTAAGGCTGAAATGATGCCCTGGGTCACCGTGGGAGTTCCAGCGGCAAGACCGAGAGCGTTTCCGATAGCGACGACGGCGTCACCAACTTGCACCTTGTTTGAATTCCCAAATGTCACAAAGGGAAGATTCGAGGCACCTTGAATTTGAAGGAGCGCGACATCATCAGCAGGAACAGCTCCGACCAATTTGGCTGGTTCTGATTTTGTAGATCCCGATTGCGTGATCGTGATCGTCCCTCCGCCAGACGCAGCAGCGATCACGTGGTTGTTTGTAATGACCATTCCGTTTGACGAGATGATCATTCCTGTCCCCTGCTCCTCGCTCCCATTATTCTTGACATCGATCGAGACAACGGAAGGGAGGGTCTGTTTCACCAGCCGTGGGATTGCCAAACCGCTTGGGAGGATGGCAGCCCCTGGTGAGGTAGTGCTCTGAGAAATTGTCAGTGAAGAAGAGTTATTGGAGGAGACAAGGGAGCCACCCACAACTCCTCCGAGGAGTCCGACGAGAAGAACCAGGACAACAGCGCCAACAATCACCAGGCGACGCCTTCTCGGAGAGTTCTCAGCGCCTGAAGGCGAATCCTTGGGCTGCGCAGCCAGAGGAACCACGGGCCAAGTCACGCCTGTTCCTTGGGTCTCTCGGCCCAAAACTGAAGTGGCATCCTCGATCTGGGGAGGGGTCAGAGGTGTTTGAAATTCGTTCGGCTCTTGATGGTCTTCAGACAAAACGTGGCCCCTTTCTCGGTACTGCGGATCTCTACGGCGATGGCAGCGCTCTCAGCCTATGTGAGGAAATCCAATTCATGGTCGTCACTTCGCCTCCCTGTTTTGCTCCATGCCTGCCAACGGGTAGATTTGAACCCTTATGGCACGTCGAATCGAGATTCAACTTACGAGCCGCCTGAACGATGATCAGTGGTCCTGGAGAGCAGCCGGTGCTCGCCAGCCAAAGGGTGTTGTTGCTGCGTCGCTGATCCCAGAGGGGACCAACGAAGGAGATGTCGTCAAGGCAGAAGTTGAAGCCAGTATCGAAGGTCTTGAAATCGTCGCTGTCCTCAAAGGTGACGGTGTCGTCAAGACGGCACCGAAGGCTGCGACTATTGAACTTCTTGGTTCTGGAAAAGACAAAGCCGGTGTTTCCTGGAATCTCTCCGCGAAGTCGAAAAAGGGACCTCGTCGAGATTCCAGAGACTCCGATCGAGGACGTGGGGATCGACGAGGTTCAGATCGAAATGATCGAGGTTCTCGGAGTGAAGGTCAAGGTCGAGGCGGACCACGAAGTTCTCGTCCGGGTTCTGCTCGCCCAGAAGGTCGAGGTCGTCCACAATCCCCCGTTCTTTCAACCGATCATCGCAACGCGCTTTTAGCCACCTTGGCTCCAGCACAACTCCCGATTGCCGAGCAGCTCTTGCGCGGTGGTATCCCAGCGGTTCGCAGCGCAATCGTCGACCAAAACTCTCAGGCTAAAACAGACGGACAGCCAGAAGCTTCTAGCGACGCCATTATGGTCATCGCCGAAAAACTGTTGCCATTGACGTCGCTCGCCATGTGGAAAGACCGAGCCAGTACTGCTCAATCTGGAGGAAAAGAAACGCGACTGCGAGATCTCCGAGCAGTGGTGACGGCTTCTCGATCTGTCAATCTTGACGATGAAGGAAAAGTCATGGCGAAGGCACTCCAAGAGACCTTGGATCTCAGGGTCAAGTCGCTCAGCGAAGAGTGGGTAGCTCGTATGACGTCGGCTCTCGAAGAGGGTCGTGTTGCCGATGCCCTCATGACCTCGGCCCGATCCCCCGAGCACTCCACGCGCTGCCCTGCAGACATCGCTGCGTTACTGACAGAGAAGGCCAGTGCTGCGATGACAGCTGATGCGAACCCTCAAGAGTGGATTGCTCTCCTGAGCGCCGTCATCGAGTCGCCGGTCCGACGAAATGTCAAGCCATCAGGCATCCCCTCAGACCCCGAGGCGAAGTTGGCAGCCCAAAAAGCCGTGGGGCAAGTCCCTGCTCTGGCAAAACTCCTTGGGCTGAAGATCCCACCTCCCCCACCCAGGAAAGTTCCTCAGCGTTAAGGCTTAGTTGAAGGATTACGCCTCACCCGGGTTGAGGCTTGCTCGCATAATCAAAAGTCGAGCCTTGAAATCTGACTTCTCGAAGAGACTTTTGAGATCTCTATCTCCCGGGAGAGCAATTGCGTCAATCGTCGAAATCTTTTCGAGAGCAAACCACTCCATTGCTTTCTCAAGGAGTTTCGGGCCTTGTCCAAATCGTCGGTGCTCAGCGCCCACGTAGATCGCAAGGTGACCAACCTCCTCCGTGACCCAGGCTGCACTCGAGCCAACAATCAGATCATGGTGTTCGCCCACCCACACACGCGAACGAGTGTCAGCAAATTGCGACATAAAAACAGCGAACGGATCCTCTTGAGCCGTTACTGGCCAGGAAGCCACGAGTTCATCGCCTCCCCGGCGACCGTGAAACTCTTCGATACAGATTTTCCAAAGTGAATGAAGCGCTACTGCGTCGCCCGGGTGAGAGTCACGAACCAAACTCATGAAGCAGCGTCGGTCCCGACGTCAAGCTGCCTGATCTTGTTGAGGATCGTCATTCTTGATCGCGAGGCCCGCTCGTATCGTTCGACTTCTTCACGCTCAGGCGGCGTGAAGCCTCCGAGGAGGCGAACGACCTGTGACGCAGAAAGATCGTCATAGTTCGCGATGAGATGATTGATTGGAGCAGGAGACGTCTCGCTTTTCTTTGAACTGCTTTGTTCTGGCGAGGATTGTTTCTTCGGATCAGGCGGAGTCGGAGCGTCGTCTGGGAAGAGGGGAAGTTGGCGAATGCGCTTTCCGATCTCTTTGGAGCCAAAGCCGACTGCGAGCTGTCCGAGGAGCCTCGCGTTTGTAACCTGCATTTTCACTCGTTCTCGACCACGAGTTGCCGCAAGTTCCATATCTTTGCGCGCCTCAACGAGGCCACCGAGTGGGGCATAGACCGCTCGATCTAAGAGTGCGTCTATGAAATGTCGATCAAGAGACTCAGAGGAATCTTTTTCCTCAGACACAGTCTCGGCACAGGTTCTTCTTCGCGTCCGCTCGCTGGTTTGTATTCTTTACAAGGAAACAACTCGCACAGACGAATTCATCGGACTGCTTCGGCAAAATTCTCTCGCCACCATCACCTCGATCATCGACCTCAATGACACCCTCTTCTTCGACCTCATCCTCGACGACTAGTCGTTCCTTCAAGATGGTGTCAAGACTTGCTTCTACGTCGTCGGCATCGGGGACATCTTCGTCGTCCTCTTCGCCTTCTGCTCTGCGAAGCGCGGTTGCCGCAGCAACGACTTCTTCGTCGTCTTCAGCGTCTTCTTCGGCTGGGTCGCCAAGGTCTTCCTCGTCAACGATCGCTATCTCTTCAAGATCTTCGAGCTCTTCGAGATCAATCTCGAGAACCTCTTCTTCAACCTTCTCTTTTGCCATATTGTCTTTCTACTAAGGCGTCTGCGGGAGCATATCTGCCAATTTCAGAAAAGTGGCGCATACAGGGCCTTTCTCCCGAAAATCCCCATATGGCGGTTTGGCCCGGGTACTTTTGGTGCCGTTTCCCCCGTTCGCGTGACGTTTGACACCACACGATCATTCTCAACGTTCTCTACTCAGACCCCGGGCCTCAACCTCCGCCGTGTCGAAGTGGCTTCAAGCCCAGCAAACCAGGTTCGCCTCGCCTGACGCACACGTCAACGAACTGAGACTAGACCCAAGCGACCAGATGGACCCACCAAAAGCAAGGCTCTGACCTGGGTGTTCAGAAAAACTTTTCCAAGAGCCGAGGAATTAGGACCCTGGAACGATGCGAAGGCGCTTTTGCTCGGCCCTCCGCTCAGCTTCAAGGCGCTCTAGGTCTGTGGTCCCATGGTCAACATGGACCATGGCCGCCGCTATTGCTCGGTGACCTGCGACGTCTCGAATGGCGGTGTGCATCTCTTGAGCTGCTCTTCGGTAGGCAGGGTGTCCTTGTGGTCCTGAGCGAAGCTCGAGGAGGTGGATGGCCTCTCGAGCATTCATCTGCATGATGTAACGAATCCTGAACGCCAGCGAAACGGCGTAGCCAGCCTGGACTGGATACGACCCCCTCAACTCATCGTAGAGAGATCGTGAGCGTTCGATACAGTCGTCGTACTGATTACCAAGCCCCGACTCTTCAATGATTGCGGGCGTGTCGTAGCCAAGGTCGACGCCGAGCGGTTGCCATTCCACGGTCAAAATACGGTGACGTTGCATATCGCGAAATGCGCCGTAGTCCGTGACGAGCTCAAATCGGTAGTCGGTGCGCTCGAAGGCTCGACCAGGGCGATGCCGTCGGTTCTGTCGATCTCCAACGTAGGCCTTCAGGATCGCTACTTTTTCCTCGTGGCCAAGTGCTCCGACCCTCCGAAGGGCTTCGGCGTCGCTCATGGTGGTGGCGGAGAAACAGATAGCAGCCAACACTTTATCTTCACCCTCAGGATCAAAATCGGTGAGCTGAACCTCAGGAACATCCATATCAGTATCAGGTGTCAGTGCGTCAGGCCAGATTCGCGTCAGCACCTTTGAAGTTTCAGACGCAGTGTCAGCCAGATACTGAGACCACTCCCCTCCTCGCTCAGCGATGTCAACGCGTCGAAGGAACGAAGGGATCACTTTCCGTAACTCTTCAAGCATCATGTCGGCGTAGGTGCGCGCCTCTGGGAGCGGATGGCTCCTCATTCGCAGCAAGAGCATTTCGTAGGACTGCCCGGTTCCGTAGATCCCTACATTCGACAGTGAGGCCGCTGGCAAAAGCCCTCGAACTGCGTCAAGCGCTTTGGCTCGAATAGCTTGTCGATAGACAAAGTCCGAGTCGCCTTTCTCTTGCGGGTACCGAGTCTGAAGCCATGCCTGGGCCTGCGGCAACATCTCGGCGTAGGAGTCAAACAACCGGTCCATGTCGCCGACGTAGCGCGCACCTAGGGATGAATCCAAGATCTCTGGTGGTCGGTAGTAGCGGTAGTGCCCGCTCGGGAGCCGTGCGTCGTAACCCAAGTAACGCGTGGACTGTTCGAGGTAGGCCATCAAACGTCCCCACTCGAGAATCTTGGTCAAAATATTTGACGCTTGTTCACACGCGAGGTGTACGCCACCTAGCTGAGCAACGGAATCATCACCGTATTCGAAAAATACTTTTTCATACAGCTCTTCGGCTCGACGAAGCCCAATTGTTGCATCGAAGGTCAAGTCTCCAGAAAGATCAAGATCACCGACAAATTCATCAAGGAAGAGTCGCCGAAGACTTTTCGGAGAGCGTGAGTACCGAGCGAAGAGCGCCCCCTTTACAACTTCAGGAAGGTTGACCAGAGCGAAGACGGGTGAATCGAGGTTCGTGAAGTACGGCCGCAAGATGGCCTGCTCACTC
Source organism: Actinomycetota bacterium (assembly GCA_009699875.1). Lineage (GTDB taxonomy): Bacteria > Actinomycetota > Acidimicrobiia > Acidimicrobiales > RAAP-2 > CAIUMH01. The sequence goes on from WLNI01000004.1 coordinate 41,052, forward strand.
TCAGAAAAGGTCTCTTCAACATAAGGGAACATGGTTTTTAGACCTTAGGGCGGAGGGGGCCTCGGGCTCGCGGATACCGTCGGACCTCCGCCAGCCACCACACTTCTCAAGAGCTGCGGAATCACATCGCGAGCACTCTGGGCCAGATTTTCATCCTGGGTCGAGTTGGAGACCTGTTCGGCCAGGTCGGCCACCTGGCGGACGACCCTGACGAAGTCCCCTGGGGCGATCTCCCCCACGTCCTGGGTGGCCACGTCCAAGACCGTCTGGAGAGAGGCGCCACGAGCCCACGAGGCCACCGCTGTGGCGAGCCCAGGCTCGGCTCGTCGACTCCTTGGAACCAGGTGTACCTCTTCGACTCCATGAATGGCTTCTGAGACCCCCACGATGATCGCAGAACGCGTGGACAGGCTCTGGCGGCGGCCTTGGCCGAGACGATCGGGAAGAGCCCCCTTCTTTTTAGAACGTCGCTTTGGTGATGATCCAGGTACTCGCCGAGCGCGTCGCGGTTCGAAAATAAGTGCTGAAAGAAGACCAGCCAAGACCGGCCCATCAATATCTTCGAAGGCACTGCTGCGCATGATCTCTGAGAGCAAGAGATCGGCTTCGTGGTACAGGCTTCGTAACTGTTGGCCCTTCTCGGTAAGTTGCCAGCCACTGAGATAGCCCATCTCTTCGAGGACAGCAAGGCGACGGGCAAACGAGTCGGCAACGCTGCGGCGACCACTTTGGCGGTGGTGGTCAACTTCATATTGCGCAAAGGACTGCGCCAGTATGGCGAGTGCTTGCTCTCTCGTGAACTGTTCGATGAGATTGCAGGCCAGGTTGTAGGTGGGGCGAAAGGAGGAGTGAAGATCTGGCGGAGGGGCGAGAGCGACCTTTGCAACTTCAACGATCGACGTCTCTCTCGAAAACGCAACAACGGCGTGGCCCTCGTCGTCGAGTCCTCGCCGACCAGCTCGGCCTGTCATCTGCGCATACTCCCCCGAGGTCAAGGTTGCACGCCCAGCGCCACCAAATTTTGAGAATCGATCGAGGACGACCGTTCGCGCTGGCATGTTGATTCCGAGGGAGAGCGTCTCGGTGGCGAAGACAACACCGAGGAGGCCCTGGCTAAAACACTCCTCCACCGCTTCTCGAAATGCGGGGACGAGTCCGGCGTGGTGGGCGCCGACTCCCGCTTCGAGGCCTTCGACCCACTGCGAATACCCCAATGCATCGAGTTCGTCGTCGTCAAAATCTTCAACGTAGTACTCCGCAATCGCTCTGATTCGGAGTCGCTCTGAACGACGCACCAGACGCAGACCGTCTCGAAGCGTGTGGCGAACCGCTTCGTCACAGGCAGCACGACTAAAAATGAAAACGATCGCAGGGAGCATCGACTTCTCTTGAAGAAGCTCGAGGAGTTCAGAGCGCCGAGGAGATCCAAAAGGGAGTGGTGGACCACTCGGGCGAGAACCTCGCCACGCCGGGGCTCCCCGGGTCTTTTCTTTGCGTCGGTTGGCCTGGTCAATTTTGAGGCCTTCCTCTGATACCCGACCATTTTTCAGGAGGTCAATGAGGGCAGGACCCTGCTGGGAGCGCGGATTCACGCCGACGTGATGGCGAAGGCTGATTGGTCGTCGATGTTCGACAATGACGTCAGTTGGACCACGCACCGATTCAATCCACTTGCCAAGGGTGCTGGCATTCGAAACAGTTGCGGAGAGGCAGATGAATTGAATCTCTTTTGGAGTCAAGATCACGACCTCCTCCCAGACGCCCCCGCGATAGGGGTCCTGGATGAAATGAACCTCGTCAAGAACCACGACTCCGAGCCCTCCAAGAAGTGACGACTTCGTGAGCAACATGTTGCGAAGGACCTCGGTGGTCATGACCACGATCGCTGCGTGTGGGCGGATAGCGGTGTCTCCAGTGAGGAGGCCAACCTTGTGCTCACCATGTTCGGCAACCAACTCTGCAAACTTCTGGTTTGAGAGAGCCTTGAGTGGGGTCGTATAGAAGGCTTTGAGGCTATCCCTCAGAGCCCCAGCGATTCCGTAGGCGGCAATCAGTGTCTTGCCTGAGCCCGTCGGCGCAGAGACAACGACATTGCGATTCGCATCAATGGAGTCAAGAGCGTCGAGCTGAAACTCATCGAGGGCGAAGTCGGTCGAATCGATAAATGAGCGACGATGTGGGTTTGGTGTTGGGTCGGAAGAGCGCTCAGCGTCCGTCATCGCCGAGCGAGTTTGCCAATAAGAATCGCCACAAAGTAGAAGACAATGAGTGGGATAGCGAGTGCCAGCATCGACAGAGGATCCCCGCTCGGGGTGAAGAGGGCTGAGGCCAAGGTGATGCCAATGATGGCCCATCTCCACCAACTCAAGAGTTGTGCTGGGCTCACGACTCGAGCCATCTGGAGAGCAACCAAGATGACTGGGAATTCAAAGGTCGCCCCAAAGAGGAACATCATGAGCAAAATGAGGCTGAGGTACTGATTTGGGTTGTAGATCTGTTGAAGTTCCGAGCCACCAATGTTTGTCAAGAACACCAGTGCGTGCTCGAAGGTGAAATACGCCATTGCGCAACCAGCGAAGAAGAGAACAAGCGAAGCGATGACGAAGGGAATGGCATAGCGCTTCTCTTTGGCCTTTAACCCTGGGGTGATAAAACGCCACAACTCAAAAAGGATCACCGGAGACGCGATTGCCAGTCCCCCAAAGAACGAGATCTTGATCCGAAGGCTCACCCCATCAAGTGGCCCAGTGACGTACAACTCGCAGTGGCCATGGTTCGCACGACAGTAGGGTCCGCGAAGAAACGAAAGAATATCGTCATAGAAGAAGAAGGCAATCACTGAACCTATTGCGATCGCAATAGCCATGACGAAGAGACGCGATCGCATCTCTTTCAAATGAGAGAGCAGCGACATCGTGGCAGCATCGTCCGTGTCTACCTTGCGAGCATTTTTGATTCGGTCGATAATCGTCACTGTGAGTCTCTAATTCAGATTCGGATCGCCGGGTGGAAACTGCTCGGTCTTTGGAGCTTCTCTCTCTTGAGAGACCGGTGGATTCATCTTCGGGGCCGGTGCGCCGGGATCAGGTTTGAGCTCATCTCCAGCGTCTGTTCCCTCGACGCCTGGGTCGGGCTCGAGTTCGGTGTCGCTTATTTTCGCAAGTGAATCAAGGAGCGCTACTGGCGAGCGGGCAAAGCGAGCGATATCGCCAGTAGTCGGGAGATCCGGCATTGAGTTTCTCATGTCGTCTTCCATTTGCTTGGCGTAGTTGCGAAATGCCTTCCACGCCCCACCAATTTGTCGTGCCAACTGAGGCAGTTTGTCGGGCCCGACGAGTAGAAGCGCAACGACGACAACGATTAAAATCTTGATTGGGCTGAGCGTCAGCACAGGGGTAATCCTATCGGTGAATCTCGCATTGGCCCCCTAGGGAATCCCAATGCGAGACAGCGGCCAGATTATCAGGACAACGTGGCCAATAATGTCCCCTCCAGGCAGGGTCCCCCATGACCTGCTGTCGCAAGAATTCGTCCTGTTGTCCCCCATCATGAAGTAGGAGTTGGCCGGAATAACTTGTTTCTGAATCGGTGGACCAAGTGGCGTCGCTGGGAACCATGGCTGAGAGAGCGGCCGATTGTTGATCAGAACGGTATTGCCCACCGACGAGATCGTCTCTCCTGGCAGACCAATAACCCGCTTGACGAGATCCTTGATCTCCGGGTCGGCACACGCCGTTGCCTCGGCGGGAGGAGCATGGAAGACAATGATGTCTCCCCTATTGACATTGTGCACGTTGTAACTGAGTTTTGAGACGATGATGCGATCCCCGATTTGCAAGGTGGGCTCCATAGAACCTGAGGGGATGAAAAAGGTCTGAAACACGAAGGTTCGAACCAAAAAGGCCAGGACGAGTGCAACGACCACCACCACAATCCACTCCACCGCCGAGCGACTGGTGGATTTACTTGCTGCCTCTCGCCGATGACGAGCACGACCCTGACGAGGTGGAGGGGTCGAAGCATCGAGGGCTGGCGTGGTGGGCTGTTGAGACGCAGCCCCTCCTTCGATATCACTCATAGAGAGCAGGCTACCCCAGGGCTCCTAAGCAAAAGAGCGCGACTCAAAGAGATTCTATGAGCCGCTCAACTCGTTCATCATGGGCCTTGAAGGGATCCTTCAGCAGAACAGTTCGTTGCGCTTGGTCGTTTAGTTTCAAGTGAACCCAGTCAACCGTGTAGTCCCGACGGCGCTCTTTCGCTCTTTTGACAAATGCTCCTCGAAGCCGAGCTCTCGTTGTCGAAGGTGGAGATACCATCGCTTCAGCAATCGCAGCATCAGTGGTGGTTCGGTCAACCTGTCCGGCGTCTTGCAGTTTGTAGAACAAACCTCTGTTTCGATCAACATCGTGATACATCAAATCAACTAACGATGCTTTGGGATGGCTCAGTGAAATTCCGTCACGTTCCTGATATCGCTCAATCAAACGTAGTTTCGCTACCCAGTCGCACTCTCTCCAGAGTGTGGAGGGATCAGAATGGAGTTGTTCCATGACGTGTTTCCACATTCCAAGCGCCTTGGTTTCGTCCTCTGCGAAGCCTTTGGAGTCGCTGTATTTGAGGGCCCTCTCGAGATACTCCGATTGAATCTCAAGGGCTGTGATGTCGCGTCCGTTTGCCAAGCGGACTTTTTGTGTCAGCGTCATGTCTTGAGAGATCTCACGTATCGCTCGTATGGGGTTTTCTAGCGTCAAGTCTCGCAGGACCTGTGCTTTATCTTCGAGCATCGTCAGCAAGATGGAGGTGGCTCCTACTTTGAGAAACGATGCATACTCACTCATGTTCGAATCCCCAACAATGACATGGAGTCGTCGATACTTCTCGGCATCTGCGTGAGGTTCGTCTCTCGTATTGATGATGGGCCGACTTCGAGTTGTGGCGGAACTCACGCTCTCCCAGATGTGCTCGGCGCGTTGACTCAGACAGAAGACTGGCCCCTTGGCAGTTTGGAGAATCTTCCCGGCGCCTGAGTACACCTGTCGAGAAATCAGAAAAGGGATGAGAACTTGGGTATGGCGGACGAAGTCATCCTCTCGATCAGTGAGGTAGTTTTCGTGGCACCCGTAGGAGTTCCCCGCGGAGTCGGTGTTGTTCTTAAAGAGAAAAATCTCCCCCTTGATCCCCTCTTCGTGGAGTCGCTCTTCAGCACCGTGCACCAATTGCGCCAGGACCCACTCACCAGCCTTGTCATGGGTCACGACATCGGAGACTCGATCACACTCAGGGGTGGCATATTCCGGATGACTGCCGACGTCGAGGTAGAGCCGTGCTCCATTTTCAAGAAAGACGTTGCTTGAGCGCCCCCAGGAGACAACCCGTCGAAAGAGATAACGAGCGACTTCGTCTGGGCTCAAACGGCGTTGTCCACGCAGGGTGAATGTCACACCGTATTCATTCTCGATACCAAAGATTCTTCGTTCCACGATCATGACCGTAGTGGTCAGAGACCCACGAGGCTTCTCTTGTGCGTCAGGCCCCTAAGAGCTCGCTCAATTCATCGTCAGCAAGCCTGCGGAACGCCCTGCGACTACTGCCCTGCTCAAGAATGGCGACCTCGAGGCTCGAAGCCTCAAGTGTCGAGTCGGGACTACTCAGCGCCTGGAGAGCAGCTTGCAGGGCGGTCGAGAGATTCCATCCCTCCTGAAATGAGGCAGCAAACTGCTCTCGAACTGGATCAGCGTCGCCACCAAGAACCGCAAAGAACTCTTCGTCGGTGATCGTCCCTTCGTAGGCCACATGAAAGAGTTGGGTTCTGCGCTGCCCTGAGCCAAGTTCCGCAACGAGAATTTCAACCTCGAGTGGCTTCATCTCATGGGTAAAGACACTCCCGAGGTATTGCGCATAGAGATTGGCAAGCGAGCGAGCATCGACGTCCTCGCGACTGTACGTGAAGCCTTTTGTATCTGCATGGCGAACCCCTGCGACTCGGAGTTGGTCGTATTCGTTGTACTTTCCAACACCTGCAAAAGCAATGCGATCGTAGATCTCGGAGATCTTGTGCAAGGTGTGGGACGGATTTTCAGCAACCAGGAGAATCCCTGTGTCATAGACACACGCGATCAGTGAGCGACCTCGGGCGATACCCTTCTGGGCGTACTCCGCACGATCTTTCATCACCTGTTCTGGGGCGACGTAATAAGGCATTGTCATCGCAGTGTGTTCCCCGCATTTCCACCCATTGAACGGCGATACGCCAGCGCTGACTCGAATCGCTCGGCGATACGGTCTTCTTGAATCTGGACGTAGCCATCAGCAGTGACACTCGCCACGATGGGAAATATCCCCCGAACCACATCGGGCCCACCAGTCGCAGAGTCTGCGTCCGCAGCTTCATAGAGGGCCAGCACGGCCAACTCAATCGCTTCATCTTCAGTGAGATCATCTCGATAGCCAAGCTTGATCGTGGTTCGAGCGTCTCGACCACCAGATCCAGTTGCTTGGAAATCTGTTTCTTCGTAGTGACCGCCGGCGGCGTCGTAGGTGAAAATCCGTCCAGTATCGCGAGAGAGGTCGAATCCACAAAAGAGTGGCACGACGACGAATCCCTGCATGGCCAAAGGAAGATGTGCTCGCACCATTTGGGCGAGCTGATTCGCTTTGCCTTCAAGACTCAATGTGACGCCTTCGACTTTTTCATAGTGCTCGAGTTGGACTTGAAAAAGCTTCACCATTTCAACCGCCATACCGGCGGAACCTGCGATCGCCACCGCTGAATAGCGATCTGCGGGAAAGACCTTCTCCATTGCTCGATGCGCAATGGAGTGTCCCTCTGTCGCTCGGCGATCTCCCGCCATGATGACGCCCTTGTCGAACCGAAGGGATAACACAGTCGTCCCGTGGGCTACGGAGACTCCATGATCGTTCGAAGGAGCCAACTGAAGCACCCCCTCGCGCTCCAAGAGTGCGGTGAAGTTTGGTCCCGGATCGAGGGTGGGATCAAAAAGAGGAAGCGCCACTACTGGCCACCCTTTTGAACATAGTTGCGAACAAACTCTTCGGCATTTTCTTCGAGTACTTCATCGATCTCATCCAAGAGGTCGTCTAAATCTGCTTTGAGCTTGTCATTGCGCTCACCTTGGTCGCCAACTCCCTGGGTTGATTCATCGTTCGCAGTTTCTTGAGAATCGCTCCGTTCAGGAGTCCGATGTTTTTGCTCTCTCTCAGCCATGAAATTCAGTCCTCTCTCACGTCTCTAGTCGTGCAACCAGTTCTTGGGCAGAACGAACCTCTCGAAGAAGCTGCTCTGTGTGCTCTGCCGTTCCTCTCAGTGGATCCATCATAGGGACACGGCGCAAGGGATCACTTCCGAGGTCAAAAACCAGCGAATCCCAGTTGGCACTTACGACTTCTTGAGGGAATCGAGCGAGACAGGAACCCCGGAACCAGGCACGAGTCGTCCGTGGGGGCTTCGTGGTGGCCTCGACGATGGCCTCCTTGCTCACCAAACGCTCAAGGCCCACCCGCTCCGAGAGGGAGCGTTCAGGGCGAAGGTCGTGGTACTGCAGATCCATCGCTCGGAGCTTCGAATCGCCAGGATCTAAAGAGTGTCGATCTTGAAAGGCATCGAGGATCCTTTTCTTCGCGATCCAATCGACTTGAGAGATGAGGGAATCCGGATTGTGCTCAAGCGCCTCGAGAGTTTCTTGCCAACGCCGTACGACGTCTGCTGCGATTGAGGTGTCCCCGAGTGCGGTGCCGCCCTCGCTCTCGACATACTTCGCCGTGGCATCGCACAGCACCAATTGGATATCGAGTGCCCGTAGTTGGCGACCACCTTCGGTCTCGACGCAACAACGAAGTGTTGGATCAGCACTGATTGATCGCACAGCCTTGACTGGATCTCGTAGTGAAATGTCGTCGCTTGGAAGTGCGCCATCTTCGAGCATGGCTAGCAAGAGAGCGGTCGTCCCGAGTTTGAGGTACGTCGAGACGTCGGCCATATTTGCGTCACCCAAAATAAGATGAAGGCGTCGATAGCGTTGCGCATCAGAGTGTGGCTCGTCTCGCGTATTGACGATTGGCCGCTTGAGGGTTGTCTCGAGGCCGACGATCTCTTCGAAGAACTCAGATCGTTGACTGATCTGATAGTCAGGCACTTCATCAAAGACAGGTGTCTCAGCGCCGATCTTTCCTGCACCGCAAAAGATCTGGCGCGTGACGAGATGAGGAACGATTCCAGCAACAACGTCAACGAAGGCGACGTCTCGAGAGAGAAGATAATTCTCATGGGTTCCATAAGAATTGCCTTTGGTGTCTGAATTATTTTTGTACACCACGATCTCCGGGGCAGCCGGGTAGCGCTCCTTTGCGGCTGCCATTGCCAGTCGAAGAACTTCTTCTCCAGCTCGATCGTAAAGAACTGCTTCTAAGGGAGTGGCACATTCAGGGGATGAGTACTCGGGGTGGGCATGGTCGACGTAGAAACGAGCACCATTCGTCAAGACCGCATTTGCGAGGTGGGTTTCAACCATTGGTGCGAGCGACCCTGGTCGTGGGGCTCCCCGTGCGTCTCGACCTGGAGACTCATCCTCGAAGTCCCAACCAATATGGTGAGCTAATCCTGAGGCATAGGCGTTGACTAAGAGCGTCGAGGTGGTGATGGGGTCGCTTTCGGGACCACCAGAGATAATCCCGTATTCAGTCTCGATTCCTATGAGTTTTGCGACGGCCACATGATGACCCTAACCCCACTCGCAGATCCTCCGTCAGCAGGTTCCATCTTTCAACGATTTAGAGGTACTGGCCAGTCCCCACGTGCTCAATGGCACGCCCTCCAACAGCATCGTCGTCGAGCGTGATGAGGGTTCGAACATAGACAATCCGCTCGCCCTTCTTTCCTGAGATTCGCGCCCAGTCGTCGGGATTCGTGGTGTTCGGGAGATCTTCGTTCTCTTTGTACTCTCGACGGATTGAATCGAGGAGGTCTTGAGCCCGGATGCCAGTTCCAGAGCCAGCGATCTCTCGTTTGATGGCTAACTTCTTGGCGCGGCGCACAATGTTCTCAATCATGGCGCCAGACGCAAAGTCACGGTAGAACAAGATTTCCTTGTCTCCGTTTTGATACGTGACCTCCAAGAATTGATTCTCTTCATCGGTCCGATACATTTCGGCGACGGTCGCCTCAATAATGGCTTGCGTGGTCTTGGCTGGGTCTCCCCCGCCGAGGCGATCGATCTCGTCGACCTCAAGAGGCAGATCAGGGGTGAGGTACTGCGCAAAGATCTGAGCGGCAGACTCTTCGTTTGGACGCTCGATCTTGATCTTGACGTCGAGTCGACCAGGCCGGAGGATGGCAGGGTCTATTAAATCCTCGCGATTTGAAGCACCAATCACAATGACGTCTCTTAGGGTCTCAACGCCGTCAATCTCAGCCAAGAGTTGCGGAACCACGGTGGACTCCATGTCTGAGCTGATTCCTGTTCCTCGGGTTCGAAAGAGAGAATCCATCTCATCGAAAAAGATGATCACGGGAACTCCCTCTTCTGCCTTTTCTCGAGCTCGTTGGAACACCAAACGAATTTGTCGTTCAGTTTCACCGACGTACTTGTTGAGCAGTTCAGGACCCTTGATGTTCAAGAAATAACTTCTGATGTTTGTGTTGCCGGTCACCTGAGCAACTTTTTTTGCTAACGAGTTGGCTACCGCTTTTGCGATGAGTGTCTTTCCACACCCTGGAGGTCCATACAGAAGGATTCCTTTTGGAGCGGGCAGGCGATACGTTCCGAAGAGTTCTCGATGGAGATAGGGAAGTTCTACGGCGTCGGTGATGGCCTCTATCTGTGAATCCAGACCACCGACGTCGTCGTACGTTACGTCGGGAACTTCCTCAAGAACGAGATCTTCAACTTCTTGGCGTTCGAGACGCTCAACAAGGAGCCCAGCGCGAACATCAAGCAGAAGTGCGTCACCCGCTCGAAGCTTTACGTCTCGTAAGGCAGCTGCAACATCGCACACCCGCTCTTCTTCTCCTCTGCCGAAGACGATTGCTCGAACACCACCATCGAGTAGCTCTTTGAGTTTGACCACTTCACCTGATCGCTCTCCGTCTCTTGACAAGACCACACTGAGCGATTCGTTCAAGACCACCTCATCACCTCGATTCAATTTCGATGCATCAAGGTCAGGGCTCAACGAGACTCTCATCTTTCGACCTGTGACGACGACGTCAACAGAACCATCTTCGTTCGCACCGAGGTAGGTCCCGTAGGAGGACGGAGGTTGGGTCAGTTTTTCAACTTCTTCTCGAAGTGCAGCCAACTGCTCTTTTGCTTGCTGGAGAGCAAAACTCAGTCGGACGTTCTGTGATTTGGTTTGACTCAACTGTCCTGAGATGTCGAGAAGGCGCTCTTCGAGAATTTCAACGTGGCGGGATTGATCATCTTGTGAGAGGTCATCAAAGAACGCATCAGCACCAACGATGTCCTGAGCCTTTTGAAGATCATCATTCAACGAGTCAAGCTCCCCTTCGAGGCGCGATTCGGTCAGATCCTCGTTGTCGTCTGGTGACTGCTGTGCTTTTTTCTTGTCGCCCGATTCCATGACGCCTCCCTTGTTTTTGTCACCCTATCGGGCTCGTCGAGCCAATGGGAAGTGGCTATGGTCCGATGGAGCCGATCAAGGCGATAACATCAGAGACGTTCGAAGTGAAGTGGGCGAAATAGTGTGTTCTCGGGCGAGAAACATCGCCCAATAAGCGTGATTTGAGGAGAAGGCGAATGAAGGTCTGGATTGACCAGGATCTCTGTACTGGTGACGGTCTCTGTGAGGAAATAGCACCCGCCGTCTTCACGCTGCTCGATGACGGCCTGGCCTATGTCAAAGACGGCGAGGCTGTAAAGAACGAGCCAGGAGGCTCTGCGGGAATGGCGAATGTTCCCGACGATCTCAATGACGCTGTGGTCGAAGCTGCTGAAGAATGCCCTGGAGAGTGCATCTTCATCGAGACTGACTAAGGATTCAGAGTCTCCGACTCGTTGCTGAGAAGTCGTGCGGTGGTGAGGAAGCCGGTGTGGGCGACCATCCGGTGATCGGGTCGAACGCTTCGAGCCTCTATATGCCAACTGCGTCGCAGAATCTCAACAGTCTCTGCGAGTGCGAAGTGGCGTGACTCTAAGGCGGCACGAAATTGTGCGGTCTGATTGATTGTTGGTAGGTAGGCCAAGAAGATTCCACCGGGTCGAAGTGCCTTGGCTGCATGGTGCACCACATTCCATGGCTCTGGCATATCGAGAAGGATTCGATCGAGTCCGGTCTCATCGATACCTTCGGTGACGTCACGAATCTCGATGTTGTAGTCGATATCCTCTCCAAGCATCGCGACAACGTTGAGGCGAGCGCGTTCAGCAAAGTCCTCTCGCAGCTCGTAGCCCAGCACACTGGCTCCAGCCCTCACGAGTGTCATCGAGAGTGCTCCAGAACCGACACCTGCCTCGAGGACACGCATGCCAGGCCCAATATCGGCGGCCATCAGGATCGCACCGAGGTCCTTTGGGTAGATAACTTGAGCCCCGCGAGGCATCTTGACCACAATGTCGGCGAGCGTCGGTCGCAAGACCGTGAAAGATCTTCCAGTTGAACCTTCGATTGTTCGACCCTCGTCCTGTCCAATGATTGCATCATGGTCAACAATGCCCGCATGGGTGTGAAACTGAGAACCAGGCACCATGGTCACGAGATAGCGACGCATCTTCGAGTCAACGAGCATGATCCGCTCACCTGGACCTATCGGTCGGAATGGAGGCATCTCGTCCTACTGCTGTGGTGCGTCAGAGGGATCGCGAAGTGTGACGAGAACTTTCTCGCCGGGAGAAATCGGCATCGAAACTACCGAACCTCGCTGTCGTTCTTTATCGGCACGAAGGATGTGGGCACCGAGTGCTACGACGAGCCACGACCAGTGGCCGCCGGTTGATCCCTTTTTGAGACCTGTGCGATAGAGCCAATTAACCAACGCAGTCACGATCAAATCCTCCGGACTTCAACGACAGTGCGTTCTTTCGATCCTCGGCGGCGTCCAAAGACATAGGTAAGGGCAAGTGCCAAGAACCCAAGGGCACTCGCTATGCCAACAGCTTTGGTCCCGGCTTGTACGACAGACTCTTGTGAGTCATCAACGAATCCCTTGAGCGCATTCTCCATGTCTTCGTGCGTGATCTTGTTCGATTGAGGATTCACTTTGATGCTCCTGTTTTTGGTAGTCGACGTCTTGCAGGGCCGCTCCCAATTCTCCAGAGCGAGAGACCAATGATGCCGAGCGCAAGCACGGCGACGATGAGGTACGGAACCCAAGAGAGATTTCCATGAAAGACCGCTGTTTCCTCCTGGAGGACTCGAAGGACGGCGACGAGCAACAAGATCAAGCCAATGCCGAGAAACACGGAACCAATCGCGCCATAGGCCACGAAACGACCGAGCGACTTGAGGGGCCCAAGTGTCTCCTGTTTTAGATAGGAGATAATGAGATTGACGACGTCGCCACTTCGGTCTCGAAGAGCCGACAGTCCTTTCGATCTTTTCGCCATCTCCCCTATCCTACTTCCGCTCTCTGAAGAGGTAGGTCGACGTGGCACGAGCCATGAGTTTTCCATCTTGGTCCTCAATTGAGGCTTCAACAAAGGCAACCCGCTCTCCACCAGAGACCACGTGGGCCGTACAGGTCAGCACTGAGCCGGTGACCACCGGCGCCATGAAGCTAATTTTGAGCTCCGCATTCGCAGCAAAGACCTTTCGCCCTTGTGTGAAGGTGACCGCAGCAGCCCCCATGGTCGAGTCTGCGAAAGCGCTGAGGAAACCTCCCTGCATAATGCCGGCGGGGTTTTCGAAGCGCTCGTCAGCCCCCATCTGCCACGTCGTGACCCCGGGCGTGTCTTTGTCAAGGCAGATCATCCCCAGCGTCAGGTCGCTGTTTGGTGGGACTTGCATGGAGTGAGTTCCCATGAAGAGAGACGTTAGTAGAACCCTGGGATTTGAACTCATCTCGCCCCCCTCCTTTAGTAGGGTGACCCCCATGAGCGAACAACCTGGCGGAGTAACTGGCGGAGAAGTATGGGAAGACCTGGCGGTCAAAGTCATCAGAGGACTCGCCATGGACGGACCTCACAAGGCGAACTCGGGTCACCCTGGAACCGCAATGGCGCTTGCCCCATTAGCGCACGTCTTGTTTTCGAGAGTAATGGACTACGACCCACAGGACCCCAAATGGCCTGATCGAGATCGATTCATTCTCTCGTGTGGCCACGTGTCAATACTTCTTTACTCAATGCTGCACCTCACAGGCTACGACTTGACGATCGATGATCTCAAAGAGTTTCGACAACTCGGTTCGCGCACACCTGGTCACCCTGAAAATGAAATTACTCAAGGCGTAGAGGTCACAACAGGTCCCCTTGGTCAGGGTTTTGCAAACGCGGTCGGGATGGCAGTAGCGGAACGTCACTTGCGGGCGACCTATGGCGCTGATCTGTGTGATCACAACATTTGGGCCATTGCCGGAGATGGCTGTCTCGAAGAAGGCGTCTCTCATGAAGCGGCCTCGTTGGCGGGACACTTGGGTCTCGGACGCTTGGTCTGTGTTTACGACGACAACCACATCACGATTGATGGGCCAACCGAGTTGGCGCTCAATGACAATGCTGCTGAACGCTTTCGTGCCTACAACTGGCACGTCATCGAATTGGGCGAGCGAAGTAATGATCTCGCAGCTATCGAACAAGCTCTCCTTGAGGGCAAAGCGGAACAGGAACGGCCGACGCTCGTCATCGTTCGCTCCCACATCGGATGGCCGTCACCGATCTACACCGACTCAAAAGAAGCACACGGCAACCCCTTCCCCGAGGAGGAAATAGTTCGAACGAAAGCGTTGATGGGAATGCCCGCCGATTCGTTCTATGTTCCCGAAGAGGTCTATGCCGGCTATCAGGCATCTCTTGAAACTGGTCGACGTTCACGATCAGCCTGGGCTGAGCGATGCGCAGCCGCTGGAGAACGTGGCGAACAGTATGTGGCACAGATGAACGGCGACATGTCGCGAGCTCTTAGCGTTCCCTCGCCCGACTTCGAAGTCGGTGCTTCGATTGCGACTCGACATTCATTTGGTACGTCGATCAATGCGACCGCAGAGGCAATGCCAGCATTGATATCTGGAGCTGCCGACTTGATTGGCAATACCGGAACTGAAATCAAAGGTGGCGTTATTCAGGCTGCACAAACTCCTGGTGGAGTGCAACTTCACTATGGAATCCGTGAACACGGCATGGGATCAGCTATGACGGGTATGGCGCTCCACGGTGGAGTCCTCCCGGTCGGTGGAACCTTCTTCGTCTTTAGCGACTACATGCGTGGAGCGGTACGTGTTGCTGCCATCAGTGGCGCCAAGGTCGTATACGTCTGGTCGCACGACTCCATTGGAGTTGGCGAAGACGGACCAACTCACCAACCGATCGAGCAGCTCGCCGCATTACGAGCGATGCCAGGATTAACAGTCCTTCGTCCAGCAGATGCCTATGAGTGCGAAGTTGCCTGGAGGGCAACGTTGAGCGCTGATGGCCCTGTAGCGATGATCTTGAGCCGACAGAACCTCCCAGTTCTCGCAGAGACCAAAGAGCGAGCAAGCGAAGGTCTGCTGCGTGGCGGCTACGTTTTAGCCGAACGAGGCGATGGTCCACCACAAATTGTCCTTGTGGCGACGGGCAGTGAGGTCTCACTGGCGCTTGAAGGTGCGGAACTTTTGGCGAAGGAAGGCATCACAACCCGGGTTGTTTCGATGCCCTGTTTTGAGTGGTTTGACCGATTGAGTCTCAAAGAGCGAAATGACGTACTCCCGAGCGATCTTCCTGTTCTCTCAATTGAGGCAGCATCGACCTTTGGCTGGGCTGCCTATGCCGATGAATCCATGGGGATCGACAGATTTGGAGCAAGCGGCCCGGGCCCAGAGGTCTTTGAGTACTTCGGATTCAACGCACCCACGGTGGCTGAGAAGGCCAAGGCGCTCTTGGCCGCACCCAAGGGTCCTCGTCGTGCTCGGAACTAGATCTCACGTGAAGAAGGCCCTCAGGTTTTTGGCTCGCCTTCATGGGAAACAGCCTACGATTTAGTCCACGAAGTGCAAGTGCTCGTAGAATGGGATCACTGATGACGATTGATAGTGGCCTCCTTGGAATAGACACACCTCTCGAGGAAGTGCTGCAAGAGGCACGAATACTTCGAGATCACCAAAGCGGACGTCGCATTACGTTCTCGCCAAAGGTCTTCATCCCACTGACCATGTTGTGCCGTGATCGATGTGGATACTGCACGTTTGCGAAAGCACCCGCACGAGTTGATCGCCCCTACTTAGAAATAGATGAAGTCGTTGCCCTTGCTCGACAAGGGGCTGAAAAGGGATGCTCAGAAGCGCTCTTTACTCTTGGCGAGCGCCCTGAACTTCGCTATGACGTCGCGCAAGAATGGCTGCGAGAACACGGATACGACTCCACGGTGGCCTATATCGTGGCAGCGGCTCGCGCAGTGCTCGACGAAACTGGAATGCTTCCCCACATCAACGCTGGGGCAATGTATCGAGATGAGCTCGCCATGTTGCGAACCGTTTCGGCGAGTCAAGGAATGATGATTGAGACGCTGCGAAGCGACCTTGAGGCTCATCGTCTGGCGCCCGACAAAGAACCCAGTCGGCGACTTCACACACTTGAGAGTGCTGGCGAGCTTCGGATTCCTTTTACCACTGGCATTCTCGTAGGTATCGGAGAGACTCGACGAGACCGACTCGACGCACTCTGTGCGATCGCTGAATCAGCTGAACGCTACGGCCACATTCAAGAAGTCATCGTCCAGAATTTTCTGCCAAAACCTGGCACGCTGATGGCCGATCACCCTGCAGCACCCTTTGAGGAGTTCATGTGGACGATTGGTGCAGCGAGGATCATCCTCCCTCCTTCAGTCCACCTCCAGGCACCACCAAATCTGACCGATGATGCCGCGAGCCTTCTCGCAGCTGGCATCGACGACTTTGGAGGGGTTTCCCCAATCACAATCGATCACGTCAACCCAGAACGAGCTTGGCCCGAGTTGGCAAAACTTCGGGCAGTCACTGAAGCGGCCGGATTCACCCTCGCTCCTCGCCTCACCTTGTACCCAGAGTTCGTTCAGGATCCTAAGACCTGGCAGGACGAGGCGCTCAGAACGCCGATTCTCATCTCGAGTGACGCCGAAGGACTGTGCAGGGACTCAGCATGGGTCTCTGGCGGTGACATCTCGCCTCCGAAGATTCTTCCGTCAACGACCCGTCCTCCTATTGATGGAGCGATCACTGAGGTACTTGACGGCGTCGCTCTCGGTCAGGAACTTGGCATTGAAGAGATTGTGACGTTGTTTTCAGCACGCGGGTCTGACGTGGTTCGTGTCAGCGAAGTTGCAGACGATCTGCGTCGACAGATTAATGGTGACGACGTGACCTACGTGATCAATCGAAACATCAATTACACAAATGTATGTACCTTCAAATGTCGGTTTTGCGCCTTCTCGAAAGGTCCACTCTCCTTAAACCTGCGGGGTGATCCCTACCTGCTTGACCTCGAAGAAGTCACACGGCGTGTCGCCGAAGCAGAAGACCAGGGCGCCACCGAAGTCTGTCTTCAAGGTGGCATTCATCCCTCGTTTGATGGGAACTACTACCTTGACGTCCTCGGAGCGGTAAAAGCTGGCTCTGAGAAGATTCACATCCATGCCTTCTCAGCATTAGAAGTCTTTGAAGGAGCTCGACGCTCAGAGATGAGTTTGGAAGAGTATCTACTCGCTCTCAAGCAAGCGGGTCTCAAAACCCTTCCCGGAACAGCTGCGGAGATCCTGGATGATGAAATTCGAGCCCTTCTCTGTCCAGACAAGATCAATACCGAACAGTGGCTTGAAGTCCATGAGACGGCACACTCGGTCGGGCTTCGATCGAACGTCACCATCATGTTTGGAGCTGTTGAACAGCCAGTTTCTTGGGCCCGCCATATTGTTCGGACGAGAGAGGTTCAGAAAAGAACCAGCGGTTTCACTGAGTTTGTCCCCCTTGCCTTCGTTCATATGGCAACGCCGCTGTTCATCAAGGGGAAGGCGAGACGAGGACCGACGTTCAGAGAGGCACTCCTGCTCCACGCAGTAGGTCGCATAGCCTATCGGGGAACTATTGACAACGTTCAGGCGAGTTGGGTGAAGGTTGGGACGCAAGGTTCGGCGCAGATCCTCCAGTCAGGAGCCAACGACCTTGGCGGCACGCTGATGGATGAAAATATTTCACGAGCAGCAGGAGCATCACACGGCCAGCGTATGGAGACTGAAGATCTCGAAGCGATTGTCGCTCCTCTGTCGAGGCCGTTAGTGCAGCGAACCACACTGTACGGACGACCATGAGCGATGCGATCGCCTCTGAATGGAGCGATCGTGACCTCGAAGCGTTGCGCCAGCGGCTGAATGACCAGGAGCTCTCCGGAACGCGACAAGAACTCATCTCTTCGATGATCGCTACCATCGGTCGTCTTGCATCGGAAGAAACTGGAATGTTGGACCTCAAGATTGCCGAGTCGGCCCTCGATGAGCTGGCGAATGCCTTTGATGTGTTTCGTCCCTATCGAGAGATTCCGAAACTTACGATGTTTGGCTCAGCGCGAACCTCTCCACATGACCCGGTCTACACGCTTGCTCACGACCTCGCTGCTGACATTGCCGCTGAGGGCTGGATGGTGATTACGGGAGCAGGGCCTGGCATCATGCAAGCAGGGCTCGAAGGGGCAGGTCGAGAAAAGTCATTTGGGGTCAATATCTTGTTGCCCCAGGAAGATGGTGCGAACCCAATCATTGCGCTCGATCCGAAACTCGTGGAAATGCGCTATTTCTTCACGAGGAAACTCATGATGGTGAAGGAGTCAGACGCCTACGCCATTCTCCCAGGAGGCTACGGAACGCTCGACGAGGCTTTCGAGCTCTTAACGCTCCTCCAAACGGGGAAGGCTCAACCCGCTCCCCTTGTCCTCGTTGAAACCGAAGGTGGAACCTACTGGCATGGATGGGAGTCGTTCCTCAACGACCAGGCTGTCTCCAAAGGGTATATCTCGGCGGAGGACGAGTCGCTCTACCGCATTGTGAACTCAGCGGATGAGGCCTTGGCTGAGATTTTGGCTTTTTATCGCAACTACCATTCAAGTCGAATGGTCGGCAGGACAATGGTGCTGCGAATGAAACGACTTCCGTCAGCGGCGGAACTCATCGACATCAATCAGCGCTTCGGCGACATTGTGACCGAAGGCGATATTTTCGTCACTGAACCACTCGCTCCAGAACGATCAAGTCAGGACCATCTCGACCTCGCACGCCTAGGGCTGCGATTCAACCGGACTCAGTATGGTCGCCTTCGCCAACTCATCGATGCGCTGAATGAGTGCTCAGGCGGTTAAAGACCACCATTCTGGATCTGCTCACTCCTCTGCTGCAACGTCGAGTGAGTTGAGAAGTGATCTGGCCTTCTCCACACTTCGACGCGAACGGGTCACAATCTTCTCTGACTTTGCAGCAGCTGAAAGCTTGGGGTCTGGGTCCCCCATCGCCTGGTGAAGTAAATCAAGAGCTAAATCTGAGAGTCGATCATTCAACGAATCAAGATCGTGAATCATTTCGGAAATTCGCTCCTGTCTCATCTCAACTCTTCTCAGGGTTTCGAGTGTCGATCACTGAAAGTTCGCCATTGGCATGTTGAGCCCGGAGCACTTTCTTGTCAAACTTTCCGACTGAAGTTTTAGGAATTGTCTCCACGAATGCCCAGTGATCGGGTATCCACCATGTCGCAACCCTTCCCTCCAGGTAGTTCCTCAGTTCAACGGGCGTCGGTGACGTTCCGGGCTTAGCGACAACGCAGACAAGAGGACGCTCTTGCCATCGATCGTCGGGAATTGCTACCACAGCTGCTTCGTACACATCAGGGTGTGCCATAACTTCACCTTCGAGTTCTACTGAAGAGATCCATTCCCCACCTGACTTAATGACGTCTTTGGTTCGATCGGAGATCGTCATGAATCCTTCAGGATCGAGGGTGCCGACGTCGCCGGTCCGTAGCCATCCGTCACGGAACTTTTCAGGATCGTCGTCTAAGTAGTACGACGCAGTCACCCATGGGCCACGAATTTCGAACTCGCC
This sequence comes from Actinomycetota bacterium, assembly GCA_009699875.1. Taxonomy (GTDB): domain Bacteria; phylum Actinomycetota; class Acidimicrobiia; order Acidimicrobiales; family RAAP-2; genus CAIUMH01. Next base: position 60,276 of record WLNI01000004.1, read on the forward strand.
TACGGATTCACCGTCGTTGGGAAGTACGGTGCCATCGTCCTCGGTGACGCGCACTTCGACGCCCATAACAATTCGCCCTGCTTTCACGCGATAGTCCATGAGGTCTTCAGGTTTCGTTTGAACCGGAGGAATAGCGAGCGCAGCCAATGGGCTTGTTTCGGTCATTCCCCATCCTTGAATTATTGACACTCCGAATCTTTCTTCAAATGCTTCGATGAGGGTCCGAGGAATTGCAGATCCACCCGAGGTAATGCCTCGAATTGAACTGAGGTCGACATCCTTGCCTTCAGAAACGGCCAGCAAGTCATTCCATACGGTTGGAACGCCACACGCAACGGTTGGTTGTAACTCGGGAATAATCCGCATCAGCGCATTTCCCATCATGTGCTGCTGCGGCAAAATCACATCGCTTCCGCTCATCCACGCCGAGTATGGAGTCCCCCAGGCATTGGCATGGAACATCGGGACGATCACCAAAATTCTGTCGCTCTCACAGATGCCGAGGGAGTTCGCTGCAGTTTGTGCAGCGGAGTGGAGGTACGTGGATCGATGGCTATAGACGACACCCTTTGGGTTTCCGGTGGTCCCACTCGTGTAACACATCGCAGCGGCACTGGTTTCGTCGAGCTCTGGCCAACTCATCATGGGCTCAGATTGCGCGAGGAGTTCCTCATAGTTGAGGACAGTGCCGAGAGCACTTGAATCACCGTTTCCGACAACGATCACGTGTTCGATCGTGGTCAACTGATCGAAAATCGGGGCCAACAGAGGAATGAGTACATCGTCGACAATAAGAACTTTGTCCTCGGCGTGGTTGATGACATAGACAAGTTGCTCTGGGAAGAGGCGAATATTCAATGTGTGCAGGACTGATCCCATTGAAGGAACTGCGAGATACGCCTCCATGTGGCCTTGATTGTTCCAAAGAAAGGTGCCCACCCGGTCACCTTGACCAACTCCAAGCGTCGAGAGTGCGGTTGCTAATTTACGCGCCCGAAGTCCAACCTCTTGAAAGGTCGCGCGACGATATCCACTTTCCTCGACCGTAATAACCTCGCTGTTCGCGAAGGTTGACTCACCAAAATTAAAAATATCGCTAATGAGGAGAGGTGGGTTTTGCATGGTGCTGTTCATCAATGGCTCCTGTCCGTGATCTTTGGCGTGGGTGAATCGTATCCGAGGCATTGAAGTCGTGGGGAAACGACCGTTGTGAGAGATGACGCTCCTCGGCCGCCTCTCGTTTGGTGCATTCGGCATCCTATTCCTGGTGATCGTTGTCGTCTCTGCGGTATTCACAGGAACTGTCTTGATCGTTGTCGATCCCAGCATTGGTGCGATCTCACGGGACGTTGGAGACCTTTCGGGCCCGGCAGTTCCTCCTCTTTGGAGCGACGCAGAGCGGGGAGCTGGAAATGAATGTCCTGGCGTCTCATGGTCCGTCCTTGGGGCTCTTGGATGGTTGACGTCAAAGTCGGGACGACTCCCTGAGGCGCCTCCCCCTTGGGCGTTGACAGTACGTGGACCCTTCGGTGTGGTCCCTGTCCTTGATGGGCATCGGGGCATCAGGCTTAACAGTGAAGCGCTCAGATCGGCTCAGATCTTGTGTGGAGAGGTTGCAATCACTGGCTCGCTTCAAGGCGCTCTGGGCGTCCTAACGGGTGATCAGAAAATGGTGGGAGTCATCAACACCTTGGCGACAAGCCTTTCGGTTGCACCGGACCTCTCTGCGGGTCGAGCAGTGGTTCTTGAATTCGCTGCGAGAGCGATAGGGACTCCCTATCAATGGGGCGGAAATGGACCATCAACCTACGACTGCTCTGGTCTGGTGGTCGCTGCGTTTAAAGCGGCAGGACTCGCACTCCCCCGAACGGCTCAAGCGCAGTTCGATAGATTTGCGGCCCTAGAACCCCCAAACATTCCGGGCGATCTCATTTTCTTCGGTTCGAGCACCGTTGACATAAGCCACGTCGGAATTGAAATTGGAGAAGATTTGATGATTGACGCTCCTCATACCGGAGCATTTGTTCGAATTGAGAATCAGAACTGGTCCGACGTGATTGGCTACGGGAGCCCGAGCAGCTAGCGGAGAGCACTCTGGCCGGGCGTGAGTGGTACCGGTAAGTCGCTGTGACCCATCAAGAATGTATCAACCGCTCCTGCAGCTGATCTGCCTTCGGCGATAGCCCAGACAATCAAACTCTGACCTCGGGTCATGTCCCCACAAACGAAGACTTTGTCGTGCGATGTCTTCCACGTTTCGTCACATGCCACATTTCCTCGAGGATCGAGGTTCAGGGCAAGTTCTGAAACAAGCGTCCCTTGCTCTGGGCCGGTGAAGCCCATCGCCAACAAGACAAGGTCAGCAGGAACATCGACGACACTGTGCTCATCGCCCTCGCTCCCAGCAGAGCGATACCGAAGCGTGATGACGTTCCCGTCGGCGTCTCCCAGTAACTCTGAGGTCGCTACTTCAAAGAGCCGATCTCCGCCCTCTTCGTGAGCTGACGATGTTCTCAGTACCGTTGGCCAGGTGGGCCAGGGATTCTCGGCTGCTCGGACTTCGGGAGGAGCCGCCATGATCTCTAGCTGTGTCACCGAAGATGCACCCTGGCGATGGGCTGTGCCGAGGCAGTCAGCTCCTGTGTCTCCTCCGCCGATGATGATGACGTGCTTTCCGCGAGCATCAATGACTGGAGCTGCCAACGAGCGTTCCTGCACAAGATTCGATGGTTTCAGGTAGTCCATGGCAAAGTGAACGCCAGTGAGCTCGCGACCCGACACGTTGAGATCCCGTGGGATAGTCGAGCCACAGGCAAGAACAATTGCGTCAAAGGTAGACGTGAGCTGCTCTGCAGGAATGACCGTCACTGAATCGGCATTTGGTGAACTCGGCCCACGTTCTTGCCATGGTTCATGAGTATCTCGAATGTCAGATGAGGATCCGATCAAAGTCGAACACTCAAAGACCACTCCTTCGTCGACAAGCTGTTCGAGGCGACGATCAAGAACAGACTTTTCCATCTTGAACTCGGGAATCCCATAGCGTAAGAGTCCTCCAGGCTTTTGACCTCGTTCAAACACCACCACGTCGTGTCCAGCTCGAGTGAGTTGCTGTGCGGCTGCCAAACCAGCAGGCCCAGAACCGACAACGGCAACACGCTTCCCTGTTTTTACGCTTGGACGAATGGGCTTGACCCACCCCTCTTCCCAGGCGCGTTCAATAATCTCGTACTCAATGCGCTCAATCGCGACAGGATCAGCATTGATGCCGAGGACGCAACTACCTTCGCATGGAGCAGGACAGAGCCGACCGGTGAATTCCGGGAAGTTATTCGTGGCGTGGAGCCGTTCGATTGCGGCTGACCAATCATCTCGGTACACCAGGTCATTCCATTCGGGGATCAGATTCCCAAGTGGGCATCCTTCATGGCAGAACGCAATACCGCAATCCATGCAACGAGCGCCCTGCTCGGCGGCCTCATCATGACTGAACGGTTCATAGACTTCCTTCCAATCCCGGATACGAACTGGGACGGGCCTTCTCCGGGGTAAGTGGCGATCAAAATCCAAGAAACCAGTGGTCTTACCCATGAGAGACCTCCATCACCGCTTCATCAATAGATCGACCATCGCGTTCGGCGGCTCGAGTTGCCTCGAGGATTCTCCGGTAGTCGCGGGGCATCACTTTGACAAAGTGTGAGGCCATTTCAGAGCCTTGAGAAAGAATCTCTTGAGCGACAGGCGATTCGGTGTCAACAACATATCTAGCGAGAAGCGACGACAACCACTCCGTATCCTCATCGTCAAGCGGTTCGAGGTCGACCATCTCTGGATTGACGTTCGCGTCAAACGAGCCATCTTTGTTGTAGACGAAGGCTATTCCGCCTGACATCCCAGCGCCAAAGTTGCGACCAGTCGACCCTAAAACAACAACGCGTCCTCCAGTCATGTACTCGCATCCATGGTCACCGATACCTTCAACAACGGCGGTTGCTCCCGAGTTTCGAACGCAGAATCTCTCCCCAACCTTGCCACGAAGGAAGAGCTCTCCATCAGTTGCCCCATACAAGATGACGTTGCCCGCAATGATTTGGTCTTCCGCCGAGAATGGAGCGTTGACGTCAGGCCTCACGATGAGGCGCCCTCCAGAAAGACCCTTCCCGACATAGTCGTTCGCGTCTCCAAGCAACGTCAAGGTGACGCCACGGGGAACGAACGCTCCAAAACTCTGACCAGCCGAGCCGGTAAAGGTGACAGCGAGCGTGTTCGGCTCGAGTCCACGAGCGCCGAACCGCTTCGTTATCTCGTAGCCAGTTAAGGTGCCAACAGTCCGATCACGATTTGTGATCGGAAGCTCCAAGTGAACAGGCGTCCCATGCTCCAGGAGATCACCGATTTGAGGAATGATTCTCTGATCGAGCGCCTTTTCGAGACCATGGTCTTGCGCTATGAGGGCTCGAGTGGGTACGCCATCGAGTGAGGACGGAGCTCCGAGCAGTGGGGTGAGATCCAGACCATAGCGCTTCCAGTGGTCAATAGCGCGTGCTGCATCAAGTAAATCGATACGGCCGATTGCGTCGTCAAGTGAAGTCAAGCCCAGAGAGGCGAGAATCTCTCGAACTTCTTCGGCTATGTATTCGAAGAATGTCTCAACAAATTCAGGTGTCCCCGAATAGCGAGCTCGTAGCTCTGGGTTTTGAGTTGCAATGCCCACGGGACAGGTATCGAGGTGGCAGACCCGCATCATGACGCATCCTGAAACCACCAACGGAGCACTAGCGAATCCATACTCTTCGGCCCCAAGTAGTGCGGCGATGACGACATCTCGACCGGTCTTCATTTGCCCATCAACCTGGACGACGATTCTGTCGCGCAGACCATTCATCATCAGGGTCTGTTGGGTTTCTGCGAGGCCGAGTTCCCACGGCGCTCCAGCATGTTTGAGAGAGGTCAGCGGTGCCGCTCCAGTACCACCGTCAGCGCCAGAGATCAGAACCACATCAGAGTGAGCTTTCGCAACACCTGCAGCCACCGTGCCAACGCCAACTTGAGCGACCAGTTTGACGTGAACTCGAGCTGTTGGATTCGCTGATTTGAGGTCATGGATAAGTTGCGCGATGTCCTCAATGGAATAGATGTCGTGGTGAGGTGGTGGTGAAATCAATCCCACTCCTGGGGTGGAGTGCCGAGTTTTAGCAATCCACGGTGTCACTTTATGGCCAGGGAGTTGTCCACCCTCGCCTGGTTTGGCCCCTTGTGCGATCTTGATCTGAATATCGTCAGCGTTCACGAGATACTCACTCGTCACGCCGAAACGACCTGACGCAACCTGCTTGATGGCACTGCGCCGAGAATCGCCGTTCTCGTCAGGAGTAAAGCGCTCGACGTCTTCGCCACCTTCTCCAGTGTTGGACTTTCCTCCTAAGCGATTCATCGCTATCGCCAGCGTCTCATGAGCCTCGCCCGATATTGATCCGTAGGACATTGCGCCGGTGGAGAAGCGCTTCACAATCTTCGAAATTGGCTCGACGTCGTCGATCGAGACCGTCGGAGAGGAATCTACCCTCAAGGACAAGAGACCACGAAGGGTTGATCCAATCTCCGCCTGCTCATTCACAAGAGTGGTGTACTCCTTGAAAATGTCGTAGCGCTTTGACCGGGTCGCATGTTGGAGCTTGAAGACGGTTTTTGGATTGAAAAGGTGCAACTCTCCTTCTCGCCGCCATTGGTACTCTCCCCCAACTTCGAGCTCTCGATGCGCTCGCTCGGTGGGTCGCTCCAGATAGGCCTCATGGTGACGTTCAATTACCTCACCAGCAATCACGTCGAGACCCGCACCGCCAAGTCTGCTTGTCGTGCCAGTGAAGTACTGATCGATCACGGCTGGGTCCAAGCCAATACATTCGAATATCTGTGCGCCGGTATACGACGCGACCGTCGACACGCCCATTTTGGACATCACCTTCAAGATTCCTTTGCTCGCTGATTTCGCGTAGTTAAGACGTGCTTGACGAGGGCTGATTCCTTCAAGAAGACCGGTGGCAATCAGGTCATCAATACTTTCGAGGGCCAAATAGGGGTTCACGGCCGCTGCCCCGAATCCAATCAGAAGTGCGGCATGGTGAATCTCTCGAGCGTCACCGCTCTCTACGACAAGGCCAACTTGAGTCCTGGTCTTTTCTCTCACGAGGTGTTGATGGACAGCAGCGGTCAGAAGAAGCGACGGGATAGGCAAAAGCTCTTCTGTAGAGTTCCGATCCGACAGGACAATAATGTTGGCCCCATCTCGGATGGCTTCAGAGACCCGTTCGAAGATCCCCTCGAGTGCCTGTTGCAACATTTCCCCTGCAGACTCCCCGTCTCGTGGTTGGTGGAACAGACCATCAACGGCAAAAGCTTTGAATCCAGGCGTCTCCCCATGTTCATTCACATAGAGCAATTTGGCGAGATCATCTCGGTCAATCACAGGACGTTTAAGGAGAATTTGATGACAACTCTCGGCAGTTGGGTCCAACACATTGCGTTCTGGTCCGACTTTTCCAGCCATTGAGGTCACCAGTTCCTCTCGAATGGCATCAAGTGGCGGGTTAGTTACTTGAGCGAACAGTTGAGTGAAGTAGTCGTAGAGCAAACGTGGCCGCTCCGAGAGGATGGCCAAGGGCGTATCAGAACCCATAGACCCAATGGGTTCAGCGCCAGTCTTGGCCATTGGACCAACAATGATCCGAAGTTCTTCGTTTGTGTAGCCAAAGAGTTGCTGATGTGAAACGACGCTGGCGTGCTGTGGTGTCAACATCTTTCGTTCAGGCAGGTCATCGATCGACAGCAGATTCTGGTCAATCCATTCCTGATAGGGATACTCGGCAGCCAATTCTGATTTGATCTCTAAATCTTCAACGATTCGTCCGAGCGAGGTATCGACCAGGAACATTCTCCCTGGCTCAAGTCGACCTTTCTCGATCACGTGAGCTGGGTCTATGTCGAGCACACCAACTTCGCTGGCAAAGATCACGCGCCGATCATCAGTCACCCAATATCGGGCCGGACGAAGGCCATTTCGATCAAGGACCGCACCGATAACAGTTCCGTCAGTGAAGGCGACATTGGCGGGCCCATCCCACGGCTCCATCAAGCAAGAGTGAAATTCATAAAAGGCTCGTCGATCTGGATCCATCGACGTGTGGTTTTCCCATGCCTCAGGAATCATCATGAGAACAGAGTGTGCGAGTGAGCGACCACCAAGGTGAAGAACTTCCAGGACCTCATCAAACGACGCCGAGTCGCTCGCGCCGGGTGTACAAATTGGGAAGATCCGATTAATGTCGCCACTGAAATGAGGAGACGACAAAAGCGCTTCCCTTGCCCGCATCCAGTTCCTATTGCCCTGCACCGTATTGATTTCCCCGTTATGGGCGATCAAACGATAGGGGTGGGCTAACTCCCAACTTGGGAAGGTATTAGTTGAGAAACGCGAGTGGACTAAGCCCAATGCTGATTCGAAGAGCGGATCTGAGAGGTCCAAGAAGTACTGTCGCAACTGCTCGGTCGTCAACATGCCCTTGTACACCATGGTTCGAGAGGAGAGCGAGGGCAGGTACACGCCATCGGTCTCATGCTCGATTCGTTTCCGGAAGGGATAGAGCGCTCTGTCAAGCTCCAGTCCAGATAACTGACGTGACGAGTCGCTCGACGCTATAAACACTTGCTCGATGAGGGGCTCGGCATTGCGTGCCGTCGTTCCAAGCGTTGATCCATCTCGTGGTACTTCTCGCCACGCCACAATCTCAAGCTGTTCTTGGCGTGCCACTTCTTCGAACATCGAGTGCACACGTGCGCTTTCATCCTTACCGCCATGGACGAAGACAAGGCCAGTGCCGTACATGCCAGGCTCCGGCAGCTGCGCGCCAAGCTCTGAACGCAGGAATGCGTCAGGGATTTGAACGAGGATTCCTGCTCCGTCTCCTGTGGATGGTTCCGCTCCAGAGGCTCCCCTATGGGCCAGGTTTTCCAGCACTGTCAGCGAATCGGAGACAATTTTGTGACTTTTAACGCCGTCAAGGTTGGCGACAAGACCAACGCCACAGGCATCGTGTTCAAATCGCGCGTCGTAGAGACCGCTCTGAACGGGATTGCTGGTGCGAGGTTGCGTCATTACAATCCTTTCGGGCTCAGGTCTGGACTTCTCCAGATGTCGTCTCACGTTGGTAACAGCTGACTGGGACGACGTTGGCCCGACTACAGCCCCCATACTCTATCAGCCGTTTTGAGGGTCAATGCAACGAACCTACGATGAAGAGGTGTTCAGCCAACCGGGACAAACCAGCCAGTGAGTAGTGACTCTGACCTGCTGGTGCTCGGTGGAGGGGCCATAGGACTCACTGTGGCGTGGAGGGCATCGCTCTCTGGACTCACCGTCACGTTGATCGATCCGACACCAGGTTCGGGGGCAATGTGGGCCGCTGCGGGAATGCTCGCATCGGCAGCGGAATCTCACTTTGGAGAAGAACATCACGTGGCACTGCTGAGTGCGGCCTCTGATCGTTGGATCTCATTTTCTCGAGAACTTGAAGGCGACACAGGGCTCAATATTGGCTACGAACAAAATGGAACGCTGCTCGTCGGCCTTGATCGAGGAGACCGCCTCGAGATCGAACGGTCAGTTGAGTTCCAACGCTCACTTGGCCACAACGTCGCTGACGTCGACCTCGAGAATCTCTCAGAGGTAGAGCCGGCGCTCCTCAGCACCATCAGCGTTGCCAAACAACTGCACAATGATCACCATGTCGATCCAAGAGCACTCGGGCGAGCCCTCCTTGCTGCGCTCGAGTTGAACAATGTCTCATTGCGTACCTCTCCGGCCGATTCCCTGACGCAGTCTGCGTTAGGAGTTGAGGTGACGCTTGGAGATGGCTCGGTGATACGTGGCGACAAAGCAGTTGTCACCATGGGAGCGCACACCAATTTTCTAGAAACGGCAAACCCCCTCCCTCAAATTCGCCCTGTCAAGGGCCACATTCTTCGACTTCAAGGACCGGTGCTCTTGAAGCACACGATCCGGGGGCTTGTCCATGGACGGAGCGTCTACCTCGTTCAACGGAAAACGGGAGAGATTGTTCTCGGTGCCACTGTCGAAGAGAAAGGATTCGATCGAACCGTACGGGCCGGAGAGGTGTTCCGGCTTCTCGATGATGCTCGACGAATTATTCCCGGAGTCGATGAGTTGGAACTTGTTGAGACAAGTGTCGGTCTTCGACCTGGTTCCCATGACAATGCCCCTGTTGTTGAATGGGCTGAAGAAGGACGTGTCCTGGTAGCCACTGGACATTACCGAAACGGCATTCTCCTGGCACCACTCACCGCAGACCTTGTCGTTGACATGCTCCAAGACAGACCCTCAATTCACCAGGAACTCTTCGTGTCGGCTCATAGTCACCACAGATCATCATGATTGAAATCACGCTGAATGGAGTTGTCACTTCTCTTCCCACCAATTCACATATTGAAGCCGTGGTGAAGATGGTTGCACCATCTCCTAGAGGCATCGCCGTCGCCCTGAATGGCGAGGTGGTATCCCGATCACTATGGGGTTCAACGAGCTGTCAGGCAGGAGACGTCATAGAAATTGTGACCGCTGCTGCCGGAGGGTAGCGAAGCATCTAAGGATCGCTAAGGTTGGGTGCATGACAACTACTGAAGATTTGCTTGCTGCCATCGATCAGCGCATCCTCGATGCGATCGAAGCCAAAGCAACTGGTGAGACGATCGTGCGACTCGCCGAAGCACGAGCCTGGCTGACAAACCCTGACCAACCTCATGGTGGATCTAGTCCTACCTCATGAGTGTCCGAACGGACGAAATTAATACGCACGACCCCCCGCAGGTCTCCGAGCGACCTGGATTCCGAGGCTGGTTTCATGTCGTCTCTTTTTTCATATTCCTCTTGGCCGCGCCAATACTCTTCATTCGATCTCCCTCAGCATGGGATACGGTCGCTATCAGTATCTACGTATTCTCGATTCTTGCCCTCTTCGGAGTAAGTGCACTCTTTCACCGAGTGCGCTGGAGCGAAACTGGTCGAAGAAAGATGCGACGTCTCGATCACTCCACGATCTTTCTGGCAATTGCTGGGAGCTACACCGCAGTTGCAGGTTTGGCGCTGAGTGGGTTGTCGCAAACTGTCATTCTGTGTTGGGTATGGACCGGTGCGATTGTCGGTCTTGTGATCCGACAATGTTGGCTCGATGCTCCGAAGTGGGTTATTGCGATTCCCTACATCGTCGTTGGATGGTCTGCCGTGATCTTTCTTCCCCAACTCCTTCACGCTCTGGGGTGCTGGGGCTTTGGATGGCTCTTAGCAGGAGGACTGTTTTACACAATTGGCGCTATTGCCTACAGCGCAAAACGCCCGAACCTCGTACCAGGCGTTTTTGGATATCACGAGGTCTTTCACGCTGGAACCGTGATGGGAGCAGCAAGTCACTACATCGTGATTCTCTACTTCGCACTTCCAATTGCAATAGCGAATCACTAAGAGGCGCTTCATTCAAGATGATTCTGTCGTTCCAGGAAGCGCAGTGAACGCAATCGGCTAACCTGGCGTTCCGCTCAAAAGAACGAAGTCGTTGTTGCGAGACGGGCTGTGGCGCAGCTTGGTTAGCGCGCTTGTCTGGGGGACAAGAGGTCCCGGGTTCAAATCCCGGCAGCCCGACCAAATTTGTCAACCTTGTGCTTTGTGGTTTCAGCCTCCAGAGGTTCTAATCAACGCGATGGAGATGTTTCTTGAAGTACGACACGTTCTGCACGTACTGCATCGCCGAAACCTTGATGAGCTCTCGGTTTGACCCGCCTTCTTTGATCTTGGCGGGAACCCCAAGTGCGAGCGCATCAGTAGGAACTTCCATGTTCGTAGGAACCACGGCATTCGCTCCTACCATCGCCCACGAGCAGATATGGGCGTAATGCAACACCACAGATCCAGAACCTACGAGACAATCATCATCGAGAATGCCACCTTCGATGTGGACGATGTGGCCAACCACGCAGCGTTCTCCAATCACCGTGGGGAATCCTGGACCACAATGAATCACCGAGCCATCTTGGATCGAAGTCTGTGCTCCAATACTGATCGTGCCGTGGTCAGCTCGCAGCACTACTCCTGGCCAAATGGACGCCTCTGGACCCACGGAGACGTCTCCGATGATGACGGCGTCTGGTGAAACATAGGCGTCAGGGTGAATCGCAGGAACCTTCTGGTCAAGACGATAAATCGGCATGCTGCGTAGCCTACGTTCACCGTAGGACCTTTGTGTTCCTTAATGGCTAATCCAGATAATTCCTTGATAGAGCCGGTAACCGAGATAGATCACCGTGGCGCAAATCATGAGCCAGAACTTCCAGGAGAGGGGCTTTCGCTTTCCGTCGCCAAGTTCGGTGTCACATCGATCACAATGGCCCTGTTGTGCCTCAGTATCGGTGACTACTCTGTCGCACGTGTCACACCAGGCCACTGTTAACCGACCCGCACCCGGATCTTCATCGGAGTCGCTCCAAAATCGAAACGCTCTCGGAGCGCTCTTTCTACGTAGCGAAGATACGTTTGCGGCAACCGAGCACTCGCGAAGAGTGTGAACGTCGGAGGATCGATTGCTCCTTGCACGGCGTAGCGAATTCGAGAGCCTGGAGCTGGGTGTGCCACTTGTAGGTCCCGGATTGCCCGATTGAGTGACCCCGTTGGAACTCTCTGGTGATATGCGTCAGTGGCTTCAAAGATTGCCGGAAGGATTTTGTGAACCCCTCGACCATTGATGGCTGAAATCCTCAGAACAGGAGCAGTCCCTAAAAACGCCAACTTCTCCCCCACTGTCGCCATAACGTCTGGACGCTTATCCGCTGGGACAAGGTCCCATTTATTCAGTACGACGACAGCTGGACAGCCAGCGGCTGAGATTCGCTCGGCCAAGCGTTGATCTTGATGTGATGCACCAATGGTGGCATCAATGACAAGGAGCGCTATATCAGCTCGATCGAGTGCATCAAGAGCTCGGATAACGGAATGTTGTTCGGCACCTCGCTCCGTTCGGGCACGACGCCTCATACCTGCGGTATCGATAAATCGAAGTGGACCATCGTCAGTCTCAACGACGGTGTCTATGGCATCTCGTGTCGTACCCGGCATATCGTGGATGACAGAGCGCTCATCGCCAATCATCTGATTGAAGAGGGTCGACTTTCCCACATTGGGTCGACCGACAATTGCCACTCCAGTCGTAGGGTCAAAGCTGGCGAGATCCTCGTCCACATGATCCGGCAGAGCGGCTATCACCGCATCTAGAAGATCTCCTGTCCCGCGACCGTGCAGTGCGCTCACTGGAAAAGGATCGCCGAGGCCGAGTTTTAGAAACTCCCAAATCGCACCTTCGTGAACCGCATCATCAACTTTATTCACGACCAGAATCACTGGCGTATCCATTCGATTCACAATCTTGGCTGCATCAAGATCTTCGTCCGTAATACCAACTGCGGCATCAACGGTGAAGAGAATAACGTCGGATTCAAGCAGAGCGCGCTCAGCTTGTGCTGAAACTTTCTCGTCGAGTTCACTCCCTTTTGCCATCCAACCACCAGTGTCAACAAGTTCAAAGGGGGTGCCGCACCATTCGCTTTCAACAGCCTTTCGATCCCTCGTCACGCCAGGGTGCTCTTCCACCACAGCAATTCTGCGACCAACAATTCGATTCATCAGGGATGACTTCCCGACATTCGGGCGACCTGCAATGACGACTCGTGGCAGGCTCATGATAGAGATCCCACGTGGACGGCCGACTGTTCTAGGAGAGTACGAAGCGCAACACCACTGGTCTCGATTACTTCGACCTTGATTGAGAGGTCTTCGACGTGAGGACCATCGAGGAAGCGACCCTCATTGAGACAGACATCCGGCAATACGTAGCGCGCATGGCCGCCATGATCACGAAGAGTCCGCTCGATATCGCCTGCAGTCATCAAGCCGGTGACACCAATATTTCCTCCAAAGAAGCGATTCTCCACTACGAGGATTTCTACATCCGACCTTCCGAACTCGCTCAGGAGTGGACTCAGTACCTGGGCCCCATAGGCACCAGTCACGAGTACGGGCTGTCGGTCTCGATCCGGAGAAGAAAGCGCGCTTCGCTCAGCTCGATAGCCCCATGGAGGAGCTCCATCAACCGATTGAAAGAAGCCGCCATGGCCGTCCGCTGCGAGGTGCGTTCCTGATTGAAATTCAATTTCGAATGATTTCATCATTCCAATTCCATTTTCAATCTGAGTAAAACCTTCGAAGAATGGAGCAGGTGGACTTACGGTGTTGGCGAGCAGGTAATACTCGTCGGCGCAGAACAGTTTCCGATCCCCGAAAAGTTCACAACACGCATCTCCAAGAGAGTGAACGATCTCGATAACCGCCTGCGCTTCTTCCAACGTGTGGGGGCGCATTCCTGGTTCATTGGAGTGATCACTGACGCCCAAGGGAACAATGCCTACCGATGCGAGAGCAGAATAACGATCCATGATGTCAAGGAGAGTTCGCTCAAGATGGACGCCGTCGTTTACTCCAGGACACACGACAACTTGACCATGAACCTCGATGCCGGCTTCCAGCAGGATATCGAGCCACTTCAAACTTGTTGCACCTCGTGGATTTCGAAGCATTGCGGCGCGCAGATTTGGATCTGTCGTATGGATTGAAACATAGATCGGGCTGAGATGTTCTCGAATCACTCTCTCAGCGTCGAGTTCCGTGAAACGAGTCAGTGTGGTGAAGTTTCCGTAGAGAAAAGAGAGGCGGTAGTCATCATCTTTGAGGTACAAGCTCTTTCTCATGCCCTTGGGAAGTTGATAGATGAAACAGAATTCACAGTGATTGTCACAGGTACGAATTCGGTCGAAGACCGCAGAATCGACTCGAAGACCGAGGGGTTGACCGACCTCTTTGCTGATACGCAGTTTGCGGTCAATCGGCGAACCTTTTCGCTGGACCACCAGGTTGACTTCTGGGCCATCCGTGAGTTGCTGGTACTCAATCACGTCAAGGGGGACGACTCCATTGATGAGCACAAGGACGTCGCCAATTGCGAGGCCAGCCTGAGCAGCAGGAGATCCTTCTGAGACTTCACTTATTACTGGGGCCGACACAGGTCAAAGTCTAGGCGCTCTGCCCTGTTCGCCCTCCGAGACAACTACCCTGATAACCATGGCCGTAGAACAAGTCCTCCTAGCCGCACCACGAGGATTCTGCGCTGGCGTCGAAAAGGCCATTAAGGCTCTCGCGTGGATGGTAAAAGTATTTGAACCACCCGTGTACTGCTACCACGAGATCGTCCACAACCAGTACGTTGTCTCCCAATTTCGCGATCAGGGCGTAATTTTCGTCGATGACGTGAACTCAGTCCCTCCTGGCGCTCCTTTGATGCTGAGTGCTCATGGTTCGGCTCCTGAAGTCGTGACGGATGCCCGGCATGAGAATCGAATAGTGATCGATGCGGTCTGTCCCTTGGTGACAAAGGTTCATCATGAGTTGAAGGTGCGCGCCAAGAAGGGCTATCAAGTCCTCTACATAGGCCACGCCATGCATGAGGAATCGGTCGGGACGATGGCGGTCGCACCAGATGCGGTCCACCTTATCGAGACCGAAGCTGACATCGAAGAAGCGAGTAGGGCAATCGAGCCGGGAACGCCAGTTGCGCTTCTGGCACAGACAACGTTAAGTCACGACGAGTGGAGTGGACTCGTTGATCTTGCTCGACAGAAATTCCCTGATCTTTGGATGCCGGGTCGCAGTGATCTTTGTTTCGCTACCACGAATCGACAAACTGCCCTCAGAGAAATTGCGTCAAGAGCCGATGCGGTAATAGTTATTGGCTCGGCAAACTCTTCGAACACGGTCGCTTTGACAACAGTTGCGTTGGCATCAGGTTGTCCTCGTGTTCTTCGAGTGAATGCAGCAGAGGAATTACCTGACGACCTCACGGGTATCGTCGGCGTCACAGCCGGCGCGTCAGCTCCCGAACGTCTCGTTGAAGACGTCATTAAGCGACTGAATCCACTCCAAGGAATCACGACGCTCGAGACGACGAAGGAAGATGAATATTTCCCTCCTCCGCCAGAACTCCGGGATCTTCTCCATAACCTCGAGAAAGACCAAGCACCCGAAATTGGAGCGATTCTGGCCAATGATCGCAATATTTCAGCGACACAAGTGCTCGAGGATCTTCGGCTCCGTTCGGTGGAACCAGAGCAACCCCTTGAGATGAAAGACTAAGGAGATGAGTACAACTGAGTCGAAACCAGTCTTTACCCGGATGGATGATTCCACGCGTGAAGAATGGATGGTCATAGCCCAAGAGACAATGGCCAATCAAGGACGAGTCGCAGATTCTCTCCTTGTAATGCTTCAGCAACTCAGCGCCGTCACCGACGGTTTCGCCGTTGATCAACTCACTCACTGTCTGCAAACTGCTGCTCGAGCTGAAGCAGCTGGAGCGGACGAAGAGGTGATCGTTGCCTCGCTCCTCCATGATGTCGGCAAAGCAATCTCTGTCCCAAACCACCCGAAGATTGCCGCTGAGATTCTACGGCCGTATGTTCGTAGTGACGTATTCCACATGATCCTCGCACACCAAGATTTCCAGGGACGTCACTACTACGAACACTTAGGTCTCGACCCCAATGCTCGAGATCAGTATCGATCGGAAGAGTGGTTCTCACTCGCAGAAACGTTTGCGGATGAGTGGGACCAGACAAGTTTTGACCCCGACGGACCGATTCCTCCCCTTTCACACTTCGAGCCCATGGTTCGAAGAGTATTTGCAACTCCACATCAACTCTAAGGCGGCAATGGCAAACCACAACAATTTAGAACGCGAGAGAATCGCGACCCTACGCTCCCATGTCATACAACAAGCTCGTGACGAATTTGACGCTCGGTACCCTGATGTCACCTTCTCTCGCACCGTGGCGTTGATTTGCGCCTATGAGGAAGAAGGCAATATTGGAGACGTTCTCAAGGCAATGCCCACCACGGCTTGTGGACAGGATGTAACAACGCTTGTCATCGTTGACGGTGGTTCTGATAAGACTGCAGACATTTCCAGAGAAGCAGGGGTACTCACTTTTGTATTCCCCGCCAATCTCGGACACGGTGTTGCTCTTCAAGTCGGCTACAGACTCTGCATCGAGAAGAAGGTTGACTATGTCGTCACGCTTGATGCTGATGGGCAAAATGATCCGGGTGAGATTCCAACGATGCTTGAGCCACTCGTTGAGAATGAGTCTGATTTTGTCGTCGCTTCCCGGCGACTTGGTGTTGATACGACAACGGATCGCTTTCGAAAAGTTGGCGTGGTGTTCTTCTCGACAATCATGAATGCCATGACGGGAGCAAAATTGACCGACACCTCGAATGGGTATCGCTCACTTCGGGTGTCCATGCTTGCAGATGTCGTCGATCGCCTTCAGCAGGAGCAGTACCAGACTGCCGAACTGTTAATCACCTGTCTCAAGCGCGGCTGGAAAGTCACTGAGCGCCCAACGGTGTGGCTCCCCCGTCAATCGGGAACTACGAAGAAGGGCAAAAACTGGCTCTTCGGCTTTCGCTACGCACGCGTCGTGATCTCGACGTGGTGGCGTGAACGCTAAGCATTTGCTTTATTGAACGCATCTTGAAGTTGATCCCTTAGTTTCTGACTCAGCTGATGGACTGCCGAGCGAGAAACTCTCCCCTTGTCGCTCTTCTCAGGCGCCGTCATGACGTCTCCCAAGTAGAGGTGCACCTTGGCGGGACGAGGAACTTTCGAGCCTTTCGGCATCGCCTTTGCTGACCCAGCGATTCCGAGTGGCGCAATGCTCGCACCCGTTCGTGCGCTCAAGAATGGCGCTCCCTCCAGGATGTCGCCCAGCAGTGGTCCATCTTGCCGCGTGCCTTCTGGGAACATCACGAGCACCTGACCTTCTCGCAAGACCGCCTCTGCATGGGCCAAAGCCGAACGATCTGCCGACTCACGATGGACGGGAAAGGCCCCCATGTTCAGCAAAAACCTTCCAAGGATTTTGTATTTCCAGAGAGAGTCTTTCGCCATGAAGAACATCTTTCGGTCTGAGGTGAATATCGCAAAACCAAAATCAACATATGAGCGATGAACCGGGGCGATGATGACAGGACCACTCTCAGGGATTGTTCCGGGGCCTTCGAGCTTGGGGCGAAACCATGCCTTCATGATGAGGTAGACCAGCCGACGTAAAACTCGATAGGTCAATGTTCTATTGGGATTCGGGACGAAGATCGCACCTCGTCCAGGCGAGGGGCGGCGACTTTGAGATTGCTCGCTCATACCCCCCCCTTTCTCAGTGAGCCGCTGAAGGACCATTTCAATGATCTCATCAACAGCAAGCGAAGTGGTGTCAATCACCCACGCATCCTGAGCAGCGCTCAGAGGCGATGCAGATCTGGTCGAATCAATCTCATCTCGCCTCGCTACCGAGGCAGGATCTTCTTCGGATCGCCGACGCGCTCGCTCTGCTGACGACGCAGTCAGAAACAGCTTGATGTCGGCATCAGGGAAGACCACCGTTCCAATGTCGCGTCCTTCCACGACACCCCCTTGGTGGGATTCCGCCCACTCGCGTTGTCGAGAAACGAGGACTTCCCTCACCGCAGGATTGGCGGCGACCAGTGAAACGGCAGCATTGACGTTTTCGCTTCTCAGCGAAGCCGAGAAATCAATCTCATTCACATACGCACCATTATCAAAACCAAGTGAGGCAGCCTTCGCAAACACGGCGATCTCATCATTATTCGAAGGCTCGAGGCCAGCGTGAAGAGCAGCGGCAGCGAGCGCTCGATAGGAAGCCCCGGTGTCGAGGACATCAAGTTCTAAGCGTGCAGCCAGGGCCCGTGCAAGTGTTGATTTCCCTGATCCAGCTGGACCGTCAATCGCAATAATCAAGTGAGAGCTCATGAGAGTCGTGCGAGGTCGCTCTCGAAATTGGGGTAGCTCGACATCACAGTCTCAAATCCTGAGATGTCCGCTCCCCCACCCACCACGCCAGCGATTGCAGCTGCCATTGCCACCCGGTGATCACCTTCGGCATCGATGACCAAATGAGAAAACGAGGCTGACCCTCGCCCCTCGACGTACAAATCGTCACCCTCGGACCACGCTCGGGCGCCGAGCCCTTCGGCGAGTTCCTTTGACTTTTCGAAGCGGTCTGATTCTTTTAGCCTTAGTTCGCCGACGTCAACAAAGCGAGTGATTCCAGTTGCCGCCGCCGCAGCGACCACCAAGATCGGAACCTCATCGAGTGAAGGAATCTCTTCAGCACGCACTTCTGTGGCGATCAGAGCTGCGGGAAGGGCTTGAACGTCAAGGTTGCCGTCAGCGTCGAACCTCTTTAGTAATTGTCCACCCATTCGCTCCAACACCTCTAAGAAGCCGGTTCGAGTAGCTCCCGGGTAGAGGCCAGTCGTCGTGATCGAACCTGATCTAGCGAGGAGGCCAGCGACGATGAAAAATGCACCTTGAGAGGGATCAGAAGGAATGATCCAGTTCCTTGGTGCCAACGTGCTCGGACGGAGCGTTATCACGAGGTGGTCGTTGATACGTTCTCGAGTGAGAGCAGCGCCAGCAAACAGCAACATTTCCTCGGTGTGAGGGCGGGTCTCAATCGCTTCCCTGACAACTACGTCTTCTGTCCCTCGGAGTCCTGCAAGAAGGATCGCCGATTTGACTTGGGCGCTTGTCACTGGCGTCGTGTAGTCGATTCCACCGAGAACGCCACCTTCGACAGAGACTGGGAGGGTTACTTGCGGTCCCACGCCGGTCACCGTGGCGCCCATTTCACGAAGAGGAACAGCCACTCGGTCCATTGGACGTCGCGAGAGTGATCCATCCCCTATGAACCTGTGGACGCCTTCGATGGAGGCGACCACGCCCATCAGCAGTCGTAAGGTTGTTCCCGAATTTCCGCAGTCCAAGCTTGCGCTTGCGGGATGAATCGATGCTCCCGCCCCTTGCACCTCCACGCGAGAAGGTGCAAGAACTTTGAAGCGAGCCCCGAGTTGTTCCATGATGACTTGAGTGCCAGCGACATCATTTCCATTCGATAATCCAGAGATTGTGGATGTCCCTTCCGTCATGGCGCTGAGGATAAGAGCACGGTGGGAAATCGACTTGTCTCCTGGAGGCGCAATTGAACCGTTCAGTTCTTTCTTCGGTTGAATGATGGTGGAAGGCGTAGCCATGATTACAACTCCAGGGAGGAGCTGGAGAATCCCCTTTGGTTCAGTGCCTCGACAAAGCGCTGCGCGTGCTTCGTTTCGACGACCAGGATAAGAACGCCTCTGTCACCTTCAATGCTGTGCGCGATCTCAATATCAACCACACTGACGCCTAGATCACTTGCAGTTGAGGTCACACTGGCCAACACACCAGGTTGATCTGGAACTGGGAGACGCACTTGCGTGAGTCGCTCCCGGTTGATCGTGCCACCAGGAAGGGCATTTCTCGCAAGCGACGCAGTGGACAGGACCTCACTCAGATTCGACTTTCGTTGCTTATCAACATCGTCTCGAAGGTTCGAAAGTCTCTCTATGAGATGGGTAAGTCCATCCGATATCGCTTTGTGGTTCTCAATGACGAGATCAGGCCAGATGCCAGGATCACCAGCTGCGACTCTCGTCATATCTCTGAATCCACCGGCGGCCAGTTGCAGGAGAGCGCCATCGCTTTGCGCAGCAAGGCTCGCTTCGTTCATGAGGGATGCTGCTACCAAATGGGGGACGTGGCTCACTAAAGCAACAAGGCGATCATGATCTTCTGGTGAAAGAGCCAGTGTGTGTGCACCAATTTCATGGAGGATAGACACACAACGCACATAGGTCTCTGGAGGCGTGGATTCGTGTGGCGTGAGGACCCAGGTCGCTCCGACAAAGAGGTCAGATCGAGATCCCGTGTTGCCAATCTGTTCTGAACCGGCCATGGGATGGCCACCGATGAAGCGAGGGTCACCGACTGAAGAGCAAATTGATGACTTCACTCCTGCCATGTCCGTGACAATAAGAGAGGGGTCCGTGTGTCGTTGGAGCGCATCGAGGGCCACCATGGCAACTTGGTTGGAAGGGACAGCGATCACAATGAATGTTGAGTTCGAATCGTCTCCTTCGACATCAATGATGCCGTTTTTGAGTGCCTGACTAATCACTACAGGATCTGTATCAACTCCACTCACGTGCCAACCATTTTGTCGAAGTGCGAGGCCAATGGATCCGCCAATGAGTCCGACTCCAATAATGGTTGCCCGGCGCTCCAGAATCTCGCTACTGAGGGAGGTCATCTCGAAGGCCCTTTGCGTCGTGGAGGTACACGTGATGGAGTTCGCCTCGTGGCAGGGACGTGGAAATATGCATCATGACCCGGATACATCGCTCGGTGGCTCCAACCACAGGAATCTCTTGCGCACACATCAAGGGAACCTCGCCAAATCCGTTCAATCGAGCAGGAGTCGCTGGGAACGCTGAGACGATGTCGTGTGTAGCGGTGAAGAAGATGCTGATCACATCGTCAACGCTCAGGGAGTTCTGATCCATCATTTGCTGAAGGAGTTCTTGTGTCCTTTCGGCAACCTGCTCCGGAGTATCTGCGTGAAGTGTGGTTGCTCCACGCAGCGCTCTCACCATTGACTGTTCCATAGAGAGTAAAGACTACTTGGGAGTGGCCACCATCACTGGTGGCCGTTCTTGGATGAGCGCTGAAGCGAGACGAGTGACTTCTTTCACCGTCAATTCTCGGTACTCACCGGGTTTTAGGGTTGCGTCCCCGACTCCACCGATTCGAGTCCGAACAAGTCGCACCACTGGGTGGCCAACGGCGTCACACATCCGTCGAACCTGGCGGTTACGCCCCTCATGAATTGTGATCCGTAGGAGTCCTTCACTGACGCGAGAAACCTTTGCTGGTGCTGTCATACCGTCTTCAAGTGCCACGCCTTCTCGCAGGGAGCGCACTGAGGCTGGTGTTGGGTCTCCGTGCACCTGAGCGAGATACTCCTTCTCAACACCCTTCGAAGGGTGCATGAGGTCCTGCGCGAGATCGCCGTCGTTCGTCAAGATAATCAGACCTTCTGTCATGAGATCCAATCGGCCCACTGGGAAAACTCGCGGTTCATCTGGAACCAAACTCAAGATGGTAGGTCGACCCTCAGGATCAGCGGCCGTGGTCACAACTCCAGGTGGCTTGTTGAGGAGGTAGTGCACGAGCCCAGGAGCAACTGGTGCGAGGATTCCATCTACTTCGATCCGAACTTCCGAGGGCGCAACCCGGTCACCAATGGTGGCGAGCTTCCCGTCGATCGTCACCCGTTCGTCAAAGATCAGGGTCTCGCAGTGCCGACGACTTCCATAGCCCGCCCGTGCCAACACCTTCTGGAGCCGTTCGACCGGCTCACTCTCTGTCATGTCGTTGGAGAGTCCGTCAAATCGTCTGCGAGGCGAACTGCCTCTTCAGAGTCGGGCAAAAGTGTCTCGGGCCGAGGGAGTTGCGTTAGCGAGGAGAGGCCGAGGCGATCAAGGAATATCTCTGAGGTCCCATAGAGAATTGCCTGTCCAGGTCCATCAGCCATACCAACAATATCGATGTAGCCCCGTTGTTCTAAGAGACGGACGACACCGTCAACATTGACGCCGCGAAGTGCTGCGATTTGCGCCCGTGAAACGGGTTGGCGATAGGCCACGATTGCCAGCGTTTCGAGAGCGGCTGTAGAGAGCCGTGCAGACACTTCGCGTTGTGCGAACTTTTGTACGACGTCAGCAACACTTGGATTCGTCTGGAGACGCCACCCGGAAGCTAACTCCACAAGGACAAACCCACGATTCGACGTGATCAAATCTTGCTGGATGGTTTCCAACGCCGTCGTGACGTCGTCGAGGGCTGCCCCCGTTAGGTCAGAAAGGCTCTTTGCGTCGACGGGCTCGAGTGCGACGGTGAGGACTGCCTCGAGCGCACAGGTCAATTCATTAGCCTTCATAATCGTCAACCTCCAGTGATCCAGAAATGATGTCATCGGGGTGCACTTCGTCCCCGATCCAGGCAATGACAAGATCTCCAAACGTTGTTCCCTGCCCTAGCGACACCCTCCCCAATTTACAGAGTTCCAAGATGGCTAAGAAGTGAACAATAATTTCGAGCCGCTCATAGATGCCTGCAACAAGTTCACGGAAACTCGTACGCCCTCGTCGAGGCAGGTCGAGCGCCAGTGTCGCAACTGTCTCAGC
The DNA here is from genome assembly GCA_009699875.1 of Actinomycetota bacterium. Taxonomy (GTDB): domain Bacteria; phylum Actinomycetota; class Acidimicrobiia; order Acidimicrobiales; family RAAP-2; genus CAIUMH01. The sequence goes on from WLNI01000004.1 coordinate 82,579, forward strand.
TACGGTGATCGAGTCAATAGTGACGTGACTGAGGTCGACCTGCTCTGTCGAGACCTCTTCGACTGAGCGTTCGTAGGCGGCAAGCAGTTTCTCTAGAGTGACACCAACGAGGAGGTCGGGAGGCACAATCTCAAAGTCCTGATCAAGACCAACCGCACGAGGAATTGTGTGGGTCACGGATTCCAGCAGACCTGCGAACAAATCGGCAGCAGCGGCGTAGGCTCGTAATTCGAGGAGTCGAGCCAAGAGAAGGTCACGCTCTTCCCATCCAACCATCTCTTCGTCATTTTCAACCTCGTCTGGGCCAGGAAGCAGGCGGCGGCTCTTCATCTCAAGAAGAATTGCTGCGACTAAGAGGAAGTCACTTAATATGTCCATCGGTAACTGGCCTTGGGCGTTCACAACCTCTTGGACGAAGGCATCAACAACAGGTGCGAGTTCGATGTCGAGGATGTCGAGCTCGTGACTTGAGACGAGATTCAACAGCAGTTCGATTGGCCCGTTGAAGACCGGAGTTTCCACGACGTAGGTCACGCCATGAGACTACCGAACCTTTCGAGGCCGTGAGTCATACTGCGGATGCCGAGCATCCGGGTCAACTTCTCGTAACATAGGCCCATGGCTCGTGTCCTTTCTGGAATCCAACCTTCGGGCGACCTCCACCTTGGAAACTATTTTGGAGCGGTCAGGAACTGGGTTTCAGACCAGGAACGCACCGACGCTTTCTTCTGTGTGGTCGATCTTCACGCATTGACCCAATCTCTTGACCCGGAAGATCTTCGACGCCAGTCTTTAGACCTGGCTTGTGTCTTGTTGGCAGCTGGGATTGATCCAGAAAAATGCACCTTATTCCTGCAAAGTCATGTCCCCTCTCACCAGCAACTGGCGTGGATCCTCGAATGTTCGGCGACCTTCGGGGAGCTCAAGCGAATGACACAGTTCAAAGACAAAGCTGGCGACCAAGAGGCGGTACGAGTAGGGCTCTTTACATATCCCGTCCTGATGGCGGCCGATATTTTGCTCTACGACGCCAATGAAGTCCCAGTAGGAGACGACCAACGCCAGCACCTTGAACTCACGAGAGAGATCGCCAATCGCTTCAATAATCGCTACGGACAAACCTTCGTCGTTCCGACCGCCACGATCCCTAAGGTGGGCGCTCGCGTCATGGACCTCCAGCACCCTGAGCGAAAGATGTCAAAATCAGTCAACTCTCCACTTGGAACTATTGGCATTCTCGATAAGCCAGTAGAGATCGAAAAAAAGATCAAAAAGGCCGTCACTGATAATGATGGGATCGTTTCGTTCGATGTGGAAGCGAAACCAGGATTAGCCAACCTCTTGACATTGTTTGGAGCGTGCCTCGGCGAGGACCCCGAAGAGATCTCAAAGCGATACGAACGATACGGAGACCTCAAAAAGGATGTCGCAGAAGCGTTGATTGAATCCCTCCGACCTCTCCAGGAGCGCTACCAAACCTTCAGTGCTGATATCCCAGAGGTCCTCCGCATCTTGCATCACGGTGCTCTCAAGGCTCGAGAGGTAGCTGAGGTGACGTATCAGCGGGCTGCAGACGCCGTCGGACTTGTGAGCGAGGCCTAACGACTATCTAGTCCAGCGAGCTACAGGTGATGCAGAGAGGCGTCATAGGAAGAGCCGCTAAGCGTTCGCTTCCAATTTCTTTTTGACACTTTATGCATCGTCCGTAGGTGCCGTCCTCGAGACGAATAAGAGCATCTTCAACTTCGGTCAATGTGCCCTTCAGTTCCGAGGCCAATACCTCTGCTTCTCCACGCTCTGCCGTCACCTGAGAGGTGTCGGCGAAATTTGGGTCATAGGAGAGAGATCCGCTCTCCCCTAGACCAAGATCGCTGAGCTCATGCTCGATGCGAACCCTTTCGCCTTCGAGAATTTCTCGTTCATCTCCATGGGGCTCAATCGACATGGCATGACCTTACGCCTAAAACGGCTTCATGTCGGGGTCGGCCCAGACGCCCGTGGGTGAGCATTTGTGTATGCCACCACAAGATGGTCCTGTGACACTTTTGTGTAGATCTGTGTTGTCGCCACCGAGGAATGCCCCAAAAGCTCTTGTACGACCCGAACGTCTGCACCATGGGCGAGCATATGAGTCGCGCATGAGTGACGAAGGACGTGTGGACTGACCACTGACTCAAGTCCTGCTCGTTCAGCGCGCTTCTGTACCATGAGATGAATGCCCTGACGGGTGATCCGTTTCGCTCGCTGATTGAGAAAAAGAGCGTGTTGGTCCTCTCGGGACAACGACTTTTCTCCGATGAGACGACTTCTCCCGAGAGGGCTCGTCCACGAGCTCACCGCTTCGTGGGCTGCTCGACCAACCGGGACTAATCGCTCTTTGTCTCCTTTGCCGATCAGGCGAAGAAGTCCTTCGTCGTAGGACAGATCTGAAAGGTTCAGCGTAACGATTTCGGAGACTCGAGCTCCCGTCCCGTAGAGCAACTCGAGTACTGCCCGATCTCGAAGAGAAAGTGGGTCATCTCCAGAGATGCTCTCAAGCAACCGAAGAACGCTGTCTTCACTCAGTGCCTTTGGGATTCGAGAAGGAACACGCACAGCGCTGGCGTTGACGCTCGGATCCACAGAAAGCGCTCCCTCATCGAGGAGAAACGTATAGAGACCCTTGATGGCTGATCGCGATCGGGCAATCGATGCTGATGCCTTCTTCTCGTTCCGCAATCGATCTAGGTGAGAGTCAATGTCGGCGGGCTGTGCGGTGGTTACCTTTCGGCCCATTGTCTCGAGTGACTCTTCATAGCGGAGAAGATCTTGACGATAACTTTGTACCGTTCGAGGTGAACGGCCCTTCTCGATAGTTAACCAATCGAGGTAGGCCTCGCCGACGAGATCGAGTCGTTTAGATGCCATGTCGACGGGCCGTCAGCGAGAGAGCCAGACACGTTGTGGCGTCTTGGATTCTCCCTCCCTCCATCATTTCGATCGCTTCAGAGAAGGGAAGAAACGAAACCCGAGCATCCCATTCTTCGACACCTTCTGGTTGGCGCTCCCCACGAGAGATGTTCGTGGCGAGGAAGATCTCCGTGCGTTGAGAGCTAAATCCAGGAGAGTTAAGGAAGACTCCAAGAGACTCGAAACTCTCAGCGCGTATTCCCGTTTCTTCATACAGTTCTCGCTGTGCTGTTTCTCTCCCCGCCTCGCCCAAGTGATCACACGTTCCAGCGGGTATCTCGAAGATCCGATGTTCGACAGCGGCCCGATACTGCTCGAGGAGAACAACGTTGAAGGATTCGTCGATGGCGATAATCGCAACGGCACCTGGATGGACCACCACTTCTCGATCAAAGACCTCATCTCCATGGCGAACAAATCGGCGTTCGAGGTCGACGACGAAGCCCTCGTAGATGGTTTCAGTACGCTCGATAGCGAAACCGAGCATGAAGTCCTCGCTCAGTGGACGGCGTCGAGATCTAACAGTCGAGGCTCGCGCCCAGCTTTTCGACGCATCGCACCCGCTAGGAGACCCTGAAACAGAGGGTGAGGACGGTCAGGCCGAGACTTGAACTCAGGATGTGCTTGCGTTCCGACAAAGTACGCGTGATCTGGTCGCTCAATAAACTCAACTAAACGACCATCTGGAGATGATCCAGAACAGACGAGTCCAGCTTCTTCGAGTTTGCTTCGATATCTGGAGTTGAATTCATAGCGATGTCGATGTCGTTCGGAGACGACTTCAGCATCGTAGAGGGAAGCTACGACGCTCCCAGAAGAAAGCATGGCTGGGTACGCTCCAAGACGCATCGTGCCGCCAAGATCTGAAACGTCAGCTTGGTCGGCCATCAGGTCAATGACGGGATGCGACGTGAGGCGATCGAACTCAGTGGAATTGGCGCCTTCGAGTCCCGCGAGGCTTCTCCCGGTCTCTACAACCATCACCTGCATCCCAAGACAGATGCCGAGCAGTGGAATATCTTCTTCTCGAGCGATCTTGGCTGCAGCAATCATGCCCTCAATACCCCGTTCACCGAAGCCTCCAGGGATGACAATGCCGTCTAGTTTCGCCAGGAACTCAGCGCCATATTCACTCGGCACCAATTCAGCATCCACCCAGACAAATTCAATTGCAGCCTGGTGTTCAAATCCTGCATGACGCAGTGCTTCAACAATCGAGAGGTAGGCATCTGGCAAATTCACATATTTACCAATGATTCCTATACGCACAGTTTCTGAGAGTCGCTCGACCCGATCGACAAGTGACTCCCACTGGTTTAACTCAATCGGATGATCATCGATATCGATTCGTAAGATATCGAGAACGACCTTGTCTAGACCTTCTTCATACATGGCGATCGGAATCTCATAGATACTTGGAGCGTCAACAGCTGAAATAACCGCTTGTGCTGGGACGTCACACAGAAGTGAAATTTTCCGTTTCAATCCGTCTGAGATCGGTTGGTCGCTTCGACAGACAATCACGTCAGGTTGAATTCCCCTGCTGCGCAGTTCAGTAACCGAGTGCTGCGTTGGCTTCGTTTTTTGTTCTCCCGATGGAGCGAGATACGGCACCAAGGTGAGATGTACGTAACAGACGTTGTCTCTCCCTACGTCACTCCTGAACTGGCGAATCGCTTCGACAAAGGGGACGATCTCGATGTCACCGACGGTGCCGCCAATCTCGACAATGACGATATCGAGATCTTCAGAATCCAAGCGTCGAACTCGCTCTTTAATCTCATCGGTGACATGAGGTATCACTTGGACTGTTTTGCCGAGGTAGTCGCCGCGTCGCTCTTTAGCGATCACTGAGGAGTAAATCGATCCAGTCGTCGTGTTCGAGTTTCTATTTAAGCTCTCATCGATGAATCGCTCGTAGTGGCCGAGGTCGAGGTCAGTCTCTCCCCCGTCATCAGTGACGAAGACCTCGCCATGTTCTCCAGGATTCATCGTCCCAGGGTCAACGTTGATGTAAGGATCGAGTTTGCACATCGTCACGCGAAGACCACGTTGTTTGAGAAGTCGACCGAGAGATGAAGCGGTGAGTCCTTTTCCGAGAGAACTCGAGACCCCTCCAGTGACAAAGATGAACTTGCTCATCTGCTGTTCTGTGTGTCGCGGACCTTCACCGGAATCCCAGGTTAGACCAACGAGACCCCTCAGGTGGCGGAGCCTCCGGCGTGAAGGAGTTCTCGAGCATGTTCGAGAGCCGTCTCGTTCTCTGGTTGGCCAGAAAGCATTCGAGCAATCTCACGGACACGTTCATCCCCTGTGATCACTTTGGCCGTTGCCAAGGTGGCAGAGTCACCAACATCCTTAGAAACGCTGACCTGGCAGGAGGCCATGGCGGCCACCTGGGCCAGGTGAGTCACCACAAGGACCTGAGCATGGGATGAAACGTCTTTCAAGGCGCTCGCGAGCGCCACTGCGGTTGATCCGCCAATTCCAGCATCGACCTCGTCAAAGATCATCGTGGGCGTCTCTCCTGGAAGAGCCAGTCGTATAGCCAGCATCAAACGTGCCAACTCACCCCCGGATGCCACCGCCGAGACTGGCGCCAAGGCCAGGCCTGGGTTCGCGCTGAAGAGGAGGTCGACCCGATCACCGCTCTCCCCCTCCAGAGTGATCTCAAGGGAGGCATGCTCGAGAGCAAGGCTCGAAAGGCGGGCAAGAAGGTCTCGCACCATCGCCGGGGCGGCGTGCTGACGTTTGGAAAGGACTTTTTGAGCAACGTTTTCAAGAACCAAGGTCGCCGCACGACTTCGTTCATCAAGACTTAATCGAGCGTCTTCTGCGTTGAGAAGAGTTGCGAGTTGGCTCCCAAACTCCTTGCGCTTAAGCGAGACGTCATCGAGGGTTGGGCCGTACCGACGGCACAAGTGATGAAGAAGTGACAAACGCTCGTTTGCGAACGTCAGGCGCTCAGGATTCTCCTCAACGAGTTCAGACGCCTTTCTCAACTCACTCCCTAAATCATCGAGGAGAGATTCAGCAGTAGATAACGCTCCTCTGAGCTCGTCAAAAGACTCATATCCTTCAAGAGCGAGGCGAGTCTCCGCTAACACATCACGTGGATTTGACTCTTCTGTGACGTCAAGGGTTTCTAACGCATGTTCAAGAACATTTCGCAGCGAGCCTGCCCCTTCCAACATTTTGATCTCTTCTAAGAGCCGCTCACGTTCATCGAATCCCTCAATACCCGCTGCGTCTATCTCGGCGATTTGATACTCAAGGAGTGCTCTCTCTCGCTCAATCTCTTCAGGCGTGCCGCCCAAGGAGTGACGTTCAGTCTCCAGGAGACGAACTGCCGCTCGTGCCTCATCGAGTGCAGTCGTATCGATCTGGCCGTATGAGTCCAACGCTCTTCGAAAGGCGCCAGCACTGAGAAGACTTTGATGCTCATGCTGTCCGTGAATGTCGCAGAGTCCTACCGCCCGTTCACTGAGGGCATTCACTGACGCCATCCGGCCGTCAATCCACGCACGAGCCCTTCCCTCTGAAGGTATCTCTCGAGCCAGGATGACTTCTTCGCCGGTCACCTCGTCAAGGAAACGAGCTTCGATCAGCGCTGAGCGTCCGCTTTGCACGAGGCCACGACGAGGACGACCCCCGAGGACGAGATCGAGGGCATCTACGAGGAGCGTCTTGCCCGCTCCGGTCTCTCCCGTCAGCGCACTGAGTCCAGGACCAAATTCAATTCGAGAGTCATCGATGACGCCAAGCCCGGCGACGTGCAACTCAAGCAACATTGGCTATTCGTGTCCCTGACGAAGACTCTCTCGAAGGCGGCGACCCAACCCAGGCTCCGCCAGCGTGACCACGTGAAGTCGACGAGGCTCCCGTCGGCATTCCACTCGGTCTCCTGGCGTCAAGGTAGCAATACTCACGCCATCGACGACGCAGACCGCTGGTCGCTCGCCCACGACATCGAGACTGACGACTTGATCTCCAGAGAGCACCACGCTGCGATCAATCACGAAATGGGGAGCGACTGGCGTCATCACAAATCCATCAAGATCTGGCGAGAGGACAGGGCCTCCGGCTGAAAGGTTGTAGGCGGTCGACCCCATAGGAGATGCGATCAACACGCCATCAGCTGAGAAATGCATGAACGGCTCTCCATCGATTCCAGCTGCAAGACGCACCACGTGCCCCGGTACGGTCTTCTCGACTGATACCTCATTCACCGCAAAGATCGTTTCATGGACCAGTGGCCCTTCTCGGACGCTGATGGCGAGGCCAAGGCGCTCCTCCACGACAACGTGGCCTTCAAGGGCTCGTCGGATGACGCCATCAAGTTCGGTGGGAGGAACGTCAAGCAAGTAGCCAACTCGGCCAAAATTCACGCCCAGGATTGGTACGTCAAGCTCATGAGCTCGCTTCGCTGCACGCAGAAATGTTCCATCGCCTCCGAGACTCACGATCAAAGAGGGCGAGAGCGCAGCGAGTTCAAGGCTTGCCTGATCTTCCGCTCCATCAGTGAAGACGACAACGCCGACAGAGAGTCCACTCTCCTCGAGGCGAGACGCTGTCTCTCGAGCAGCCTCCATTGCATCTTGGCGACCACCGTGCACGATGAAGGCGACTGTCTCGCTCATCGCAGTTCACTCGCCTTCTGCAAAGACACAGCAATCTGTTGGTCGATATCCTCGACGCCCCGAAGTGCGCCAACACGTGCATGAATAAGAAATTCTGCGTTTCCGGCGGGTCCTAAGACTGGAGAGTTCACAACCCCCATGATGCCGGTTCCAGCGGCCTGGAGTGCGCCACACACCCCCTCTATGGCTGATTGACGGACTTTTTCGCTTCGAATCACACCTTGTCCTTCGCTTACGACGTCATGATCGGCCTCAAACTGGGGTTTGCACAACACAATGAGATCTCCATCACTGCCCGCCAACTCAGCGAGATGTGACACTAACGGTCGCAAGGAGGTGAAGGAAAGGTCGGCGGTGACCATTGATGGTTCACGTTCAGGAAGTGCTGCTTTCGATGCCTCTTCTCTCGTGAGGGATCGAATATTGGTCCTCTCTAGGCTCACAACTCTGCTGTCGCTTCGCAAGAGTTCGTGGAGTTGGCCGTAGCCAACATCCACACTCAATACCCGACATGCACCATGAGACAGAAGACACTGAGTAAAACCTCCTGTTGCGCTGCCCGCATCAATCACCGTTCGACCGCTGACCGCCACGTCAAAGATGCTGAGCGCTGCGTTCAACTTCTGGCCAGCACGACTCACAAACTCTGAGGGTGATTCTCTGAGAGATATTGCATCATCCCCTGCAACTTGGCGAGCTGCATTCAGGGCTATCGACCCAGAAACCAGGACACGGGACTGTTCGATCAACACGTGCGCCTCGGCAACGTCGGCGCAAAGACCACGCGAGACCATTGCTTTGTCGAGAGATTGTCGAGCCACTCAGTCACCACGCTGAGTGAGAAATGACGTGCATGTCTCAATCGTGGCACCTGCTCGTCGTGCCGTCTGGCCTGAGTTCGCAAGGACGTCTCGGATGATTATTGCGGCGAAGCCTGGAAGTCGTGGAGCGATGCGTTGAAACACATTCGACAGAGTGTCACCACCATCACTCAGGAGACTCTTTGATCGAGCGGACGTCACGGTCTCTAAAACTCGAAACGCATCGATGAATGGAGAGAGGTCGACAGACAATGTGTCACGAGAAAGTGGGCGCATCGATTAAGCCCCCAAAGCCCTAGTGACGACGTCAAGCAAGGTTGCGCCTTCGATTGCTGGAACAATCTCTGATGGTGGTGTCGCCTCAGAGCGGACAAGGCCAAACGGGACTCCAAGGGCGTGGGCGAATGCTCCATCGGTCGAAGGTCGGTCACCAATGACCATCGCGACGTTGTCGGAGCGTTCCCGAACGAGCGCCACCATGGCCGCTCCTGGTTTTCCGGCGATGACCGGCACCTGCTCGGCTGCGGTAGCGATTGCCGCAATGAAGGCGCCGGTTCCTGGGAGGAGCCCAGTTGGCGTTGGGTGCGTTGGGTCATCGTTGGTTGCGATGAAACGCGCGCCAGTTCGAATGGCCTGGGACGCATGAGTGATGGTGTCAAAATCAAAAGAGCGATTCCAGCCGACGATCACTGCATCGAATGGAGGATCAAGACGAAAACCTCGCTCTTCCCCGGCGTGGTGCACTCCAGTATCAGCAAAAATCAGCACCGATGAATCTTCTGGAACCAGACTGACGGCAGCGAGAGCGGAACTGACGATCTCCTCAGGTGCAGCATCGATGCCTACGCGCTCGAGGCGAGTTTGAAGCGTTTCAATTGTGGGCGATGAGTTATTTGTAGCGAAGATGATTTGAATGCCATGCTCTCTGAGCATTTCTATCGCTCTGTCGACTCCAGGAAGGGCCTCACCGCCGAGCCACACGACGCCATCGAGATCGATGACAACCGCTCCCTCACCTGAAGCGAGAACCATTACTTCTTGTGGTGGGGAATCACAACAACGGGACAACTCGCATGGTGGACGCAGTGCATCACGACAGAGCCCACCAATATGCTTCCCACGTCACTATGACCTTTCGAGCCAAGAACGAGCAGATCAGCGTCTCTGCTTCGATTCACCAGCACATCACCGGGATGTCCTTGCTGGGCGTCTTTGATTACGTTGACGTTCAATTTCTGTGTGATCGTGGCCAGAACTGATTCAATGGTTTCAGTGGCGTAATTCGTCAACTCCTCGCCACTCACCGTCGCAGAGGACACTGATCCCAGAGCCTCTCCCATGCCGAGCCAAACCGCCGGCGACTGAAACACGCAGAGCAAGCGAAGGTCAGATCCGCGAAGTGCCGCTTCCGCGTAGGCCCAACTAGCCGCCTCAATTGAGCTCTTTGAACCATCAATTCCAACGATAATTTCAGACACAGTGCCTCGCTTTCCTGTCTCCAGCGTAGTGGTCACACCTCAGAGATCTCGGCCGAACGCTACGTTGCTCCATGGGTGCCTCTCTCGATGGCTCGAATTGCGGCTCGATCAGCGACACCGGGCGTGCCGAGACCGACGCCGAGGGGAAGCTCAACATGCAGCTCTTCACTCGAATCAAGAGCAATATGTGCTTCGACCACGCCACATCGAACGAGATGCCCACCCACCTTTCGATCACTCGAGATGAAGTGAAAATGGTAACCAGGTATTTCAATGCCCGCTGTTCGATCAGGAAAACGAAACCCAACCAAGGTGCCGTGCGCCCGACGAACGCTCCACTCTGATTGATCCTTCACAACCTCCGACAGAAGTGGAAACGGCTCCTGTTGTTCGTCGATACTTCGCAGAAGCAGGTCACGGAATGAACCATGAACTTTGACCGCCACGATTGTCATTGGATCGGGGACCAAAGCGTCGACGTACGCGTAGATCTCGGTGTCGTCAATGTCGGCAATCTCATGTTCGGCGTCAGCGCCAAAGCGACACACGACGGCAAACGGAGTTTGAAGAGTGTGCTCAACATTAATTATTTGTTGATCTGATTTCACAACAAACGCGTCGCCGTCGAGGATGATCAACTCTCCCCCGAGATGTTGGACCGTGCCAATTCCGAAATCGCCGTGACTGAGAACTTCGCCGATTGTGGTGTCTCCATCGAAGCGACCTTCCATCAGAGCATCAAGCGTTCCGACTTGGAAGGCCGTATGTTCTTGGCTCGGGTCATGGATAAATCCTTGATGCGTCAGTGCTTTGATGTGGAGCGCTCCGAGGAGCCGGTCATCAATAATGTCTCGGGCCATGCCAAAACCGTAGCAATCGCAACCGAGATTCAGGTGAAGGCAGAATCGAGAGGCGACAAGTCAGCTCTCTCTTGCCGATTACTTTAGGATCAAAGTATGGCGACCTTTGTTCTCGTTCATGGGGCTATGCACGGTGGATGGTGTTGGCGAGATGTTCGAGTCATCTTGAACTCGCAAGGCCATGAAGTATTCACGCCCACACTGACCGGACAGGGAGAGAGGGCCCACCTTCTAACACCTCAGATTGGTCTCGCTACGCATGTCCAGGACATCGTGGCCCTCCTTGAATGGGAAAATCTCTCCGAGGTTCATCTGGTGCTCCACAGTTACGCCGGGGTCCTGGCCGGACCGTGTGTCGAAGAGTCGGGTGGAAGGATTGCGTCGATCACCTTCGTCGGAGCCTTCCTGGCTGATGACGGTGAGAGTTTGCTTGACGTAGAACCTCCTGAGATAGCTAACCGATATCGCTCGCTCTCAGTCGAAGAGGGTGACGGATGGAGAATTCCGGCATCACCAGCGTTTCTCGAACAGTGGGGAGTGACTGATCCTGATCTCGTCGAGTGGATCGCACCTCGGCTCACGGACTTTCCTCTTGCTTGTGCGGCCGACAAAGTGCACTTTGCGCAGAGGGTTCTTGAACGCCTGCCGATGTCCTACGTGCGCCATACCGATCCTCCCCTGCACAGCCTCGATACTTCGTACGAGCGAGCGGTGCTCCGCGGCTTCACGACCTTTGACGTGGCGTGTGGGCATGACGTGATGGTCCAGGCGCCCAAGGAACTCGCTGGCATTCTCCAGCGGATTGCTTCGTAACGGCGTCTTCAGGAATCGTTCTCACCTGATTCCGAGACTCACGCCAAAGCAGAAATCTTCACGCTCCTACCACCTGACAGAGGAGAAGATGAGTGTCGAAGGGGGGACTTGAACCCCCACGCCCTTGCGGGCACCAGCCCCTCAAGCTGGCGCGTCTGCCAATTCCGCCACTTCGACTTGGGATTGCTACTGAAGTAGTTACCCTAGCAAAACCTCAGATCGGCTTATTCCGCCTACGGTGCGCTTGCGGTGATCAGTTTCCAACTCAGAAGCGCCGACAGCGTCCCTGGTGGATAAGGATTCAGTACGACACCATCAATATCTGTCGACCATGCCAGAACGTCTGGCTCTGTGAATAGCGGGAGGGATGGCATCGTCGACCACAGTGCGTTGTCAATCGTTTCGTAGAGTGGGACGGCATCGGTGGGGTTCATATTCATTGATGCTTGCGTGGCGAGAGTGTTCAACGACTTTTTCTGATAGCCGGCCCAGTAAATCGAATTTGGACCAATTGAGGAGGTCGTAAACCAAGCGGCGCTGTGTGCAGCAAAGAGATCGGTCGGCCGAGCGAGGATCCCGGACATGGTCTTGGCGGTACGTAGGTTCTGAGCGACGACCACCGATGAGGGAACAAAGGAGATTCGAACCTTGATGCCTTGGGCACCAAGTTGCAGTCGGATGAGCGAGGCAGTCTTGAGTGACCAGTAGTCATCAAGGGGAGCTTCCATCGAGAGAGTGAAAGGTTGGCCTTGGGACGTCACCCAGACTCGGTTGCTCAGGTGGTAGCCCGCCCGGTTGAGCGCCTTCTTTGCTCTGGACGCGGAAGAGCGGCTGACTGGCAGCGTTGAGGTCGTCGTCGGATCAGTTGCTGTCGACGCGGTGAGTGGGGTGTAGTTCGGTTGACCTTGGGCGATGAGGTGACTCGTTGCTGGAGTGATGTAGGTATCAATCTGTCCAACACTGTCTTGAATGAGACGAGTTCGGTTGATCAAGAGAGAGATTGCTTGGCGAACTCCGAAAGGTAGACCGCCTCGCGTGGTCGCGAAATCGAGGCTGACGATACGGTTCGAGAAATCGACGTGACTCGAGACGCCGGGTTCAGAGACAATACCCTCAAGAACACCCGGGGAGAACCACGTTGCCTCAGCAAGACCGGCTTGGAGCGGCGTGGTGAATTGCGTTGCGGAAGCGTTGACACCACCACTCAAGGTGATTTCTGAGAACATCGCTGCAGGACCCCACCACCGAGGGTTGGGAACCAGTGTGATTGCAGATGGCGACGCCGAAGCAATGACGTAGGGACCAGCTGAAAGATCTGTTGCGGCAGAGGGTAAAGAGCAGGACGCCAGTTCGGACGTCGAGACGGTGGCGGGAAGGAGTGGGCTAAAGAGCGCCCGCCAGTTACTCGTCGGAGTCGAGAATTTAACGAGGACCTGGCTCGCATTCTTCCCCTTCTTGATGGAGACAACTTGTCGGTATTGGGTGGCGGCTGGGCCGACCCCCTTGGCGCCCCACTTCCATGTCGTTACAAAATCACTAAGGCCAATTGCTCGGTTGTCGACCCACGTTGCTCCCTTCTTGATCGAATAGATCACCACCAACGGTTTGAGGCTCTGGACTTCTGCCTGATCAAGAAACGACGTGGCTTGAGTGATCGTCCCCTTCGGAGTCGACGTGAATGCCTCTGGCAGAACCAAAGAAAGTGCCTGAACCGTGGAAGCAGATGGATTTGCCCCTACGGGGTCACATCCAGCGAAGGGCTCAGGGAGCGAAGAGCTCAGGCCAGTTTCTGGCGAGGAAGAGGCTGCGCCAACTTGAGGACTTGAACTGAGGAGCACCAAACAAAGAGGAAGTGCCACAGCGACAGACACGACGCGTCCGCAGAGGCGAAGCACGCCGTCGTGGATGGTCACTGCAGGCGCAGAGCAAGCGTCAACGTCGTGAACGCAAAAATAAGTGAAACCGCAACTGTGATTCTGTCTAAGTTCTTTTCAACCACAGTCGAACCTTGGGCCGCTGAACCCACCGACCCTCCGAACATGTCCGAGAGTCCCCCGCCTCGACCACTGTGCATGAGGATCAGAAAGATCAGCGCTAAGGCCGAAATAACTTCAATTCCTACATAAATTCCTGTAATCACGCCGTCCTCCTCTCGAATCAGGTAGCCGAAGAACCGTAGCAGGTGGCCACGGCTTCAATCATGGCAGCAAAACTCTCACCCTCTAAGGAGGCGCCACCCACTAGGAGCCCATCAATATCGGGCTGAGCGACGTAGTCGAGAGTATTTTCAGGTTTCGCAGATCCTCCGTACAGGATCCTCATTTCATCGGCTACCTCGCCGCGAGCATCTTTCAGAAGTGACCGAAGATAAGAGCAGACTTCTTGAGCATCGTCACCAGATGCTGCGAGACCTGTCCCAATGGCCCATATTGGTTCGTAGGCCAATACGGTTCGTTCTTCACTTCCGGCAGCGATTCCGGTGAGCGCCGAATTGACCTGGTGAGCTAGGACTTCTTTGGTGACGCCGTCCTCGTGCTCCTCTTGGGTCTCACCGACACAGATGATGGGGATCATTCCCCCTCCATGGACCGCAACCGTGGTCGCCGCAACATCGGCGTCACTCATTGCGTAGATCTGTCGACGCTCAGAGTGGCCAATGATGACGTGACTCACGGATAGGCGCCGAAGCATCTCGACGCTCACTTCCCCCGTATAGGCACCGTGCTCGTGAGCAGAGCAGTGCTGAGCTCCCAAGAAGACTGGAAGCGACTCTGCACCGATGATTCCCTCGACACTTCGCAGGTCTGTAAATGGAGGATGGACCGAAACGTCAATATTCGAGGAGGCAATCGAGCGTAATCGCAAGCCTAAATCGGCAATGAGGTGAATTGCCTCAACATGGTCCTTATTCATCTTCCAGTTTCCAGCAACCAGTGGACGACGTAGGGATTTCTTTTTACTCACTTCGCCACCCGTGGAGCATTGCTTGCATGACGGAGCGCTGTAAGCGCTGGTAAGTCTCCAAATTCCAAAAATTCCAGCGATGCGCCCCCGCCAGTGGACAGAAAATCAATCTGGCCAGCAAGCCCGAAATCCTCTGCCGCTCTGGCACTGTCTCCACCACCAACCACGCTTGTTCCTTTCGTATTGGCCACTGCTTCTCCGACCGTTCTCGTTCCTTGTGCGAAACGGGCGTCTTCAAAGACGCCAACCGGTCCATTCCACAGTACTGTTCCAGCCGACGTAATGGCTTCGGCAAAGCGTTCTGCGCTTTGTGGACCGACGTCGAGGCCCATCCATCCATCAGGGATATCACCTCTGTAGGTCACGACATCGCCCTGCGTACAGTTCGCACCAAACGATGAACCAGGCGACAGTGCGATGACGTCTGTTGGAAGAAGGATCTCACACGGACCATCGAGAATCTCTTGACACTCCTTCAGCAGGGATTCATCGAGCAAGGAGGCTCCCACGCCTCGACCCTGTGCGGCGAGAAATGTAAACGCCATTCCCCCGCCGATAATGATGGTGTCAGTCTTTTTTACAAGCGTCTTGAGGACGCCAAGTTTGTCAGCAACCTTGGATCCACCAATGATCGCCACGAAAGGAACGTCGGGCTCGAGAAGGAGACCACCGAGTACTTCAACCTCTTTCTCGAGAAGGCGTCCTGCTGCGCTCGGTACGAATTGAGGCGGACCTACGACTGAGGCGTGATTCCTATGAGACGCTCCGAACGCGTCGTTGACGTAAGCGTCGAAGCCCTTAATCAGCTCTTTCACAAACTCGACGTCGTTTGCTTCTTCACGCGGATCAAATCGCACATTCTCGATGACCTCAACGTCGTCGATGTACGTTGCGAGACGGGTTGCGATTGGGCCGACCGCCAGCTGAGGTACCGAGGTCCCGTGTGGGCGACCCACGTGCGTACAACACACGACCTCTGCCCCTTGGTCCTGCAGCCACTGCAGTGTTGGAACTGCGGATCTGATCCGAAAGTCATCTTCAATAACGGTTCCGTTCTCATCCTCGCCTAACGGAACATTGAGATCACTTCGTACCAAAATACGCTTTCCAGATATAGCGCCGAGGTCTTCAAGAAGTGGCAGTCCATCGAGTGCTGCCGGACGCATGGTCATGCCGAGCGGCCAACAATTTCTACAAGATCGACAAGTCGGTTGGCATATCCCCACTCATTGTCGTACCAGCCGAGAACTTTGACCAAACTCTTTTCGTCATCAATTCCCTGCACCATGGTTAGCCCTGCGTCAAACGTGCAGGACGCCGGGCTGCCTTCGATGTCCGAAGAAACGATCTCATCTTCCGTGTAGATGAGCACGTTTGAGAGCGGACCGGTCGAGGCTGCCTTGGCAAAAGCTGCATTAACGTCAGCGACACTTGGAGAGCCATTCACGACTGCAGTGAAGTCAGTAATCGACCCGGTCGGCACAGGGACACGAAGAGACGTGCCATCCAGACGACCTTGCATCGATTGCAGAACAAGGCCAGTAGCGCGTGCCGCACCCGTTGAGCTGGGCACAATGTTGACCGCTGCTGCTCTGGCACGACGCAAGTCAGTGTGGGGAAGGTCGAGAAGATTCTGATCATTCGTGTAGGCGTGAACCGTCGTCATCAATCCCGAGACAACTCCAAACGTATCGTCAAGGACCTTGACCATCGGCACAAAGCAGTTCGTGGTGCAGGACGCGTTCGAAACCACGTCGTCTTTTCCTGGGTCATATTGGTCATCGTTCACTCCAACCACAAATGTGGCGTCCGCTCCGGTCGCTGGTGCGGAGATCACCACCTTCCGAGCTCCTCCAGCGAGATGAACTGCAGCATCTTCACGTTTTGTAAATCGGCCGGTTGACTCTACGACAACGTCAACGTCGAGCGACTTCCACGGGAGATCCCCCGGATCGCGCTCGGATAACACCTTGATGCGCTGGTCGCCGACAACAAAGAAATCTCCGTCGACGGTCACCGTTCCATTGAATCGACCTTGCGTCGAGTCGTAGCGCAGGAGGTGGGCGTTCATCTCTGGGGAAGTCAGATCATTGACCGCAACAATCTCGACGTCTGCCCCTCGTTCATAGGCTGCTCGAACAAAGCCTCTCCCAATTCGCCCAAAACCATTAATTCCAACTCGAACCGTCACGTATTGCCCCTTCTCTCTCGTTGTCTACGAACAAACCTCGAAGAACACTTGCCAACTTCTGCGGATCATGAACTTTGCCATTCTCGCCCTTGAGGTCACAATCCTGAACTTGACCAACAACGTCTCCTAGCCCCATACCTGCCGACGTGTCACAGATGGTGACGTCGATCGGTATGCCATGTCTTTCGAGAGCCTGTTGGTGATCGGAAACACTGTAGCCACCAGATTCAGGCTGCTCAGGGAGCAGGTTACAGACAAATACCCGTTGCGCCCTGCTTTTCCTAAGCGCGGCAACGATCCCAGGTGTTGCGGCAGCCGCGAGAACGCTGGTGTACAAAGAGCCTGGACCAATAATGATCTGTTCGGCAGCGACAATGGCTTCGAGAACAGCTGCCGGTATCTCGGGATTGCTTGGAAGGGTTGAAACAATCTGATTATCCCCTTCTTGGCCAACTGCAACTTGGCCTATCGCCATTCTTTCTCCCACGATGGAGCGAAGCGTGACAGGTCCCGTCGTCGCCGGCAGCACGCGGCCCTTGAGTTCTAGGAGTCGTGATGCCTCATCCACACCCCTCACGAGATCGCCGGTGGATTCGATGAGGCCTGCAAGGAGAAGGTTGCCCAGCGCATGCCCAGCAAGTTCTCCTTCTCGATATCGCTGACTCATCACTTGCGCCAATACCGAGTCATCAGCCGCAAGTGCGACGAGGCATTTCCTGAGATCACCGAGGGCGGGAACTCCAAGGAGTTCACGAAGGCGACCACTGGAGCCACCGTCGTCGGCGACCGATACCACTGCGGTGACGTTCTCAGCGTAGGTGCGAGCTGCGGAAAGCGTCACGGCAGTCCCATGCCCTCCGCCGACAGCCACCACACGAATTGGTTGCGTCATCGATCGATATCTCGATGAAAGGTTGAGAGTGGATGTCCCATGACGCGAAGGCGCCGTCCGAGTTCTTCTGTTAAAGCAACCGATCGATGTCGCCCGCCAGTGCACCCGATACCAATCGTGAGGTAACTCTTCCCTTCGCGAGAGTAAAGAGGAAGAAGCGGTTCAAAGAGCTCAATCGTCTTCTGCACGAACTCCTCTGTTTCTGGCTGTCCGAGAACAAATTTCTTCACGTCTTCATCGAGCCCTGAAAGCTCTCGCAGTTCTTCATCCCAGTAAGGATTAGGGAGAAACCGAACATCGAGCACGATGTCGACGTCAAGAGGAAGACCATGCTTGAAGCCGAATGACAACAGCGTCGTGCGCATAGTTTCGTTTGCTTCAGTTTCACCAAAAAGCTCGTTGATTCTTGAACGCAATTGGTTCGAGTTGAGTTCACCGGTCTCTAGGACGATGTCTGCTCGACTTTTCATGGGCTCAAGCGATACTCGCTCTTGAGTGATCGCAGCCTCTACCCCGGCGTCAGAATGCGGGTGTCGGCGCCGAGTCCCCTCGTAGCGACGGACGAGAACATCGTCTGGGGCCTCAAGGAAGAGAACTCGAACGCTGTGCGCACCTTCTCGCAACTGTTCGATCGCAACCAAATATTCTTCGGCGTCGCTCCCGCCGGTTCTCCCGAGAATCAATGCGACACGAGAGACCTCGGATCCAGGCCCACTTACAAGTTCACCCATCCGAGGGATGATCGAAGGGGGCAAGTTGTCGATCACAAACCAGCCAAGATCTTCGAGGCAGGCTCCCGCGGTCGAACGACCAGCACCCGAAAGACCCGAGACAATTACGAATTCAGCCATCGCTGAATTCTGCCGTCTTTTGGGGCCCTGTGGTTCCGCTCGCCCCAGGACGGGGGTGAAGGGCATCAAAGACAGCCTGGCCAACTGTTGAAGGCAGCCACGCCTCAGCCTGGAGGTCAGCTGGACTGAGTCCTCGGAGGGCCTCCACAGACCCAAAACGATCGAGGAGTCGTTCTTGACGGCTTGGCCCGAGACCGGGAATACCGTCGAGAATACTCGCCGTCATTGCCTTGCCACGTGTGGATCTATGGAATCCAATGGCGAAGCGGTGTGCTTCGTCTCGAATTCGTTGAAGAAGGAACAGCGCCTCAGAGCCTCGCTCTAAACGTACTGGCTCGCGAGAAGCAGGGCGAAATACCTCTTCAAACTTCTTCGCCAGTGAGGCGACTTCAGTGACTTCAGTGAGTCTCAACTCCTGGAGGATGTCAACAACAACTCCGAGTTGGCCCTTGCCCCCATCTATGAGGAGAAGGTCGGCGGGCGCAGCAAATCCACGCGTCCCAGTCTTCGTTCTTGGCTCTTCCCTCCATCTCAGTAAGCGTCGTCGAAGTACTTCGGCCATAGCGGCATAGTCATCGTTACCTTCAACCGATTTCACCGTGAAATGGCGATACGCCTTCTTGACGGGAAGCCCATCTTCAAAAACAACCATCGAGCCCACGTACGAAGAACCTTGGAGATGGCTCATGTCGTAACACTCGATACGAAAAGGTGGCCGAGGCAGCGACAGTGCCTCTTGGAGTTCTACGAGAGCTCTCGAGCGAGAGTTGTAGTCGCTGGCTCGACGAAGGCGATCTCGCTCAAGCGTTTCGGTGGCGTTGAGTTCGGCGAGCTCGATGAGGTGACGCTTCTGACCCCGCTTTGGGGTCGTGAGGTGAACCGGCGTGCCGCGACGTTCACTCAACCAGTCCCTTAAGGTTTGATCTTCTCCAACGTCGTGCGAGAGGGCAATCAACCCTGGAACGTAGGACGCTGGATCGCCATAAACGTCTCGCAGAACGGTTGCTTGCAGCGTTTGATCGTCAAGCGCCTCAACCAGGTCAGCCACGCTCACACTTCGCCCAACAATTCGTCCATGACGAATATGGATCGAGACAGCCGCTATCTGAAGATCATCATGGCGGACACCCACCACGTCAAGGTTCTCGTTATCAGCCAGAACAAGTTCCTGCGTCTTTGCTGCCTCATTCATGGCCTCGATATCGTCTCGGAGCTTTGCGGCCTTTTCGAAATCTAAGTCAGCGGAGGCCTGCTTCATACGCGACTCAATCGCTCCAACGATTGGAGAGATATTGCCTGAGAAGAAGTCGATAAACCCTTCGAGGTGCTTGGCATACACCTCTGGTTCGACGGCGCCGATACACGGCCCAGAACACCGTTCGATATCGAAGAGCAGACAAGGACGACCAGACCTCTTGTGGCGGTCGAACTTTTTATCAGGACAAGAGCGGACGGGAAATGTCGGGAGTAAGAGATCAACCGTTTGACGAAGCGAGCGGGCGTGGCTGAACGGTCCAAAGTAGCGGGTTCCTTTCCTCCGCACCCCCCTCGTAACCACGGGACGTGGCCACTCGTGCGCCATGGTGAGTGCGAGCCAGGGATAGCTCTTGTCGTCTTTCAGTCTGATGTTGTAGTGAGGGAGGAATGATTGGATCAGCGAATGCTCGAGCTCAAGCGCATCGACCTCGCTGGCCGTCACAACCCAATCAACCTTCGATGCAGCAGCCACCATCTGAGCAGTTCGAGGATGGAGTGAGCGGGGATCTTGGAAATACGACGTCACCCGATTCCTGAGTGATCGAGCCTTTCCTACGTAGAGAACCCTCCCCTGCTCATCAAGGAACTGATAGCAACCAGGCTGATCTGGAATCGTCTCTCGAGTCGGGCGGTTCTTCACCTCACCATCGTGGCACTTCATTGAACACAACGAGAGCGCTACAAGAAGGACCGAGACCGCCTAGGATGTAACCACGGGCCTGGAATCCCGCATACACAACAGAGTCTTGAGGCCGACATACCCGCGGAAGGGCGACCAGGCTGTCCCCGCCGGCCACTATCAAGACGATCCCTGTGGGGGCTCAAGATGATAAAAATTTCAGCGTCAATGCCAGCGTCCTATCGAGAAACGTCCCCTGACGATCTCGATCAACGTATTCAAAGAGCCAAGGCGACGCTTGGCGAGCGCCTTCTCATTCTTGGCCACCATTATCAAATGGACGAGGTCATGAAGTTCGCCGATGCAGCAGGCGACTCCTTTGGACTCTCGAGAATTGCCGCGGAACGATCAGATGCTGATCTCGTTGTCTTTTGCGGTGTCCATTTCATGGCTGAGTCGGCCGATATTCTCACCGGACCACACCAGCGAGTCATCCTGCCTGATCTCGCTGCAGGGTGTTCGATGGCGGATATGGCCGATATCGATCAAGTCGAAGCTGCGTGGAGCGATCTTTCGCAGGTTGTTGACACGGAACGCGTCATGCCAATTACCTACATGAACTCAACGGCAGCCATCAAGGCATTCGTAGGGCGACATGGCGGCGCAGTTTGCACCTCATCGAATGCAAGAGCCGTACTTGAATGGGCATTTGCGAACGACGAAGCTGGACGGCCTCGCTCAGACAAAGTGCTGTTCTTCCCAGACCAACATCTTGGACGAAATACAGCACTCACCATGGGATATGAGACCTCAGAGATGTCGCTCTGGGATCCCGCACACAGGAACGGTGGATTGAGCGAGCGAGAAATGAAAGAGTCGACGTTTCTTCTCTGGAAGGGACACTGTTCAGTCCATATGCGGTTCACGACCGAACAAATAGAAGAGTTCCGACGCACGCACGAGAATGCTCTCGTCGTTGTTCATCCAGAATGTTCGCAAGAGGTCGTCGGTGCCGCTGATGCATCAGGGTCGACCGATTTCATTATTCGCTACGTCGAAGCTACCCCGCCGGGGTCCTCTATCGGTATTGGGACTGAGGTTCACCTGGTGAAGCGGTTGGCCGATACCTATCCCGACCGCACCATTGTCTGCCTTGACTCTGAGGTGTGCCCCTGCATCACGATGTCGAGAATCGACGCTCCTCATCTGGCATGGGTCCTTGAAGAAGCAGTCGAAGGGCGCATCAGAAATCAAATCACAGTCGAAGGTGAAACCCAAGCGTGGGCGAAAGTTGCGCTTGAACGTATGCTCGCTATTACGTGAGTTTTCTTCGAGTCGTCGGAAACATACTCTGGCTTTTCACTGTAGGCCTTGCTCTCGCGATCAGCCTGGCGATAAGTGGGATCATCATGTTCATCAGCATCATTGGAATCCCCTTTGGCATTCAAGCGTTCAAACTCGTTGTCTACGTGCTGTGGCCTTTTGGATCAGAAGTCGTTCAAGTCTCAGCGAGTACGCCAGGATGTATCGGAAACGTTTTATGGTTCGTCCTCGGCGGGCTTCCCGCCGCCCTCATTGCGTTGCTCTTTGGGCTCGTCGCCTTTGTAACGATCATTGGCATCCCGCTCGGGTTGATTCTGATTCGAATGGTGCCGCTCTTGGCCTTCCCCTTTGGAAAAGAAGTTGTCCCCCGTCGGGAGACGGCGACGCCTTAACTTTTGACAAGGAGCGGAGCGAGAACCTGTCCGGTGTAGCTTTTCTTTTTCTTCACCAGTTGTTCTGGCGTCCCTTCAGCAACCAAGGTTCCACCGAGGTACCCGCCCTCTGGTCCAAGATCCACGATCCAGTCGGCTGATTTCACAACATCGAGGTTGTGTTCAATAACTAAGACGGTGTTCCCGCTATCCACCAGGCGTTGGAGCACACTCAGGAGTCGCGCGACGTCTTCGAAATGAAGTCCAGTCGTTGGTTCGTCGAGCACGTAAAACGTATGACCAGTTGGTCGTCGACTGAGTTCAGTTGAAAGCTTGATCCTCTGAGCTTCTCCACCTGAAAGCTGTGGAGCGGGCTGGCCCAAGCGCACATAGCCAAGTCCTACGTCCACAAGCGTTTGGAGATGACGCTTAATCGGGGGTTGGTTATCAAAGAACTCAAGTGCTTCGGCGACAGGCATATTCAGAACATCAGCGATTGATTTGCCTCTGAAGAGGACTTCGAGGGTCTCTCGGTTGTAGCGCGACCCTCCACAAATCTCACAGGGGACGTAGACGTCAGGGAGAAAATGCATCTCGATCTTTAGCGTCCCGTCTCCGGCACATGCTTCGCAACGTCCTCCTTTCACGTTGAAAGAGAAACGTCCTTGTTGGTAACCGCGAACCTTGGCTTCTTGGGTCATCGCGAAGAGTTTTCGAATGTGATCAAACACTCCCGTATACGTCGCTGGGTTCGAGCGAGGAGTTCGGCCAATGGGCTGTTGATCAACCGCAACGACCTTGTCAATCTGTTCGATTCCTGAGATGGATTTGTGCAGACCCGGCATATCTTTCGAACGATGGATTCGATGCTGGAGGTCCTTCAAAAGGATCTCATTGACCAATGTTGACTTGCCGGACCCTGAGACACCAGTCACAGCGATCATGGTGCCGAGTGGAAACGAGACGTCAATGTTCTTCAGGTTGTGCTCGGTGGCGCCGTGAACGGTGATCTCGTGGCCTGAGCCCTTCCGACGAGTCGTTGGAACATCAATCACCCGAGTTCCAGAGAGATACTGCCCGGTGACGGAATTCTTATTGGCTAGGAGCCCCTGTCGACCAGTGACAGGCCCTGCATGGATTATTTCGCCGCCGTGCTCCCCCGCCCCGGGGCCAACATCAACGACATAGTCAGCACTTCGTATGGTTTCCTCGTCATGCTCAACAACAATCACGGTATTGCCAATGTCTCGCAGTCGCTCGAGCGTTCCGATTAAGCGTTTGTTGTCACGCTGATGCAGGCCGATGGAAGGTTCGTCCAGCACATAGAGCACGCCAACCAGCCCACTCCCGATTTGACTCGCCAATCGAATCCGTTGCGCTTCACCTCCTGAGAGCGTCGCAGCGCCGCGATTGAGGGAGAGGTAGTCCAAGCCGACGTCAAGCAGGAAATTCATTCGCTCGAGAATCTCTCTGACCACCCGATCAGCAATCATCTGTTCTCTTTCAGAGAGTTCGAGCGTCGAAAGAAAAGAAACAGCATCAGAGATGGAGAGGGCGCACACGTCAGCAATACTTTTCTCGCCGATCCTGACAGCCAAGCTTTCGGGTTTGAGTCGTGAGCCGTCACACGTTGGACAGTTCACTTCGCGCATGTACTGTTCGATCTGTTCTCGAGAGTGATCGGAGTCTGCTTCACCGTGCCGTCGAGCGAGCCACGGGATAATTCCCTCGAATGCCGTTGAATACGAACGGCTTCGTCCAAAGCGATTTCGATACTTGATCGAAACCTTCTTCGCTCCCGTTCCATAGAGAACGACCTTCTTGTCTTTTGCTTTCAGTGATTTCCACGGAGTGTCGGGCGAAAATTCCCCAACATCTGCTACTCCGTTCAGCATCGCTTCAAAGTAAGAACTTCGAGATCCCGACCATGGACCAATTGCTCCTTCGGAGAGGCTCAGCTCAGGATCAACGATGACAAGTGCAGGATCAACTTCAAAACGGGTGCCGAGGCCCGCACAATGTGGACATGCGCCATAGGGTGAGTTGAAGGAAAAACTTCGGGGAACAGGCTCTTCGAAACTGGTTCCACAGGTGGTGCATGCGAGGTGCTCGCTGAACGTCAATGGATCATCGACGTCCGTCCCATCCTTGTCTACGACCTGAACCTCAGCGATTCCTCCGGCCAGGGTCAACGCCTGCTCCATCGACTCGGTCAGACGCTGGCGCATGTCCTTCTTCAAAACAAGCCGGTCGACGACGACCTCAATGGTGTGCTGTTCGTAACGCGCGAGCTCCAAAGAAGATCGATCGGAGAGTTCAATGGATACCCCATCGACACGTGCCCTCGAAAAACCTTCAGACGCGAGGTCATCAAGCAAGGTTGAGTACTCCCCTTTTCGTCCTCTGACGATCGGGGCCAAGACGAGAAACCGTGTCCCTTCCTTCAGGGCTAAGACTCGGTCGACTATCTGCTGAGGAGTTTGACGAGCGACGGGAATCCCACAGGTTGGACAGTGCGGACGCCCAGCTCGGGCAAAGAGAAGTCGGAGATAGTCGTAGACCTCGGTGATCGTTCCCACCGTCGAACGAGGGTTTCTCGAGGCAGATTTCTGATCAATAGAAATCGCTGGCGAGAGTCCTTCGATAAAATCAACGTCGGGTTTGTCCATCTGACCCAAGAACTGACGGGCGTAGGCAGAGAGAGACTCGACATAGCGCCGTTGGCCCTCGGCGTAGATGGTGTCGAATGCCAGCGATGACTTCCCCGATCCGGAGAGACCCGTAAAGACAATAAGTTTCTCTCGCGGCAAATCAAGTGAGACATCCTTGAGATTGTGTTCTCGAGCACCCTTGATAATTAACCGATCCGCCACAGGCGGAGGCTAGCGGAAAGTTGGCTGTTATCGGGTTGGCGGCTCACTGATCGGGTCACTCGTCCCAAGCGTTGCCAAGAGAGCGTGCAACTCATCGCGGAGCATGGCGGCTTCCTCGAACTTCAGGGCGTCGGCCGCTTCCATCATGGCCGTTTCAAGAGCAGCGGCAACGACCTGAGGATCGTCACCCACAGAGGTGAGAATCTCTGAAGGAACCGGCGCCGACGGGCGAGATCGCGTTCCGCCCTTTTTCTTGCTTTGCCCAGAGGGCGAGCGAAGGCGACCCAGAATATCCGTGACCGCTTTTGTGACGGTCACTGGGTCGATTCCATGTTCAGCGTTATAGCCAATCTGAACCTGTCGTCGACGCTGCGTGACTGAGACCGCAGCTCGCATTGAGTCAGTCAAGTTATCGGCATAAAGAATCACATGCCCTCGAGCATTCCGTGCTGCTCGACCCATTGTCTGGATCAGAGCTGACCGAGATCGGAGGAAGCCTTCCTTGTCTGCATCGAGAATCACGACAAGGGAGACTTCGGGTAGATCAAGTCCTTCTCTGAGCAGGTTGATGCCAATAAGTACATCGAAACGTCCGAGCCGAAGGTCACGAAGAATCTCGATTCTCTCAATCGTGTCAATATCGGAGTGAAGGTATTCGACTCGAATTCCCGCCTCCGCCAGGAACGTGGTCAGGTCCTCTGCCATTTTCTTGGTCAATGTCGTAATTAGTACCCGGCCACCAAGCGCAACCTCCTTGCCGATTTCCACTCGCAGATCGTCTATCTGGCCTTTTGTGGGTCGAATCTCTACTTCGGGATCAAGGAGGCCAGTAGGACGGATGATTTGTTCGGCAATTTGATCTGAGTGCTCGTATTCGAAGGGTCCCGGAGTTGCACTCACGAAGATCGCCTGGGGGACGATTTCTTGAAACTCTTCGAAAGTTAATGGGCGGTTGTCTTTCGCAGATGGCAACCGAAAGCCATGTTCAACGAGGACGTCCTTTCTTGAACGGTCTCCCGCAAACTGACCACGAATCTGCGGCAGGGCAACGTGGCTCTCGTCCACAACCACCAACAGATCACGGGGGAAGAAGTCGATAAGCGTGAAGGGTCGCTCTCCTTCGGCTCTGCCATCAAAATGGCGGCTGTAATTCTCTACCCCTGAACAAACTCCTGTCTCAGCGAGCATCTCAAGATCATGCTCGGTGCGAGTCCGTAGTCGCTGTGACTCAAGAAGCGACCCCGCGGCATCAAACTCACCGAGTCGAACTCTTAGTTCGTCTTCGATGGCGATAATCGCACGACGAGTCGTTTCATCACCAGCAACGTAATGGGTCGCCGCGAAGATGATGATTTCATCAAGAGGCTCGCCCACGTCACCCGTCAAGGTATCGAAGGACGAGATTTTTTCAATGATGTCACCGAAGAGTTCGATGCGAATGCCCGATTCTTCGTACACCGGATGCACTTCGACAGTGTCACCTTTTGATCGAAACGTCCCTCGCGTTAGCGACAGATCGTTTCGGCTGTACTGCAAATCGACGAAACGACGCAAAATATCCCTCTGGTCGATCTCATCTCCGACACGAAGAGCGAGAACCTTGCTTTGATATTCCTCGGGGGATCCGAGCCCATAGATACACGAGACCGACGCGACGACCACGGTGTCTCGACGTGTGAGAAGTGATGAAGTAGCGGCATGACGGAGTCGATCAATCTCATCATTAATCGACGAGTCCTTTTCGATGAACGTGTCCGTACGAGGGATGTACGCCTCAGGTTGGTAGTAGTCGTAATACGAAACGAAAAACTCAACTCGATTGTTCGGTAACAGCTCTCGTAATTCGGAGGCCAATTGAGCTGCAAGCGATTTGTTTGGTTCGATAATTAGCGTTGGACGTTGTACCGCCTCAATGGTCCACGCAATCGTGGCAGTCTTTCCACTCCCAGTAATCCCCTCGAGAGTCTGAAATCGAAGCCCATCGTTAATCCCATTGGCCAAGGTTGCGATTGCTGTCGGCTGATCACCCGCTGGCTGAAAGGGCGACACAACCTCGAATCGCTCGTCTTTAGCCATTCCTCTTCTCTCGATCCACAAGTTGAGACCAGAGGTTTTCTGCTTGAGCGACGAGATGATCTCTGTCGGAGTCATTCTCAATCAAGTAGTCAGCAAATTCTCTCCGCTCATCACGTGAAATTTGTGCCGCAATCCTGGCGGATGCATCATCTCGATCGAATTGTCGCTGCGAAATCAAGCGCTCGAGTGCGAGATCTGGCGGACAATCAACGACGACGATGCAATCAAGTCCAAGTGTTGCTTTGTGCTCTTTTGTGTACAGCGGAATTGCGTAGAGGGCGATCCCTCCAGCGTCTTCAACGGATTTTCGCTTCGCAGCCATGGTGCTACCGATGACGGGGTGAGTTATTCGGTTGAGGGCTTCGAGTGCCTCAGGGTCGCCGAACGCCTTGCTCGCCATAATTTTGCGATCTAAGTGACCGTCCCCATCCAGAATCTCCGGACCGAAATGTTCAACGAGTTGGTCGAGTGTTGCGGAGGGGGGCTCTACGACTTCTCGAGCAATGACGTCTGCGTCAATTAACGTCGCTCCCCTCTCGACGAGAAGGTCAGCAAGGGCGGACTTCCCTGAACCAATCCCTCCCGTAATGCCTACAGCCAACATTTCGAACTCCTCAAAGCGATCGTCGTGCCTTCTTCCAACGTAGCCACTCCCGCATGCAGCTCTTTGCCCTAACTGCGGGCTGGACGATCTGGCAGAACGGGGGCATCTCGGCCAGTTCCAGCGCTGGAGCTTCCTTCGTGGTACTCCTCCTCGACATTCACCTTCCAGATATCGTTCGTCGCTCCGTGGATGTTGTCGATGGTCAGCATGGCGGTGTACATCGAGTGGTCTTGGTTGTTGTACTTGTGCATCCCATTTCGACCAATGAGGTGCAGATTTGGTGCGACCCCCTCGAGATAGCCGGAGATCTTGGCCACATTCTCTCGGTAGTTTGAATCGTAATAGGGGTAAGCCTTTTTGACCCTCACGACATAGCCAGCCTCAACAAGCGTTGGGTCAACCAGTCCCAATGTGGCGAGTTCACGCTTTCCTCGCTCTATGAGTTCATCATCAGTCGAAGCCCAGAGTGCGTCGCCTTCAAAGACGAAATATTCCAGACCCAGGCACGTCCGTCCTTCTTTGACCATAAACGGAGACCATGATCCAAAATTTTGAATGCGCCCCACGGCAACATCTGAAGAGTGGATATAGATCCAGTTGTCTGGAAAGCCCGAACTCTCGGGTACCACGAGAGCCACCGTCAAAAAATCACGGTAATGAAGGCCCGAGCCAGCGTTCGCAATGTCGAATGGAGGCGGAGGGCTGAGGGAAGCCACCAACTCGGTCATCGGCATGGTGGAGATGACGTGCGAAGCCGAAATCTCTTCTGTCCGTCCGTCGGAGTAGACAACGCTCACGGACGAGGCGCTTTCGTCTTGATGATTAATTCCCACAACGCGGGCACCAAGCTCAACTCGTCCGCCCGCAGCTATGACGAGATCGCGACAGCGCTCCCACATCATGCCCGGACCAAACTTCGGATATTGGAACTCCTCGATCAAACTTGTGATCTCTGTTTGATTGCGCTTTGGAAGGAGTGCATTGACAATGGCGTTGCCGAGCGACAATCCTTTGACACGTTGCGCTGCCCAGTCGGCGGGCATGTCCTTGACAGGAACTCCCCAGACTTTTTCGGTATACGTCTCGAAAAATCTTCGGTAGAGCCTCCATCCAAACCGAGCCACCAACCAATTTTCATAGTTGCTTTGATCCTTTGGTGGTCGAAGTTGCGCCCAAACGTAGGACAGCACGCAGCGAACCGCTTCGATCACCCCAAGATTTTTCAGAGCGTTCGATGCTTTCAGTGGATAGTCGTAGTACTTCCCCTCGTAGAAGATGCGACTCATCCGAGGGCGTAGAAGAAAGTCCTCATCAGGCAGGATCTCATGCCATAAGCTCTCTACTTCAGGAACTTTGGTGAAGAACCGGTGGCCGCCGATATCAAAACGCCAGCCGTCACGCTCGACAGTCTGCGAGATTCCCCCAACCACGTTGTCAGCCTCAAGGACAATGACCTCGTCACCCCGCTTGACTGCCTCGTACGCAGCAGTGAGTCCAGCGGGACCCGCCCCTATGACCACAATGGGCCCAGCAGATGCCCGTGGTTCGCTCATTCAATGCCGTCCTGCATAGAACTGTGACTCTATCGCCCTCGTGTTGTGAAGAAGCGATGCCTGGCCTAGGGAGCCGAATGGCTGTATTCGATCAAGGTCATTGACTGGAAATACGTCTGCGGCAGAGCCACCACCCACGTCTGGGCGGTCCAACCAGCCTGAGCGTTGAAGGCTTGGACCAACTGCGTACACGCAGGACCACTCGCTCCATAGCCGGGCGACCAAATAACCCATACATGATTCGTCCCAGCAAGCGCATCGGTCTTCGCCACAAAATCTGCCGGCGCCGTTGCCGCAAGCGTGTCGTCGTAGTTAACCCAGTTCACGATATTTGGAGAAGTAAATCTTGGGTAACCCACACTCGTGACAGTCCCGTCGGGCAGGACCCGTAGAACGCTTGGTCCCAGTTCGTCAGGGCAAAAGACAGCAACGTCTCCGGGCTGGGCATTTGTGACGAGCGAATTGACGATCTCAACGGCTTGGGTTCGCTGAGTGCGGCTCTCTTGATAGCCGCCCACCAAAAGGCCGCAAACGATGACTGCGCTCAGGGCAACACGGAGCACTGAGGAGGAGAATGTCTGGATCCCCACCGCGAGGAAGATCATGAGCGGCACATACACCACGGCGCCGTAGCGAGGCGTGTACGCAGTGTCACTGTAGTGAGACACCACAACTCCAAGCACGAGTGTGCCGAACACAATCCATGCGAGGAATCGTCCTTTGACCTCCATCTTGAGATTGATCCGAAACTCCCATCGTGAAAGGGCGGTGCCGAAAAGGGCAAGGGCGAACAACAGAATGAAGAGAACCTCTATCCCCCGCTGGCGCAAATCCGACTTTGCGATCTGGAGCGCCTGATTGGAGTTGAAGTGAAACACCGCTACGAGAGCAGTCAAAAAGTTTGGTGGATCACCCCACGGCGTTCCCGTGTGTGAGCGTTGGTACAGAAATGTTGGAAGCCACGGCAGGAATGCCACCCCAGTGAGCACTAAGGCACCAAGACCAAATTGAGCAGCACGTTTTGTCTTCTGGTCTTTGCTCAGAAGGAGCGCGCCGAGGAACCACACGCCAAGAGTAAGGAAGAGGTAGAAGCTCCAGTACTGCGTATAGGCAAGTGCGCCAGCAACCAGCGCTACGGAGACGAGACGGCGCCATGAAGGAGATTCAAAGAGTCGTGCTAACGCTCCGACGCCGAGCGCTGTCAGCAACATCACTAACGAATACATACGCGCTTCAGTGGCGTAATAGGTCGCGAACGATGACGCGCCAAGCAGCGCGGCAGCAAGGACGCCTACTTCGAATCCCCAGATCCGTTTGACGACGAAGTAGGTGACTACGATTGTTCCTACTGAGATCAACCCAGAGAGCGAACGAACTGCAAAATCAGAACTGCCGAACAACTGCATCCAAAAGTGCAGGAGGTAGTAGTAGAGCGGCGGGGCTCCATCTTGCTTGAGCAGTCCCTGGATTTGATCAAGCGGCGCATTGGCGATGTTGACGGATTGCGCCTCGTCCAGCCACAGCTGTGAGGTTGTTGCGAACCGCAGCCAGAGGCCAACTCCCGCCTCTACGACGAGAAACACGAGTGCCAGCCATCGAAGTGACCCGACCACCGGTTGAAAGCCAGTTGGGCGCCATCGCTCCCAGCGGGCCCCCTCTACCGGCTTCTTGAGTATCTCTTCCTGTGGCATGGGTCAATGCTAGTGAGGCGAGAGGCTCAAAGGGGTTTTCTCACCTATCATCTTGCGAGTGGCGACAAGGACTGGAGGGGTATGACGAGATTCGTGTTGCGACGGCTTATTGCATTGATCGCCATTCTCTTCTGCATCTCCGTTGGCGCATTCTTTCTCATTCACTTGCTTCCTGGTGATCCAACCGTCACGATTCTTGGTCCCAATGACACCCCTGAAAACAGGAATGCTCTCCTCAAGGAGCTCGGGCTCAATCTCCCACTTTGGCAGCAATACCTGACATGGATTTGGAATGTGTTACAGGGAAACCTCGGTCAATCGTTCATTACTCACCAGTCAGTTAGCAAGATCATTTCATCGGCATTTCCGATTGACCTTGAGCTCATCATCCTTTCTCAAATTATGGCGCTCGGGTTTTCGATTCCTCTAGCCATCGCTTCTGCACGGCGCCCAAATGGACTCCTCGACCGGGCATCGACGACGACGAGTTTTGGAATGTTGGCAATCCCTCCATTTATTCTGATCGTTGTTTTAGTTTTGCTGTTCTCCATCCACCTCCATATTTTCCCTGGACCTGGCTCATACGTGCCGTTCCAACAGGACCCAATCTCCAACCTCCATACGATGATCCTGCCTGCGATCGTGTTAATGGTTGGATCAACCACCATCTACTTCAGACTGCTGAGGGCCGACCTCATCGCCACACTCCAACAGGATTTCATTACCGTGGCTCGGTCAAAAGGGCTCTCAGATCGCTACATCATGTGGCGCCACGCGCTCCGACCGTCCTCGCTGTCGCTACTTGCCTCAGCCGGGCTCAACATCAGTGGACTGGTGGCAGGGGCCTTTGTCGTTGAATATCTCCTCGCCATCCCAGGATTGGGATTTGAACTGGTGAACTCAATTCAGCAAGTCGACTACCTTTCGGTGCAGAGCATCACGCTGTTTGTCGCAGTGGTTATCGTCCTCATCAACTTCATCATTGACTTCCTCTTCACTGTCGTCGACCCAAGGATTGCCCGTGAGTAATATCCCAACTGCCGCCGATTCGATCCCTGCACTCACGGGTAGCAGTGACATTGCGAAGAAGAAGCGATTCGACGTAGGACTCGTATTCTGGATCTTCACTCTCTGGATTGCCATCACCGTGCTCGCAGCCATCTTTGCTTCCCTTCTGGGCCTGCAAGACCCCAATCAAGGCAACTATGACATCCTGAATCAAGGACCGACCACCGCACACTGGTTTGGCACCGATGACTTAGGTCGCGACATCTTCAGCCGCGTCATTTACGGCGCTCGAGTCTCGTTGACGGTCGGATTTGGTGCGCTCACGATCGGAATGATCATTGGTGGCACACTCGGCATGATTGCGGCTTACCGACGTGGTCCAGTCGACATCATCGTGAGTTCGGCTTCGTACGTGATGTTGGCCTTCCCTGCACTTGTGGCCGTGATTGCGATCGTCGCTTTTTGGGGCCATGAGATTTGGAAGATCACCATCATCATCGGCGTCGCCTCCATCCCACTGGTGTTCCGTGTGGTGCGGGCAGCCACTCTTTCGTACGCCACACGTGACTTTGTCACGGCTGCAAAATCACAAGGGGCGACCGACTGGCGCATTATTACAAAGGAACTTTTTCCGAACGTCCTCCCCGCAATTATTTCGTTCTATCTCATTGGCGTTGCGAGCGTCATCATCCTTGAGGGTGCGCTGGCATTTTTGGGTCTGAGCGTGCAGCCGCCCACGGCGTCATGGGGAAACATGATCAGTGAGTCTCGGACCTATTTAAGCCAGAACCCCTGGCTCGTGCTCTTCCCCTCTCTTGCCATGGTCTTCTTTCTCGTGGCCCTGAACTTGATCGGCGACATCCTTCGTTCGACCCTTGATGTACAAGAGAGTCAACTATGACCATGGCCTCAGAACGTTCCGAGAACTTTCCTATCCACGACGAGAATCCAGGACCACTCCTCAAAGTTCGTGATCTCCGCACGACGTTCACGACACCTCGTGGAAAATTGAATGCCGTTGATGGGGTCTCCTTTGATCTTGCTCGGGGAGAAACTCTCGGAATTGTTGGTGAATCCGGCTCAGGTAAGACGGTGCTCTCTCGGTCGATCATGAGTCTGCTGCCTCGAAGCGGCTTAGAGCAGTCGGGGTCGATCGAATTTGAGGGCATTGAGATGCTCAGTGCGACTCCAGACGTGCTCCGCACACTCTGGGGGGCGAAAATTTCAATGGTGTTCCAGGACCCGATGACCTCTCTCAATCCGGTCGTGCGAATTGGCCGACAGATCACGGAGTCCCTGCGACTTCACACCGGCATGGATAAAACCGAAGCCAACGCAATGGCGGTTTCTCTCTTAACCCAGGTGGGCATTCCCTCGCCAGAGCAGCGGGTCCGCAATTACCCCCATCAACTCTCTGGAGGGATGCGCCAACGAGTCATGATTGCAATTGCTCTCGCATGCTCACCTCGGCTTGTCCTCGCTGACGAGCCAACAACCAGCCTTGACGTCACCGTCCAAGCGCAGATCCTCGATGTCTTAGCCAAACTCCAGGAAGAGCGTCACATGTCGGTGATCTTGGTCAGCCATGACCTTGGCGTCGTGGCCACTCGAACCGACAGGATCGCCGTGATGTACGGCGGGAGAATTGTTGAAATAGCTCCCACGGATCGACTGTTCCGTGCAATGGCAATGCCCTACACAAAAGCCCTTGTCGCATCGACTCCTCGTCTCTCTCAACCCAGTCATGTCCGTCTCACCGCAATCGAGGGTCGCCCGCCAGACTTGGTGCATCTTCCGAAGGGCTGTGCCTTCTCACCCCGTTGCAGTTACGCAACAGACAAATGCCACAGCGAGGTTCCACCGCTCACGGCTTCGAGAGACAACGCCTCACACCTCTTTGCCTGCTGGAATCCGCTTCCAAGCACTCCAGTGGCCATCACCACCACTCCTGGGAGCTCCGCTTCATGACGAGTATGCCAACCCCCCTGTTGTCAATTCAAGACCTGTTCGTCCATTTCAAAAAGGGTCGAGAAGTTGTTCAAGCAGTCTCTGGCGTGAGCTTTGATGTGGTCCAAGGTGAAACATTGGGCATCGTTGGTGAGTCTGGATGCGGGAAGTCCACCACCGGGCGTGCCATCGTGCAGATTGAAACGCCGAATTCGGGAGCAGTTGTCTTTGACGGCACGGATCTCACGAAACTGAAACGTTCGCAACTTCGAAAAGCTCGGACCGGAATCCAAATGATCTTTCAGGATCCAATTTCGTCTCTGAATCCTCGACGCAAGATCAACGACATCGTCGCTGAGCCCTTAGATATCTGGAAGAGCGAAACTGGTGAAGAGCGAGACAGCACCGTCCGCCAGATGCTCGAAGCAGTGGGGCTCGACCCCGAGATCACCGGTAACCGATATGCCCGGGAATTCTCGGGTGGCCAGTGTCAACGGATCAGCATCGCTCGTGCTCTGGTGATGCGGCCAAAGCTCTTGATCTGCGACGAAATGGTGTCGTCGCTTGACGTGTCGGTCCAAGCGCAAATTCTGAATCTTCTTGAAGACCTGAAGGCTCGCTATGGTCTCACGGTCATCTTCATCGCTCACGACCTCGCAGTTGTCAAGAACGTGAGCGATCGGGTTGCCGTCATGTATTTAGGGCGCATCTGCGAAGTGGCCCCTTCCGACATGCTGTATTCAAATCCAGCACATCCCTACACCGAAGCATTGTTATCCTCGGCCTTAGAGCCCGATCCTTCCGCTCCGTCCGCTCGAATCTTGCTGAGTGGCGAGCCTCCTAGCCCGATCAACCCCCCTTCTGGGTGTCGATTTCGGACTCGATGCCCGAGAGCCGAGGACCGATGCGCTCGAGAAGTTCCGGAACTGAGGGAAGTAGGTCCAGGCCATAGCGTGGCGTGCCACTTCCCCCTCGTGCGTGCCTAACCGCTGAACCGCAAGGTATCTCTGGCAGCCAACCCTCGATTCGACGTGTCTGTCGATCGATAACTAGGGTTTCTCCTCAAGGGATTCAGACCCAGATCTGAGCACAGCGCAAGGGGGAACACTATGAACTGGAACGGCGAAGAGATTCGGGTCATCGATAGCGACACGCACCTCACGGAGCCTCACGATCTCTGGACGGCCCAGGCCCCAGCATCGCTCAAAGACAAGATGCCTCATGTCGCCGATGTTGATGGTGAAGCGCAATGGGTTATCGGAGGAGAGATCCTTGGGCGTGCCGGTGGTGGAGGCGTCATTGGACGAGACGGTTCAAAGATCAACGCGCAAAAAGGACTTTTTGAGTGGACTATTGACGATATCCATGAGGGTGCGTACAACCCGAAGGTTCGCGTCGAGATGATGGACGAGATGGACATCTACGCTGAGGTCCTGTACCCCAACGTCATCGGTCTTGGCGGGCAAGGCATCTCTGAAGTCGTCACCGATTTGCCCTTTCGCCTTTCTCTCCTTCAGATGTACAACGACCACATGAGTGGAGTCCAAGAAGGATCGGGCACCCGCCTCCTTCCCATGGGTGTGCTTCCCTCCTGGAGCGTTGACGCCTGTGTTGCTGAAGCTGAGCGTCTTCACAAAATGGGTTTCCGAGGCGTCAATATGACGTCGGACCCTCAAGATCTTGGTGCTCCGGACTTGGCGAGTCCTGCGTGGGACCCGCTCTGGGCCACCTGTAGCTCCTTGGGTCTTCCCGTTCACTTCCACATTGGAGCGAGCCTGACCACGATGAACTTCTATGGAAGCTATCCATGGCCTTCTCAGCAACAAGACGTTGCCCTCGGAATTGGTGGGACGATGCTGTTCATCGGAAACGCCAGAGTTGTCGTGAACGTGATCTGCTCTGGACTGTTGGATCGATTCCCCGATCTCAAGATGGTTTCCGTTGAGAGTGGTTGTGGATGGATTCCATTCATTCTTGAGACGCTCGACTACGAAATGGAAGAGAATGCTCCGCAGTTGCTCTCTGAGCTCGCACTCAGGCCCTCTGAGTACTTCAAGCGCCAGTTCTATGCAACAACCTGGTTCGAACGCAAGCATCTCCCAGAAACGGTCGCTGCCGTCGGTGAGGACAACATCATGTTTGAAACCGACTTTCCACATCCAACCTGCATCTTCCCTCACCCTTTGAAAACTGCGGCGCAGAATATGGAAGGGCTCTCTGATGAGGTACAGAGGAAGATCCTGAGTCATAACGCTGTCAAGCTCTATCGACTCTAGAGATCTTCTCGGCTTATCTCTTGGAAGCGAGAACCTCTAGGCACGGACCTCACATGATTGTGCGAGTCCTCGCGATGCGGCGAGCTTGTGAGTAACCTTCGAGTTAACGAACAGGAATAGCTACTTGGACTCGATGTCGTTTGTTCGTTGCATCGCCGAACTTCACAGGAGATCTTCAGATGAACCCACGTTTTCTCGTCGCAGGAATCACGCTCAGTATCGGTGCAATTGGTCTCGCAGGATGCTCTTCCACTACGTCGAGCAGCACTTCGACGACCACCGCCTCATCGACAACAGCGCCTGCGACCACCACGACGAGCATTCCCAAAAACGGGGCGGTCAACCTTGACATCAATCCAGCGGTCAGCTCCCAACTTCTCGCAACTGGTGCCGCACTTCTCGGCGCTCCGGTGAGTCAATACAGCGGCCTAGCACCAGGTCTCACCTACTACGCGTATGACAATGGAACAAAGACGTATTACGCAAGCGCGAGATTGGTCCCCTCACCCGTTCCCACTGGTGCACAACCCAGCGAAGCACAGATCAGCAGCCAGGATGATGGTTCGTACCTTCTTTACCAAATGCCTCTCGGTGGAGCCTGGACTGCATATCGAGACGGATCATCTGGGCCGAATACACCCTGTCCAACAGGCATCACTCTTCCAAGCGACGTGGTGACGTTATGGGGATGGCCAGCGGGTAGTTGCCGCCCAAGTGGTGTCTAGATTCAGATCAACACTATTTATTGATTGAGTCAGCAAACTCAAGGAGTTGTGGAGCAAGAAGTGGCCACCGCTCAAAGAGGCCGCCACCTGCTTGTGCTCCTTCCATCCGTTCGATCCACTCTCGATCGCCCCAAGGTGGTTCGACGAGCGTGTTGTGCGGAAGAAGAGATGCCACCGTCTCTGAGGTGATTCGTGTGTGGTGCGGATCACTTTGGCCACTTCGAAACACCAAACTGGGAAACGTAATGTTGGCAAAGTCTTTGTCGCCGAGCCCTGGCACCGTGACGCCAACTTGGGGGCAGTAGATCTCCATCCATCGCTCCATCGTTGCGAGGAAGGCATCTCGGTCTTGCGAGAGCAAGATGTCCCGATTGCGAGGATTCCTCTCCTGGGCCTCTTGCCATTCAGGAAGTGCAGCAACTGCTTCCATTCCCCCCGTGAAGGCTTCCCGGAAAGAGTCACCTCCGTAGACCATGGCCAGTGTGAGAAGACCGTAGAGCCCTCCAGAGATCCAGAGCATTGCAAGACCCGACACCCTTTCAGGTTCTCTAACTGAAGCCAAGAGCGACACGCGTGCTCCTCCCGATCCGCCCATAATCATGGTCGGCCCGAGATCTAAGTGACGAAGAAGCCCTACGAGCGTGTCCGCCTGCATCTGAGACTCAGAGTCTCCCCGAAAACAG
This sequence comes from Actinomycetota bacterium, assembly GCA_009699875.1. Lineage (GTDB taxonomy): Bacteria > Actinomycetota > Acidimicrobiia > Acidimicrobiales > RAAP-2 > CAIUMH01. The sequence goes on from WLNI01000004.1 coordinate 120,044, forward strand.
AGATCCGACTCCCCTGTGTTTGGACGATCCCAGATCACGACCGAGTTGCCCTTCGAAGCTAACTCCTCAGCGAGCGTTCTCACGCCGGGTGTGTCTTTCGAAAAGCGCCCCCCTGGCGTGATGATCCACGGTCGCCCTTCGCCTATGAGTTCATAGGAAATATTTAATCCATCGATCGTTGCAACTGCCATTGCCCCCCTTGGTACAAGTGTCAGATAGTGGCGTGAACTACGCAGTCGGTGTGTCTGGGCTCTCTTGCTGAGCTTCTTCGACGGCGATCTCCGCTTCTCCAGGAGCTTCGACGACGACTGTCTCATCGACGACAGCAACCTCGCCAGGTGCTCCGTCAGCAGAGGGCGCGCCGCCCGCTTGTGCCGTTGCTTCCTGCGCATACTCGGCCCATGCGGCCTGTGCTTCGGTCTCAGGCGTAAATTCTGCCTCTGAGTAGTCGAAGCCGATGTAGTTTCCTTCCGCATCGTAGGCGTGATCTCCGAAGGCCTCTCGGTACTCCTCTGAGACTTCGCCACCCTCAGCGGCTTGCTTGATCGAAAGACTGATTCGACGACGCTGGAGATCGATTTCGATGATCTTGACCCACAACTCTTCGCCTGGGTTCACCACTTGCTCAGGCAGATCGACGTGGTGGCCCGCCATCTCTGAAATGTGCACGAGGCCCTCTATGCCGTCTCCAACTTGAACGAATGCTCCAAAGGGAACAAGTTTGGTGATTCGACCATAAACAAGTTGTCCTTCTTGGTGAGAATCTGCAAACTCTTGCCAGGGGTCAACCTGGGTGTTTTTCAACGACAAGCTAATGCGTTCTTTATCGAGGTCAACGTCCAAGACCTCGACGTCAACTTCATCACCCACGGTCACGACCGAAGATGGGTGCTCGACGTGCTTCCAGCTGAGTTCAGAGACGTGAATCAAACCATCCATACCGCCAAGGTCTACGAATGCTCCAAAGTTCACAACCGAAGAGACCACGCCCTTGCGTCGTTCGCCTGGCTTGAGGTTCTGCAGGAAGTCGCCACGCTGCTCTTTTTGTGCTTCTTCGAGCCACGCACGACGAGAGAGAACAACATTGTTGCGGTTACGGTCGAGTTCAATAATTTTGGCTTCGATCTCTTGGCCGATGTAGGGCTCAAGCTCACGTACTCGACGAAGTTCAACTAGTGAAGCGGGAAGGAACCCTCGAAGACCAATATCGACGATCAAGCCACCCTTCACCACTTCGATGACTGGTCCTTTGACCACGCCTTCGCTGTTTTTGATTTTCTCAATGTCACTCCACGCTCGCTCGTATTGCGCACGCTTCTTCGAAAGAATCAGTCGACCTTCTTTGTCTTCTTTCTGAAGAACAAGTGCCTCGATTGGCTCGTTGAGCGACACGATTTCGGACGGATCTACATCGTTTCGAATCGAGAGTTCTCGAACCGGGATGACTCCTTCTGACTTGTATCCAATGTCGACAAGAACCTCGTCACGGTCAATCTTGACAACCGTTCCAGCGACAAGGTCACCGTCTTCAAATTCGACGATGGTAGTGACCATTGCATTTTCGAGTTCAGGACCTTGAAGGTCGTCGGCGACAATCTGGCGAGGGATATACTTGCCGTCCTTGTCGAAGGTGCCCATTGCTTCGGGCGAGAGGGTGACGGTGACGTCTGGCATGGAGAAACCAACTTCCAGGGGGTGATCACGCTGGGATCGCTAGGGAATGGGACACCGGCCGCCAGCGTTGGCCGGATTCCAAGATTACCACCCCGCCAGGAGGCCCTCTACCCTTTGGCCGACGCCCAAGAATCTCCCCAGCCAAGCGAGACTCGCAATGGAACACTGAGCGATGCAGCCCCGGTGAGCTCTTCTCTGGTGGCTACCTCAACGGCCTCTCGTTCAGCGGGAGGAACCTCGACGATGACCTCATCATGGACCTGAAGCACAATTCTCGACTCTCGGCCTTCTTGTCGCAGCCGGGTATCAAGGCGGACGAGAGCAACCTTGAAGATGTCGGCGGCGAGGCCTTGTATTCCAGCGTTCATGGCTTGACGTTCCGCGGCGGCTTGGGCACCCCGCGTGCCGCTGAAGAGCTCGGGAAGTGGTCGAATACGACCAAGTTCCGTCCTCGTAAATCCCTGGACTTTGGCTTCGGCCACAGTTCGATCCATGTAGTCCTTGACCCCGGGGTAGGCAGTGAAATATCGCTCCATGATCTCTTTGGCTTCTCCGACGCTGGTCCCAAGGCGATTTGCAAGACCAAAGGCCTCCATGCCGTAGGCCAAGCCGTAGGAGACCATCTTGGCGTATTCACGCTGCTCGTAACTAACGTCAGAGAGGTCCACTGAAAAGACATCGGCCGCCATCGAGCGGTGAATATCTTCCCCTTTTTCGAACGCTGCAAGAAGGCCAGGGTCGCCTGCAAGATGCGCAATGATCCGCAACTCCACTTGGTCGTAGTCTGCGACTAAAAATTCCCACCCAGGTGACGGAATAAAAGCCTCTCGGAAGCGTCGACCCTCTTCGCTGCGCACAGGGATGTTGTGGAGATTTGGCTGCTCAGAACTGAGTCGGCCGGTGCGCGCCACCGTCTGTTTGAACGTTGCGTGAATCCGGCCATCGGCATGGATTTCGTGAAGGAGGCTTTCACCATAGGTTGAGCGAAGTTTTTCCAACTCTCGATACGACAGCAATTCCTCGATGATCGGATGTGTTCCTATGAGTTTTTCCAAGGTACCCGCATCGGTCGAAAATCCTGTTTTGGTTTTGCGACCCTTGGGGAGATCAAGATCTTCGTAGAGCACCTGTTGAAGTTGCTGGGTTGAGTTCACCTTGAATGGGCGGCCCGCCATCTCCTGGATTGATGCCTCTAGCGCACGCGCTCTTGTTGAGAGATCATCAGCAATGTGTTGCAGGACCTCTCGGTCAATGAGAATTCCTCGATCTTCCATCCGTGCAAGCACCAGGACGAGAGGCAATTCGATTCCTTCATAGAGTTCGGTCAAGCCTTCTTCATCTAGCAGTGGCTCAAGATGATCGAGGACAACGTCAACGTTCACGACGTCTTCGGCGAAACTCACCTGGTCGTGTTCGAGGTCAAGGGCGAGTTCACCATCAGGTCGAGCGGTACTCGACGTCTCAATCTCGGGCAGATATCTCCGAAGTACTCCAGCCAGGCTGAAGTCACCCGCAGCCGCATCGAGGAGGTAGGCGGCTAATCCAACATCACCTTGAGGAACCTTCGGTTCGACGCCGCTGCGCAGTGCCTCTCGCAGAAGGATCTTGCTGTCACTCGCTCGAATGGGAAATTCACTCGCAAGGAGGCCACGTCCAGCTGGGCTCTCACTCGCCACGATGGCAACGTCGCTTGCGCCACGCAGGGCGACCGCCAGATCTCCTCCTGGAGCGTCGATGCCGAGAACGTGCACGTCTGCAGTACACTGTTTCGCGAGTGCGATGGCCTCTTTTCCGAGGACAACCTTTGCTGTCCGATGAACAGCGGTCGATGATGTTTTCGGACGCGTTTTCGATGACGTGCCCTTCGACGGTGCCGCTGCTGCCGGTTGTACCTTTGAAGTTTTGCGCTTTGGCGTGAGCACGGCACCTGACGGCGCCCCCGTGCCTTCTCCGAGGCTTCCTGCGTCAAGCATCTCAGCAGTACGCGTCCATAATCGGCGCATTTCAAGGCGTTCGTAGAAGGCCTCGACATCATCTCGGACCCATCCTCCGAGCTCTAGATCTGCCGGGTCGATGTCGAGCGGGACGTCTCGAATGAGCTGCATCACGTCATAGTTCTGGCGCGCAAGACTCTCATTCTCTGTCATGTTTTCTTTTAGCTTTGGAGTCATCTCGTCGAGATGATCGAAGATCCCATCGAGGTCTCCGTAAGTGTTCAAAAGTTTTGCTGCCGTCTTCTCACCCACTCCAGGTACTCCGGGAAGATTGTCAGAGGGGTCTCCTCTCATAGCTGAAAGCATCGAGTAGCGGGCCGGTTCAACGCCAGTTCGCTCAATGATTCCTGCCTCGTCGTAGAGCGAATAGTCGCTCACTCCCCTCCGGTTATAGAGAACACGAACAAAGGGGTCTTCGACGAGTTGGAAGCAGTCTCTGTCCCCCGTGACGACAACGACCTCCCTTTTCTCGTCCCGAGCCCGAGTCGCCAGCGTGGCGAGCACGTCGTCAGCTTCGAACCCTTCGACCTCGATCAAAGGGATATTCAGAACCTCAACTAACTCACGGACAAGATCAAACTGGGGCAGAAGATCGTCAGGTGTCTCATCACGGCCCCCTTTGTAGTCATCCACGAGCTCGTCACGAAAGGTGCCGCCCGGAAGATCAAAGGCAACAGCGAGCGCTCCGGGCGAATGATCTCGAATCAGGCTTAGCAACATCGACGCAAAGCCATGGACTGCATTGGTGACCAACCCATCCGACGTGGCAAGTTCAGGGGGAAGTGCGAAGAAGGCTCGGAACACCAGCGACATTCCATCGAGAACAAAGATGGGTTGCTGATTCGAGGATTCCGCCATTAGGAAGGCGCCAATGTACCCTCGACGATTGCGGTGGCGACGTCTCGCATGCGTGAACGTGTCTGCATCGCTGACTGCTGGACGAAGCTAAAGGCTTCATTCTCGTTCAGACCGAAGTTATCCATAAGCATCGCTTTGGCTTCATCCACCAGCCGACGTGTCTCAATCTTGTCGTCAGCTGCTTTCCCGGACGTGTCGCTTGTGAGCTCCTCGGCGATCGCACGATCTTCTCGAGCCTCATTGAGTATCTTGTCGATTGCCGGAATGAGTTCTGCTTTTCGGAAGGGTTTCACGAGATAGGCCGCTACACCGGCGTCTCTAGCATCTTGAATCAGATCTCTTTGACTAAACGCAGTCAGCAGGAGAATGGGGATGTCTTGTGTTCGAGCGATTTCTCGCGCAGCAGAAACGCCATCGAGTCCGGGCATTTTGATATCGAGAATGACAAGATCAGGATGATGTTCGCTCACCAGTGTGACGGCTTCATCGCCTCGTCCAGTTTCAGCGACAACCTGAAATCCAGTCTCCTCAAGGATCTCTTTAAGATCGAGACGGATAATCGCTTCATCATCTGCGATGACGACTCGGACGACACGCTCCTCATCCATCAGCCGACCTCAAGTGCTACATCATCGAGAAGCTCGTCACGCTCAATTTCAAGCTCAGAAATCTGTTGGGCCGCAATGTCACGAGCCTTGTGAGCGAGTTCGGCGTGGCGAGATGCCTCAGCGTGTTCTTTGATGGCTAAGGGGGTTTCGCTGACCATTGCTCGAACCCGCAGGCTCTCCACTTCTTCGTCGAGAACCTCGATCTGCTCGTTGAGCACAGCGACATCAGCGCGCAGCGTCACGACACGTGATTGCAGGTCCTGAACCCTTCGTCGAACAGAGGCTTGTCGCACGGCCACATCATAGAGTGTCGGACCTGTCGTACGTTCTCGGCGAGTCGCCAACAGTCCAGGAATAGGCAAGCCTCCGATACGCCTCTTGTGGCCACGGGCCAACGCCAGGCTCGAGGTAGAGCGGTTGTGCTCTGTCGAGAGGGCCAGCCAACGCACAAGGATCCTCAGTCAAATAGAGCGATGGTGCTCCGACGTCAGAGATGAGCGTCGCTGCTGGGAGCGCCGCTAAGGAGCCAAGAAGGGCCCGACCGAGCCCTGTTTCGAAGAGTCCGCCGAAGAAACACGCGAGACCAGCTTCTTCTGCTTGCGAAAGGACACCAAGGGCAACCCGCACACCTCCAAGGCGAGATGGTTTGAGACACAGCGCTTGTGCGGCCTCGTAGCGAATCGCATCTCTGGCCGCTCGGAGAGATGAGATCGACTCGTCGAGACATACCGGAGTCTTAATTTCCTTACAGAGAGTGGCTGATCCAGTTAGGTTCGACGCCAAATACGGCTGTTCCAGACACGTCAATTCCAAGGTGTCGAGCGCGTGGAGTTCATCGAGCGAAGCTGGGTTCCCGAAGGATGGATCAAAACTCTCATTCGCGTCGCCATGGAGCGCAACGCCGCTGTCAAGTGAACGGATTGCCGCGAGCGGTTCCACGCAATGGCCCGGGGCTACTTTGACTCGGATGCGACTTGCGCCCGATTCAAGAAGCCTTGCTGCCTGTTCGACCTCGATGTTGGTCGAGGAATCTCTCCTGAGACCAACGAGGCCACCGAACGCGACCTGGCGAGTCTCTTGACCTAACCAAGCGCTCACGCTCAGAGAATGTGACCGAAGTTCAGCGTCCAAGATGGCCATCTCAATCGCGGCACATGCCACAAGATCTCTCGGATCACTCCCTCCGAGCAACGACACCGTGTGGCTCTCGATCGTTCTTCCCCCTCGAGATCGAGCAGCAGCGCCCAGGGTTGGAATCCACTTGTCTTCGAGAACTCGACGCACTTGGTCGAGAGAAGGATCTCGCCCACTGGCGTCTTCCAGCGCACCCACTTCGCCCCAACCCTCGGCGTCATCAGCAAGCACCCTGACGTAGAGCACCGGCTTCTTGGCATGTTGTCTGGTCGCTGTCTCAATCGAAGCTTGCAACTCGGTCTGTGCCTCCCAAAGTTCCACGCTCTGGAGCTTGCCAACGCCACTCAGCGCGACCGGTAGCATTAGCCGACTGCCCGGATGGCGGAATCGGCAGACGCGGAGGCCTCAAAAGCCTCTGTCCTTAGTGGCGTGCGGGTTCGAGTCCCGCTCCGGGCACCACTCCTGAATTGATTCGCACACCTCTTTGTCACTGCAGTGGCCTCGGATGTGCCCGACGAGTGGACGCCACTGGCATTTGTGATCGAACCTTCAAGAGATCGTCCATCTCGAGATCAGCAACGAGAACGGCATTCTCCTCTCGATCAAGACCTACACGTTTCACGCCATTCGGCGACACAACCTGAGAGTTTCCGATGTAGCGAGGGAGGCTCTGAGCGGCTGCCACAATGAAGCACCCAGTCTCAATAGCGCGCGCACTGAGCAGCGTGTTCCACTGATCAATTTTCCGTTCTCCCGCTACCCACGCTGCGCCGACCACGATGACCTCGGCGCCTCGCTCCATCAGCCATTCCGCCATCTCTGGAAATCGAAGGTCGAAACACGTCATGATGCCAACAGCTAGCTCCCCAACTTGAATCACGCACAGATTGTCTTCCCTAAGCGCTCCCGGGGTAACTCCGGTTGACTCTTGATAGCCGAAGGCATCGTAGAGATGAATCTTTCGATAGCAAGCGATGATTCCCGAGGGATCGACCATTACGGTGGTGTTGTAGGGACGCTCGGTGTCTTCACTGACCTCAAACATGCCGGCCACAATCGTCACTCGATTCTCGTCAGCCAAGCGAGCGAGGGACGTCACGAAGGGTCCTTCGAGCGCCTCGGGGCCAGGAGCGAGCGTTTCAGAGGCATCGCCGAATGATCGCTGGGAGGCTTCGGGGAGCACGAGAAGCGTCGCTCCCTGCCCTGCTGCATGAGCGATCAACGAAGAGAGTGTCGCTAAATTCTTCACTGGGTCAGGTGTGGACGAAGTCTGTAGTGCGGCAACCTTCATACTGAAAGGCTATCGGCCTCTCCAAGGGTCGCTTCGTGCCAGACTTCACAGATGAAAAGTGCGAAGGAATCTGCGTGAGAATCGTCCTCTTCCCTGGACAAGGCTCACTTCGCCCAGGGATGGGGCTCCCCTGGCGATCCCACAGTGCTCGGACTCTCCTGAGTGACATCAGTGATATTTCTGGAGTCGACGTCGCTCGACTCGTCGATGAGGCCGACAAAGAAGAGCTTGTTCGCACCGATAATGCCCAGTTGGCGACCTTCGCTCTGAGTGCGATGGCTGGAGCGGCGTGTGGGGACCTCGATGCCGATCTCGCGATTGGCCACAGCCTTGGTGAATACAGCGCGCTCGCATTTGCTGGGATCTTGGATCTCGCATCTGCAACGCGGCTCGTCCTTGAGCGTGGTCGAGCCATGGCGGAAGCATCTTCATTGACCCCTGGAACCATGGTTGCCGTCTTAGGGGCAGAGCCCGATGTACTCCTGCGGGCAATCGCTTCATTTCCAGGACTCGTCGTTGCGAACCGGAACGCCCCTGGCCAGTGCGTGGTTGCGGGACCACTCAACTCAATCAATGCATTTCGTGAGCAGTCAAAAGAACTTGGCATACGCAAAGTGATGGCCCTCGACGTTGGAGGAGCATTCCACTCTCCTCTCATGGCCCCAGCACAACCGGCACTCATCACTATCCTCTCGGCAACGCAGTTTCACGATGGTTCAATTCCTGTCGTTGCCAACATCGATGCAACTCCTCACCAAGACGGATCTCCCTGGCCAATGCTCCTTGCTGAACAATTGACGGGACCGGTGCTCTTTCAAGAGTCAGTCGAGACAATCACTGAAAATGATCTTGAATTCATCGAGCTTGGGCCCGGAGGGGTTCTGTGTGGATTGGTCAAGAGAATGAAGCCAGACGCCACTCTTTTGAGTATCGGAACTCCAGAAGATGTGGTGTCCAACAAAAAGGAGTTGTCATGAGTGACTCACCCCGTGTCGTGCTCGTTACCGGCGCAAGTCGAGGTATCGGAGCGGCGTGTGCCGCTGCTTTTGCCGACCAAGGAGACGTTGTCATCGGCCTCTCTCGAAGCGACGGAGAGCCTCATCAGGGGGTTGAGCATCGAACCCTTGACGTTCTCAATGCACAAGACGTGGCCAGCACTTTTGATGAGATAGAAGGAGCCCACGGATCGATCGATGTTCTCGTTGCCAATGCTGGTATTACCCGAGATCAACTCAGCATCCGTATGAGTGACGAAGAATTCTCAGAGGTCATTGAAATGAATCTCACGGCAACCTTTCGCGTCATGCGCCGCGCCCTCAAGCGCATGGTTCGCCAACGCAGCGGTCGAATTATTGTGATCTCCTCAATCGGGGCGTTCATGGGACTTCCCGGTCAAGCAAACTACGCGGCATCGAAAGCGGGACTCATCGGGATGGCGAGAGCCATGGCTCGAGAGGTTGCGTCTCGCTCCATCACCATCAATGTGATCGCCCCTGGTCTTATTGCGACCGACATGACCTCGGTCCTCGGCGAAGATCGCCTGGCTGCCATGGCTACGCAAGTCCCCGCCGGACGCTTAGGCCAACCCGAGGAGATTGCTGGAACGGCTCTATTTCTGGCATCTCCATCAGCTTCGTACATCACTGGCGCCATCATTGCCGTTGACGGTGGCCTTGGTATGGGCCTGTAATCTGACCTGGCTGACTTGACGCACTATCGTTCAAGAAGTGTGTTCTAGGTTTTGGATATGCCACTTTGCCCAATCTGCGTCTAGTTTTTTAGAGTTTTGGTCATCCCCCAAAAAGAGGGGTTTTTGGAAATATCCCCCAAAGACAGTTTGAATTTGAGTGGTCGACCAGAATTTCAATCTAAAAACTCCGTAATGTCTCAGTCGCAATGTTCGTCTCCATCACTTTCAACTCGGAGCCATCAATGAATAGGGCGCGAATGTCATTGAAATGTGACCAATTGTTTTCTCACGATTGGTACCCCTACCACGAATGAGCTGGAACACGATTGAGCCGTGGTTGGAGTACCTGGCCCATCTCAGGGCTAGCGCTTCTGTGAGTTATGACTGAGACTGGATTTTCCTTCGACGACTCACCAACAGTGCTCCTCCACCCAGTCCAAAGAGTGCGACGACGAGCCAAGAAGGGCTAAAGAGGTCTGAGCCGGTGGCTGCCAATTTGGCGGTTGCGGCTGTCACTACAGGAACCGCAGGGGTGACGGCAACAACGGAAGGCTCAGAGGTCCCAACAGCATTGCTTGCTGTCACCGATACGTCATACGTCGTTCCGTTTGCGAGGCCGCTAATCGTGCACGAGGTGGCCGTCGTTGTCGTACAGCTCTTTCCCCCTGGAGAAGCCGTAGCGGTGTAGCCAGTGATCGGGCTACCCCCAGTATTGGTTGGTGCAGCCCACGAGATGGTGGATTTGGCGTCGCCTGGCGTGGCGGTGACGTTAGAGGGAGGCTGTGGAGGGAAAATAATGCGCGAGACGGTGCCGTCGATATAATTGGTCACCCACACACTCGATCCGTCAGGGCTCACGGCGACGCCGTAGGGATTCGATCCAACGGTGATTGGGGTCACGGCGTTGTTAGACGTATCGATGCGCGAGACGGTGGTGCCGCCATAGTTGGTCACCCACACACTCAAACCGTCGGGACTCACGGCGACGAACAGAGGGTCCAATCCAACAGTGATTGAGGTCACGGCGTAGGGAGCAGTAGTGCTGATGCGCGAGACGGTGCCGCTGTTCAAGTTGGTCACCCACACACTCAAACCGTCGGGACTCACGGCGACGAACTCGGGGCCCGATCCAACAGTGATTGAGGTCACGGTGTTGTCAGAGGTAGCGATGCGCGAGACGGTGCCGGCGCTTTGGTTGGTCACCCAAACACTCGATCCGTCAGGGCTCACGGCGACGCCTAAGGGGCCCGATCCAACAGTGATTGA